>NZ_RJVR01000303.1 GCF_003999195.1 Streptomyces soli
GATACCAGTCCGCGCCGGGTCGTACTTCGCGTACGCGATCTCCGCCTCCGTGCTGCTGTCCGTCTTCGTGATGCCGCTGGCCGGGGCGATGGCGGACCGTACGGGTCGCAAGAAGCCGCTGATGGGTGTCTTCGCGTACATCGGGGCCGGGGCGACGATGGGGATGTTCTTCCTGTCCGGGGACCGGTATCTGCTGGGCGGGGCGCTGCTGGTCACGGCGAATGTCGCCTACGCGGCGTCGGTGGTGATCTACAACTCCTTCCTGCCGCAGATCGCCGAGCCGGACGAGCGGGACGCGGTCTCCTCGCGTGGCTGGGCCTTCGGCTACGCGGGCGGGTCGGTGGTGCTGGTGGCGAATCTGGTGCTGTTCCTCCAGCACGACGCCTTCGGGATGTCGGAGGGGGTGGCGGTGCGGATCTGCCTGGCCTCGGCCGGGCTGTGGTGGGGCGCCTTCACGGTCATTCCGCTGCTGCGGCTGCGCGAGCGCGGGGTGCCCTCGCCCTCCGCCGGTACCGGCGAGGGGGGCTCGCTGGGACAGGGCTTCCGGCAGCTCGCGGTGACCGTACGGGACATGCGCCGGTATCCGCTGACGCTGAGCTTCCTGCTGGCGTACCTGGTCTACAACGACGGCGTGCAGACGGTGATCTCGCAGGCCTCGGTGTACGGCTCGGAGGAGCTGGGCCTGGGCCAGTCGACGCTGATCGCGGCCATTTTGCTGGTGCAGGTGCTGGCGGTGGCGGGCGCCCTGCTGCTGGGCAGGCTGGCCGCGCGGTACGGGGCGCGGCAGACCGTCCTCGGGTCGCTGGTGGCGTGGACGGTGACGATCGGCGCGGGGTACTTCCTGCCGGCGGGTGAGCCGGTGTGGTTCTTCGTTCTGGCGGCGGCAATCGGGATGGTGCTGGGCGGCAGCCAGGCGCTCTCGCGGTCGCTGTTCTCGCACATGGTGCCGCGCGGCAAGGAAGCCGAGTACTACTCGGTGTACGAGGTGAGCGATCGGGGCACGAGTTGGCTGGGGCCGCTGCTCTTCGGGTTGACGTACCAGCTGACCGGTAGCTACCGGGACGCGATCATCTCGTTGGTGGCGTTCTTCGCGATCGGTTTCGTCCTGCTGGCGAGGGTGCCGGTGAGGCGGGCGGTGGCGGCCGCGGGGAATCCGGTCCCCGAGACGATTTAGCCGCGCGGGCTGCGGGCCGGTAGTGTACGCCGTTGGCCCGCCGGATGGACCGTTACTGCGCGTCAAGGACAGGAAGGCGCAGGGTGACATCTCTCGTCAGATGTGACAAAACGGGCGCCGATGGGTACGAAAAGGGGCGGCACGACGGAAGGAAAAGCGCGGCGCGCCAGCGCCTCCTGACAAAGGTGGTGGTGGGCGACGGGCGGGCGCATGTCCCGAAACGGGAATCTTCACCGCCGACCGGACGTTGACCGGATGACGACGACAGCGACACCTGTCCTGTGGGCGACAAAGCCCGGGAGGCACGATTCATGAGTGAGCGAGCTCTCCGCGGCACGCGACTCGGGGCGACGAGCTACGAGACCGACCGCGGCATCGATCTGGCACCGCGCCAGACCGTTGAGTACGCATGCCGGAACGGACATCGATTTGAGATGCCGTTCTCGGTTGAGGCCGAGATTCCGCCGGAGTGGGAGTGCCGCGCCTGTGGCCAGACCGCTCTACTGGTGGACGGAGAGGGCCCGGAGAAGAAAGAGACCAAGCCCGCGCGCACACACTGGGACATGCTCATGGAGCGCCGTACGCTCGAGGAGCTGGAGGAAGTGCTGGCCGAGCGCCTCGCTGTCCTGCGCTCCGGGGCCATGAACATCGCGGTGCATCCGCGCGACAACCGCAAGACCGCTTGACGTGAGGTACGGGCCCGTGAGGGGCGGGCCCGGTATCGCTCTGCACCCCGGGACGGGGCACTGGATCAGCGCCGCGACCCGGGGTTTTCGTCGTTCCCGGAAACGTCTCCGTCCCGCTCGACGACCTCGCCCTGGATGACCTTGCCGTCGGGGCGGTGGATCCGTAGCTGCTCGTCCGCCGTACGGGCCTGCTGGAAGAGATCACCGAGCGTCCCGGGATCGTACGCCGCCCGGCGGCGGTCCAGGGCGCGTCCGCCGGCCTTGCGCAGCAGCGCCTGGGTCGGCGGGAAGAGGCACAGCAGGCCGACGGCGTCGGAGAGGAAGCCCGGCACCATCAGCAGCAGACCGCCGAGCATCGCCAGGCCGGCGCCCTGACCGCCCTTCTCTCGTGCCCCGTCCTCCGCGGGCCCGGTACCGGCGGCCGGCTGCATGGACTCGGCCAGGCTCCGCCACGCGCTGCGTCCGGCGCGCTTGACCGCCATCGCGCCGAAGACGAACCCCGCGACGAGCAGCAGCAGGACCGTGAAGCCTCCGGCGGCGCGGGCCACGACGGTCAGCAGCCAGATCTCCAGCACGGCCCAGGCGGCCACTGCCAGCGGCAGGATCGTACGGGCGCGGGACCGCCGCTGCTGGGGAGCCTGCGGGGGCGGGGCGGAAGTCGTCATACGATCAATTGTGCCTGGCCGCTCAGTAGCGGCGGTTGACGGCCCTGCCCACCTTGCCGACCCGGGAGGTGATCCCCCAGGCCCCGACCCGCCAGAACGCCTCGAGGACGATGGCACGACTCATCTTGCTGTCGCCGCGCTCGCGTTCCACGAAGGTGATCGGCACCTCCACCACATGGAAGCCGGCCTTGACCGCGCGCCAGGCCAGGTCGACCTGGAAGCAGTAGCCCGCCGAGGCAACCGCTTCGATGCCGAGGCCCTCCAGGGTCTCCTTGCGGAAGGCGCGGTAGCCGCCGGTGACGTCGCGGATCGGCACGTCGAGGAGGAGGCGGGAGTAGGTGCTGCCGCCGCGCGAGAGGATTTCGCGGGACCTGGGCCAGTTGACCACCCGGCCGCCGGGGATCCAGCGGGAGCCGAGGACGACGTCGGCGCCCTTGAGGGCGGTGAGCAGCCGGGGCAGTTCCTCGGGCTGGTGGGAGCCGTCGGCGTCCATCTCGACCAGCACGCCGTAGCCGTGGTCGATGCCCCAGCGGAAGCCCGCGAGGTAGGCGGCGCCGAGGCCTTCCTTGCCCTTACGGTGCAGGACGTGCACCGCCTCGTCGGCGGCCGCGAGCTCGTCGGCGAGCTTGCCGGTGCCGTCGGGGCTGTTGTCGTCGGCGACCAGGATGTCCGCGTCGGGCACGGCCGAGCGGACCCGGGCGACGATCGGCTGGATGTTGTCGGCCTCGTTGTAGGTCGGGATGATCACCAACACTTTGCCGAGCGGGCTGAAGCTCCGCTGCCCCTCATCGCTCACTGCTGCTGTCCCTTCGCTTCCGTACGTCCCCGCCTGCCGAGCGCGAAGGCTCCGGCGCAGGACAGGAGACCCACCATAGCGAGGGTCCATTCGGGAAGCTCGCCGACTCGGTCGGCGATCGTCATCTCGTCACGCAGCGGCACTTTCGCGCTGAGAACGTCCTGGGTGAACTCTTTGGTGCGCTGTTCGATCGTGCCGTCGGGCGAGACCACGGCACTGATGCCACTGGTGGCGGCGGCGACGACGGCACGGCCGTGCTCGACGGCCCGCAACCTGTACATCGCGAGCTGCTGCTCGGGCTGGCCGGTAAGACCGTAGGTGGCGTTGTTGGTCTGCACGACCAGGGCGCGAGCGCCGGCCTTGACGGTGTCGTGCACGATCCCGTCATAGGCGACCTCGAAGCAGATCACGTCGCCGAGCTTCGCCCCGCCGATGTTGAGGACGCCGGTGCTCTTGCCGGGGTAGAAGTCGCGCTGGATCTGGTCGAGCCGCTTGATGACCTTCGTCAGCTCCGTGCGGTACGGCACGTACTCGCCGAAGGGCACGGGGTGTTGCTTGGTGTAGGAGGCGCCGGGGCCGGTCACCGGGTCCCAGACGATGCCCTCGTTCTGGACGTGGGTCGCGTCCGGGCCGTCGACGAGCGCGCCGACGAGGATGGGTACGCCCATGGCCTGGACGGCCTCGGTGATGTCGGCGTACGTCTGGGGGTCGTTGAAGGGGTCGAGATCGGAGGAGTTCTCCGGCCAGATCACCAGGTCGGGCTTGGCGACCTTGCCCGCCTTGACGTCGGCGGCCAGTTTGAGGGTCGCCTGGACGTGGTTCTGGAGGATCTTCCGCGGGCGGCCCAGGAAGTGCATGCCGGGCTGCTGGACGTTGCCCTGGACGATGGCCACCTGGACGCTGTCGGTGGCGTTCGTGGGCACCGGGACGCCGTAGCCGGAGGCCAGGACGGCTCCGGCGAGGGCCGTGGCCCCGACGGCCGGGAGCGCGGCGCGGACGGTGCGGGGGTTGCCGCGGAGCCGGTACGCGGCCAGGGCGGCCGCCGCCAGCAGGCCGCCGGAGAGGGCGACGCCGAAGGTCACCAGCGGTGCGCCCCCGAGCGCGGCGAGCGGGGTGAAGGGCGAACCGGTGTTGGCGAAGGCCAGCCGGCCCCACGGGAAGCCACCGAACGGCTGCCGGTCACGGACCAGTTCCTCGGCAACCCACAGGCAGGCGCCCCACAGCGGCCAGGCCGGCAGCCGCGAGGTGACCGCGAGGCCGGCGCCCAGGGCGGCGATGAACACCGCCTCGATGGCCGACAGGCCTACGACGGCGTCCCAGCCGACGACATGCAGCCACTGCAGCAGCCATACGAAGAACGGGAAGCCGAACGCGAAGCCGGTCCAGGCGCCCTGGCGGGCGGTGCGGCCCCGCACGAGGAGGGCGAGCCCGGCGACGGCGATCAGCGACAGCGGCCATATGTCGTACGGAGGGAAGGCGGCGGCCAGCGCGAGGCCCAGTACGGCGGCGACGGAGGAGCGGGGGGCTCCCCGGCGAGCGGCCTCGCGGGCTCGGCGGAGCCGGCCCGGGCGGCCGGGTGCCGGCCGCGGATCCGGCTCTCCGACGGGAGGCGTATCGGTCGCCGGGCCGGCGGGGGCCGGCGCGGTTTCGGGGCGCACGCGCACGGTCGCGGCCTTCCTTGCAGGTGGTGACTGTGTAGGTGACCGTACCTCGGATGGGGTTACGCGCGGGCCGGGGGTGGGTTCTTCCGGCTCCCCTCACTGGGGGGATCTGCGGAGAGGGGCCCGGAACGCCCTTCGGGCCGACCTGGGACCCGCTGGCTGCGGGTCGGCGACAAGGCCGTTGTCTACTGGGCGCCGGGTCCCTCCCCGGGTCACACCTGCCGGCCGGCGGCACCTCGCCGTGAGGCGAGCCGCGCCCCGCGCCGCGAACACTGGACCTGGCTGCCAGTGGAGGCACGCCCGTGTGGCGCGGCCCCACGGCCCAGCGGCGGTCGGCGGTTAGCGGAGGATCCCCGGTCGGACGTCCTGCGGTGGACCCGGCCGAAACTACTCGCCCCGCACCGTTCACTGTCAACAGCGGTTTGACCTGGTCCTTTTACTCAAATCAGCAGGTCAGTGCGGGCCTGTTGAGGCCGCTTTGGACGGCACTTGGGACACCGTTCGGCCGCATGCCGGAGCCCGGCGTCACTCCTCCGGCCGTGCGAAGACCGTCTGTCCAGCGACAACGGTGCGCAGCGCGGTGGGCAGCGTGGTCCCGGGGGTCAGATCGGGCAGACCGGGGGTGCCGGAGCGCGGGTCGGTGGACCAGTTGGCGACCCGTTCGTCGGGGACTTGGACGACGAGGTCGCCGGTACGCCAGACCGCGTAGTCGGCGGGGGCGCCGGGTGCCAGGACGCCCGCGTCGTCGCGTCCGGCGGCGCGCCAGCCGCCCCGGGTGTGGGCGGTGAAGGCGGCGCGCACAGAGATGCGGTGGGCGGGGGTGCGGTGGAAGGCGGCGGCCCGGACGGTGCCCCAGGGGTCGAGCGGGGTGACCGGGCTGTCGGACCCGAGGGCGAGCGGCACGCCTGCCCGCACCATCGCCGCGTACGGGTTGAGGGTGCGGGCCCGGTCGGCGCCCAGGCGCTGGGCGTACATGCCGTCCTCGCCGCCCCAGGTGGCGTCGAAGGCGGGTTGTACGGAGGCGACGAGACCGAGCTCCGCGAAGTCGGCGATGGTGTCCGGGGTCATCATCTCGGCGTGCTCGACGCGGTGGCGCAGGGATCGCACGCGGTCCAGGCCGGCGCGCTCGGCGGCCTTGCGTACGCCTTCGGTGACGGCGGCGACGGCCGCGTCACCGATGGCGTGGAAGCCGGCCTGGATCCCGGCCTCGGTGCACAGGGCGACGTGGTCAGCGATGGCGGCGGCGTCGAGGTAGCCGGTGCCGGTGTGGGCAGCGTCGGCGTAGGGGGCGTGCAGGCAGGCGGTGTGCGAGCCGAGCGAACCGTCGACGAAGAGGTCTCCCCCGGCCCCGATGGCGCCGAGGGCGCGGATCCGGTCGAGGTCGGTGTGGTTGGCGGCGGCCTCGGCCCAGTAGCCGAAGACGCGCGGACCGGGTTCCCCGGCGGCGAGCGCCAGCAGGCCCGTCAGGTCGTCCTCGGAGGAGATGTCGGGGCCCGCGCACTCATGGAGGGAGCCGATGCCGAGCGAGGCGGCATGCCGCAGGGCGGCGCGCTGGGCCGCCTCGCGCTGGGCGGGCGTGACGGCCTCGTGGGCGGCGCGGCGTGCGGCGTGGTGGGCGTCACGAGTGAGTGGTCCGCCCTCCTCGTGGAAGCCGGCCAGGCCCCGGACTCCGGGCACCAGGTCGAGCAGCGCGGTGGTCACGACCGCCGAGTGCACGTCGGTACGCGTCAGGTACGCCGGCCGACCCCCCGTCGCGGCGTCCAGCTCGGCCCGCGTCGGCGGACGGCCCTCGGGCCACCGGGTCTCGTCCCAGCCATGGCCGAGCAGGACCCGGTGGCCGGGGTTGGCGGCCGCGTACGCGGTGGTCCGGGCGAGGGCGTCGGCGAGCGTCGCGGCGGCACCCAGGTCGAGGCCGGTGAGCGCGAGACCCGTAGAGGTGGTGTGCACATGCGCGTCGGCGAACGCCGGCGTGACCAGCGCGCCGGCCAGGTCCACGACCTCGTCCACCCCGGTGGCGAAGGAGTCCGCGGCGCCCTCGGAGCCGATCCAGGCGACGGTGTCGCCGTCGGTGACCATCGCGGTCGCGAACGGGTCGGCCGGACTGTAGACGAAGCCGCCGCGCAGCAGCACGGTTCCGCTCCGCTCGGGGGTGGCCTGGGTCATGTGGTGCTGCCTCGCAGAATTGCTTCGGGATTGTGCCGACCTACGAAGCCTAGGGCCTGACTCAGATGCGCGGCGGGCGCGCTTCGTATGGGGTGGAGAGGACGACCGTGGTGCGGGTGGAGACGCCGGCGAGGGTGCGGATTCGGGCGAGGAGGTGTTCGAGTTCGCCGGGGGTGGCGACGCGGACCTTGAGGATGTAGTTCTCCTCGCCGGCGACGCTGTGGCAGGCCTCGATCTCGGGGACCTCGGCGAGGCGCTCGGCGATGTCGTCGGGCGCGCTGGGGTCGAAGGGCGCGACGGAGATGAACGCCGTCAGCGACAGGCCCACCGCTTCGGGGTCGACGATGGCGGCGTAGCCGCGGATCACCCCGCGCTGTTCCAGGCGGCGTACGCGCTGATGCACAGCCGAGGTGGACAGGCCCGTGGCCTTGCCCAGGTCGGTGTAGCTCATGCGCCCGTCAGCGACGAGAAGTTCCACGATGTGCCGGTCCAGCTCCTCCACAGCGCAAGAACCTACAGGGTCCATGGTCCCGTGGGATATCCGGGATCATCGGGTGATCGGCGGGTCCTGGCAGGCCGGCAGCAGGCGCCGGCCGCGGCGATCACGTCGGTCCGCCGCCTTGCCGTCCCGACCGAGCGGGGTTTATCTGGATATATCCGGCGGTCATGAGGAGAGCCGACCCGCAGGATTCACGGTCCCGCGTGCCGCCGCCGACCGGAAGTACTCCTCACCGGAGGTGAGTGGAGATGAAGGCGGTCGTCTACGAACACCCCTTCGACGTTGCCGTGAAGGAGGTGGAGGACCCTCGGATCCAGCACCCGAACGATGTGTTGGTACGCGTGACGTCGACGGCGATCTGCGGATCCGATCTGCACATGTACGAGGGCCGCACCGCGGCCCAGCCGGGGATCGTGTTCGGGCACGAGAACCTCGGCGTGATCGAGGAGATCGGCTCGGGCGTGACCTCGCTCAAGCCGGGTGACCGGGTCGTCATGCCGTTCAACGTGGCCTGCGGCTTCTGCAAGAACTGCCTCGCCGGGTTCACCGGCTTCTGCCTGACGGTGAACCCCGGCTTCGCCGGCGGCGCCTACGGGTATGTGGCGATGGGTCCCTACACGGGCGGCCAGGCCGAGCATCTGCGCGTGCCGTACGCCGACTTCAACTGTCTGAAGCTGCCACCGGGCGACGAGTGGGAGACGGACTTCGTGCTGCTCGCCGACATCTTCCCGACCGGCTACCACGGCTGCGAGCTGGCCAAGGTGTCCCCGGGCGAGAGCGTTGCCGTCTACGGCGCCGGCCCGGTGGGCCTGATGGCTGCCTACTCGGCGCTGCTGCGCGGGGCGTCGAAGGTGTTCGTCGTGGACCGGGTGCCGGAGCGGCTGGCCAAGGCGGAGGAGATCGGGGCCATCCCGATCGACTTCACCCAGGCC
The DNA here is from genome assembly GCF_003999195.1 of Streptomyces soli. GTDB lineage: Bacteria > Actinomycetota > Actinomycetes > Streptomycetales > Streptomycetaceae > Actinacidiphila > Actinacidiphila soli. The sequence goes on from NZ_RJVR01000303.1 coordinate 8,577, forward strand.
GACCCGGCGGAGCAGATCCGCGAGCAGACCGACGGCGAGGGCACGGACAAGGGCGTGGACGCGGTCGGCTACCAGGCCCACTCCCGCGACGCCAGCCACGAGGAGCCGGCGGTCGTCCTCAACACGCTCATTATGACGGTCCGGCCGACCGGCATGCTCGGTGTGCCGGGTCTGTACGTGCCCTCCGACCCGGGCGCACCGGACGAGCACGCCAAGCAGGGACAGCTGCTGGTCTCGATCGGCAAGATGTTCGAAAAGGGTCAGCGCATGGGTACCGGCCAGTGCAACGTGAAGCTGTACAACCGCCAGCTGCGCGACCTGATCATCGCCGGTCGGGCCAAGCCGAGCTTCGTCGTCTCGCACGAACTGCCGCTGGATCAGGCGCCGATGGCGTACGACAAGTTCGACAAGCGGATCGAGGGTTTCACCAAGGTGGTGCTGCACCCCACGCTCGCCGCGTGACCTCGGGGTCCACGGAGCGGGCGACCCTTCGTCACGGCCTGTCGCGCCCCCGGCGGGGGGGGCGGCAGGCCGGAGCCGGTCCTCGCGCGACTGGCAGGAAGTGGGAAGCCATGGCGACACGTACCCGCCATTCAGGTCTGATCCGCGAGCTGTCGGCGGAGTTCGCCGGAACGATGGTTCTGATCCTGTTCGGCGCCGGGGTCGTGGCCCAGGTGGTCGCCGGCGGGGCCCTCACCAACCCGCCGGGAGGACTGGGCAACCACGACAGCATCGCCTGGGCCTGGGGCCTGGGTGTCACTCTCGGCGTCTATGTGGCGGCGAGGATCAGCGGCGCCCATCTCAACCCGGCGGTGACCGTCACGCTGGCGGTCTTCAGGGGCTTCCCGTGGAAGAAGGTCGTCCCCTACGCCTTGGCCCAGACGGCCGGCGCGTTCGCCGCCGCCCTGCTGGTGCGCTGGAACTACACCGAAGTCCTGGCCAAGGCCGACCCGGGTCACACCTTCAAGACGCAGTTCGTCTTCTCCACGCTGCCCGGCAACGGGTCAATCGCTGCCGGGGTGCACGAGTGGGGCGCGTTCCGCGACCAGGTGATCGGCACGGCGATCCTGCTGATGGTGATCCTGGCCATCACCGACCTGCTGAACGCCCCGCCCGGCGCCAACATGGGGCCGTTCATCACCGGCCTGATCGTGGTGGCGATCGGCATGGCGTGGGGCACGAACGCCGGATACGCGATCAACCCGGCCCGTGACTTCGGGCCCCGGCTGGCCAGCTACCTCACCGGATACGGAACGGCCTGGCGTGATCAATGGGGCAACTTCTACTTCTGGGTGCCGATCGCCGGCCCGCTGGTCGGCGGCATAGTCGGCGGCGTCGCCTACAACTTCTTCGTCGGGCGGTTCCTGCCCACCATGGCGCCCGAACCCCCGGGACGGGCCCCGACTCGCCCCGAGGCCTGACGGGCACGGGAACCGCCGGACCCGGACCACCCATCACCCCTCGCTCACCATCACCCCTCGCTCACCATCACCCACAAGAGGCAGCAGCCATGGCGGACTTCGTAGGCGCGGTGGACCAGGGGACCACCAGCAGTCGCTTCATGATCTTCGACCACGACGGCAACGAAGTGACCAAGCACCAGCTGGAGCACACCCAGTACCTGCCACGACCCGGTTGGGTCGAACACGACCCGGTCGAGATCTGGGAACGCACCAACGTCGCCATCCAGAACGCCGTGCGCTCCGCCGGAATCTCGGCGTCCGACCTCGCCGCCATCGGCATCACCAACCAGCGCGAGACCACCGTCGTATGGGACCCCCGCTCCGGCCAGCCCTACTTCAACGCCATCGTCTGGCAGGACACCCGGACCGACACCATCGCCTCCGCCCTGGAACGGGACGGACACGGCGACCTGATCCGCCGGCGGGCGGGCCTGCCGCCGGCCACGTACTTCTCCGGCGGCAAGATCAAGTGGATCCTGGAGAACGTCGACGGGGTACGCGAGGCCGCGGAACAGGGCAACGTCCTGTTCGGCACCACCGACTCGTGGGTGCTGTGGAACCTCACGGGCGGCCCCAACGGCGGCATCCACGCCACGGATGTCACCAACGCCAGCCGTACGATGCTGATGGACCTGGAGACCCTCGACTGGGACGACGAACTCCTCGGCATCTTCGGCATTCCCCGCCGGATGCTCCCGCGGATCACCCCCAGTTCCGATGCGGACGCGTACGGCACCACCCGCACCAGCCGTCCGCTGCGCACACCAGTGCCCATCACCGGGGTTCTCGGCGACCAGCAGGCCGCCACCGTCGGGCAGGTCTGCTTCGCGGTCGGCGAAGCCAAGAACACGTACGGCACCGGCAACTTCCTGCTCCTGAACACCGGGACCGAGGCCGTGCACTCCAGCCACGGGCTCATCACCACCGTCGCTTACAAGTTCGGTGACGAGGCCGCCGTCTACGCCCTGGAGGGCTCCATCGCCGTGACGGGGTCGGCCGTGCAGTGGCTGCGCGACCAGATGCACGCCATCAGCGACGCGGCGGAGAGCGAACGACTGGCCCGGACCGTGCCCGGCAGCGAGGGAATCTACTTCGTTCCGGCCTTCTCCGGCCTGTTCGCACCGTACTGGCGCTCCGACGCCCGTGGTGCGATCGTCGGCCTGGCGCGCTTCCACACCAACGCGCACCTGGCCCGCGCCACGCTCGAGTCGATCTGCTACCAGAGCCGCGACGTGGTCGAGGCGATGGAACAGGACTCCGGAGTGCACCTGGACGTCCTCAAGGTCGACGGCGGTGTCACCGCCAACGAACTGTGCATGCAGACCCAGGCCGACATCCTCAACGTCCCCGTCAGCCGCCCCGTCGTCGCCGAGACCACCGCCCTGGGCGCCGCCTACGCGGCCGGTCTGGCCACCGGCTTCTGGCGCGACACCGACGAACTGCGCGAGCACTGGCACGAGTCCCGCCGCTGGGACCCCCAGTGGACCGACGAACAGCGCTCCGCCGGTTATGCAGGCTGGAAGAAGGCCGTCCAGCGCACCTTCGACTGGGTCGACGTCGGCTGACCGGAGGGACCCGCGGGACGCAGGATGTGACGAAGGCCACACCCTGCGTCTTCGCTCGCGGGGATAGCCGCGATTACCCGGGGCGGCGGAAGGGAAGTGCTCGCTATGGTCGAGGCCGAGGCGCCCGGCCGGCCACACTGAGGGCGCCCTTCCTGAGGGGGAATGCATCTATGCGCACCCATGCACGGCACAGTCGCGGCGGCGAACGGATGGACGCCGCGCTCGAGGAGGAGCACGAACGCATCCCGGCGTTCGAGCTGGTCACGGCGGAGGCGGAGGACGCCGAGGACGGTTTCGACGACGAGGGTTATGAGATCTACCGGGTGGCCTGCCCCGACTGCGCCCGCCCGATCGCGCTCCTCGCGGACGAGGACGTACTGCCGGAGCACGCGTTGTGCCCGACGCCGTGGAATCCCTTCGGCCTGACGGTCTGCCCCGGTTCGGGGCGTGCCGCGCGGGACGCCGAGCCCACCGCTGGGGAGGCGGACGAGGCCGACGAGTCGGATTTCGGGGTGCTGCTGACGCTGCCGGCCGGGCTCGACTGGCGTACCCAGCCGTTCTCGCATGTGGGCGGCGCCGGATCGCGGCCGTTCCGGATGCCGTTGCAGCGGGCGGCTTAGCTAGGAGGCCGCGCGAATAGGTGGGGTGGGTGAAGGAGCGGAGCGAGGGCCGAGTCTGGCAAGGCGGTGGGGGCACTCTCCCCCGGACTCCGTCCGGGAGGACCCCCACCCAGCCGCCAGGCTGGGGGACGTCGTCGACCGACCACAACGCCGCCAGGCAAGAGCCATCGGCACGCGACGCCGCCCCACCTATTCGCGCTGCCTCTAAGCACGACCGCGGACTGTTCGGCGGTGCCGCGCCCCTGGTGGCGCGGCACCGTGGCGTTCTACGGGGCGCTCTCGGGCCCGGCGAGGTGGCGGGCGATGACCATCCGCTGGATCTGGTTGGTGCCCTCGACGATCTGCAGGACCTTGGCCTCGCGCATGTAGCGCTCCACGGGGAAGTCCGCGGTGTAGCCGTAACCGCCGAGGAGTTGGACGGCGTCAGTGGTGACCTGCATCGCGGCGTCGGTGCAGAAGAGCTTGGCCATGGCGGCCTGGCGGGAGAACTCCCGGCCGGAGTCGCGCAGTCGGGCGGCGGCGAGATAGAGGGCGCGGCCGGCCTCGATCTTGGTGGCCATGTCGGCGAGCATGAAGCGCAGGCCCTGGAAGTCCACCAGCGGGCGGCCGAACTGGCGTCGGCCCATGGTGTATTCGAGGGCCTCGTCCAGGGCGCCCTGGGCGAGGCCGATGGCGCAGGCGGCGATGCCGAGGCGGCCGGAGTCGAGGGCGGACAGGGCGATGGTGAAGCCCTGGCCCTCGTCGCCGAGGCGGCGGGCGTCGGGGACGGTAACGCCGTCGAAGTGGACCTGGGAGGTGGGCGAGCCCTTCATGCCCATCTTCTTCTCGGGCCGGGCCGCCGACAGGCCCGCCGCGTCACCGGGAACGAGGAAGGCGGTGATGCCGCGCGGTCCTTCGGCCCCGGTGCGGGCGAGCACGGTGTAGAAGTCGGCGATGCCGCCGTGGGTGATCCAGGCCTTGGTTCCGTCGATGGACCAGGTGTCCGCGGCGCTGTCCCGGACGGCTCGGGTGCGCAGGGACGCCGCGTCGGAGCCGGAGGCGGGCTCGGAGAGGCAGTAGGCGCCCAGGAGGGAGCCGCCGAGCATGGCGGGCAGGTGCTCCGTGCGCTGTTCCTTGCTGCCGAAGTACGCCAGGGCGTGGCAGGCCAGGGTGTGGACGCTGACGCCGAGCCCGATGGTGAGCCGGGCGGCGGCAAGCTCCTCGAGGACCTGGAGGTAGACCTCGTAGGGCTGTCCTCCGCCGCCGTACTCCTCGGCGTAGGGCAGGCCCAGCAGACCGGCCTGGCCGATGAGGGTGAAGGTGTCGCGCGGGAAGACGCCCGCGTCCTCCTCCTCGGCCGCCGAGGGTCGGATCTCCCGCTGTGCCAGCTCGCGTACGAGCGCGAGCAGGTCGCGGGCCTCCTCGGTGGGCAGCTGTCGGTCCACCGGCGGTTGGCCGTCGTGAGACATGGCGGCGCTCTCCTCCCTGTCGGGGGCTGCGGCGACATCCGCTCAGGGTGTGGCGGGCGCGCCGTGGGTCGTGACCGTGTACCGATGGTCTCCCGCCGGGTCACGGCGCGGCCTGACCAGCAGCTGCGGCGCGATGAGTATGCCCGATCGGACGCGTCCCGCACGCGCGGGGACGCATTTTGGCATACGGGCGCTCCCGGGGCGCCGGATTCCCTCCGACCGGTCGCCGGAGGGCGTCGGCTGGCTAGCATCGGCCCCCGGTTAACGCAGGGAGGTCGTGTGACGCGCGTACGGTGGGCAGCGGTGGCGGCTGCGGGGCTGCTGGCGGCGGGCTGCGGGTCGTCGGCCGGCGGGCAGCAGGCCGACGGCGGGTCGGTGAAGCTGGAGCGGATCGCCAGTGCCATCGGCTGCACGGCCTCGGTGCAGACCGACAGTGCGGAGCTGCGCCAGGGCAGTTGCAGTACGGCGAACCAGACGTACGTACTGCTCACCTTCGCCTCGGATAAGGGCCAGCGCGCCTGGCTGGACGACGCGGAGCCGTACGGCGGCTCGTACCTGGTGGGCACCCGCTGGGTGGTCCAGGCGGAGACCGCGGCGCTGAAGCCGGTGCAGAAGCAGCTGGGCGGGTCGGTGGAGGCCGGGGCGGACCACAGCGGCCACTGAGGCCCTGCCGCCCCGGGCCCCGGCCTCAGACGTCCAGGTCGGCTTCGATGCGCTTGAGCTGGTGGCGTGCCATCGCCAGGTTGGCGCGTTCCCGGTCCAGGGCGAGATGCAGGAACAGGCCCTTGCCGGCCCTGCCGCTGACCAGCCGGATCAGGTGGTACTGGGAGCCGATCGTGATGAGGATGTCCTCGATCCCCTCCTTGATGTTGAGCATCTCCATGGTGCGCATCTTGGCCCCGACCACGTCGGTGTTGCCGGCTGCCGCGACCGTGAGGTCGAGGTCCTTGGTGCCGCCGAGGGTGCCCAGGGCCATGCCGCTGCCGTAGTCGACGAGGGCGACGCCGATGACGCCCTCGATGGAGGTCATGGCGTCCTTCAACGCGGTTTCGGTGTTGGCTATCAGGGTCTCGCTTCCTTTTCGTTGCCTTACCGGTTGGCGGGCACCGGCCGCGGGGCGGCCGCGGCCGGTGCCGGGTGGTTGTGGAGTCATGTCCGCTCCTGGTGGTCGGGCGCGCCGTCGACGAGGTCGCCGATGCGCCCGCTGAATCGGCGGGCCTCCAGGTGGAGCCGGCCGACGTTGGTGTCGGGACCTGCCACAACGACCTCGGGTTGTACGGTCATCGGCTGCCTCCTTCCGGCGAGCTGTCTCAGAGCGCGCCTCCATGGCCGGTCCGGGAGGTCCGCGCGGGCGGGAAGTGCACTCACAGGCGGGCCTCCAGCGCGTCGCGGATCCGGGTCAGCAGTGCGATGCGGCGTTGTTGGAGCAGTGGGGCGCTCACAGGGCGACGGGGAGCGCCTGTTCGGCCCAGATGGTCTTGCCCCCGTACGACTGGCGGGTGCCCCATGCCTGGCAGAGCTGGGCGACCAGGAGCAGGCCGCGGCCGCCCTCGTCGGAGAGCCTGGCGCGGCGCAGGTGGGGCGCGGTGTTGCTGCCGTCGGAGACCTCGCAGATCAGGGTGCGGTCGTGGATCAGCCGCAGTTGGATCGGGGCATCTCCGTAGCGGACGGCGTTGGTGACCAGTTCGCTGACCACCAGCTCCGTGGTGAACCCCGCCTCCTCCAGCCCCCAGGCGACAAGCTGCCCGACGGCGGCCTTGCGGGCCTCCGCGACGAACGAGGCCTCGGCGGGCAGGTCCCAGGTGGCCACCTGCTCCCGGTCGAGTACCCGCGTACGGGCCACGAGCAGCGCGATGTCGTCGGTGGGGCGCTCCGGCAGCAGCGCCTCCAGGACCTGATCGCACACCGCCTCCAGGGTCGGCGCCGGCGTGGCGAGCACCTCGCGCAGCACAGCGAGCCCCAGGTCGGGATCACGGTCGCGGGACTCGATCAGACCGTTGGTGTAGAGCACCATGAGGCTGCCCTCGGGTACCTCCACCTCCGTCGACTCGAAGGGCAGTCCGCCCAGGCCGAGTGGCGGCCCGGCCGGGAGGTCGAGGAACTCCACGCTCTGCCTGCCGGTGGCGCCCGGAGTGACCAGGGCGGGTACGGGGTGGCCGGCCCGGGCGATGGCGCAGAGGCCGGTCACCGGGTCGTAGACCGCGTACAGGCAGGTGGCGCCGAGGTAGCCGGGGGACGCCGCGCTGTCGTCGTCCGGGTCGGTCTCGGCGGCGACCCTGGTGACCAGGTCGTCGAGGTGGGTGAGCAGCTCGTCCGGGGGGAGATCGACGTCGGCGAGGGTGCGTACGGCGGTACGGAGCCGGCCCATGGTCGCGGAGGCCTGGATGCCGTGGCCGACGACGTCCCCGGCGACCAGGGCGACGCGGGCCCCGGACAGCGGGATGACGTCGAACCAGTCGCCGCCCACGCCGGCCGCCCCGCCGGCCGGGAGGTAGCGGGAGGCGACCTCGACGGCCGCCTGCCGGGGGATCCTCTGGGGCAGGAGACTGCGCTGGAGGGTCAGCGCGGTGGTGCGCTCGCGGGTGTAGCGGCGGGCGTTGTCGATGCAGACGGCGGCTCTGGCGGTGATCTCCGAGGCGAGCAGGATGTCGTCGTCCTCGAAGGGGTCCTCGCGCTGGTGACGGAAGAAGATGACCACGCCGAGCGTGGTGCCCCGGGCGCGCAGCGGCACGGCCATGATCGAGTGGACCCCGAACCGGCTGATCCGCTCCGCCCGGACCGGGTTCTCGGACACCCACTGCGCCAGGGCGGGGTCGGCGAGGCGCTGCACGACGGGGCGGCCGGTCGCCAGGCACTCGGCAGGTGGGGAGAAGGCCGGGTAGGAGTCTGCGGCTCCCAGGGCGACGACGGCCTCGGGCGTGCCCTCGAGTACGGAGGCAAGGGCGACGCGGCGCAGCATCACCGACGACGGGGTGGGCCCGGTGTCGGGTTCGGCACCGCGGTAGATGCTCTCCAGCAGGTCGACGCTGGCGAAGTCGGACAGCGCGGGCACGGCGGCCTCGGCCAGCTCGCGCGCTGTGCGCTCGACGTCCAGGGTGGTGCCGATGCGCAGCCCGGCGTCGTTGAGCAACTGCAGCCGCTGCCGTGCCCCGTGCTGCTCGGTGATGTCGTGGGCGGCGAGGCATACGCCGCGGATAGTCCCGTCGGGCTCCTTCAGGGGGCTGAGGAAGACGTTCCAGGCGTGCTCGCGGCTCTCGCCGACCGTACGAAGGTAGATCTCGACGTAGCGCGGCTCGCCGTCCTGGAGCACCTGGGCCATGACCCGCTCGGTCTTGTCGCTCTGCGGATCCAGGATGATCTCCGACACCCGGAGGCCGCGCATGTCGTCCTCGCTGAGCGCCATGGCGCGTTGCATGTCCTCGTTGGCCCGCCGCAGGCGCAGCCGCGTGTCGTACAGCGCCATGGTGCAGCAGGGGGACTGGGTGAAGGCCTGCCGGCCCAGGCGGTCGTCCTCCGGGCGGGCCTGGGTGCCGGTCAGCGGCGACACGAGCAGCCACTCGGTGTCACCGCTGCCGGTGGTGCGGCGGTGGGCCAGCAGTCCGGTGTCGACGCGGTGGCCGTCGCGGTGGCGGAGCGCCACGCGGCCGTTCCACCTCGGGAGTTCCGCGAGCGAGCGGCGCTGCTCTTCGGAGGGCTCCTGGGCGAGGAGCCGGGCTGCGGGCCGCCCCATCATCTCCCCGGCCTCGTGGCCCAACAGCCGGCGGGCCCCTTCGCTCCATTCCGTGATCCGGCCGTGGCCGTCCACGGTGACGCGAGCCGTACGGGCCGCGTCGACCAGGTCATCCGGCGGATTGCCGCCGTCCGTATCCTCGTATCGAGTCATTACGGTTCATCTCGCCCTCTCCCCCATCCTTCCCCTTCGACTCATCCGGAACCGGAGTAATGGGGGTATCGGCGGGAAACCGGGCTCAGGTGCTGCTGGCGTCGACGAGCGAGAGGGCGTGCAGCCGCTCGGGCGGCCCGGGGCGGGCGTAGTACCAGCCCTGGGCGGTGTCGCAGCCCAGGACGCGCAGGTGCTCGGCCTGCAGTCCGGTCTCGACGCCTTCGACGGTCACCGAGAGGCCGAGGGTGTGGGCGAGCTGGACGATGCCGTCCACGATCTTGACGTCGACGGGGTCGACGGGCTGGTGCTGCATGCCCCGGGTGAAGGAGCGGTCCAGCTTCAGGGTGGTGATGGGCAGTTGGCGCAGCGACGCGAGGTTGGAGTAGCCGGTGCCGAAGTCGTCGAGGGCGATGTCAACGCCCAGTTCGGCGAACTGCCGCAAGGGGCGCAGCAGGTCCTCGTCGGCGCCGATCAGGGCGCTCTCGGTGACCTCCAGGCACAGCGCGGAGGGTTCGATGCCGGCCTCGGCGAGCGCGGCGACCGTCTCGGGGACCAGCCCGGGGTGGTGGAGCTGGGAGGGCGAGAGGTTGACGTTGACCCGCAGTGGGGGGCCGTCGAGGCCCGGGAACTGCCAGTCGCGGGCCTGTCGGGCGGCCTGCTCCAGCACCCAGCGGCCTAGCGGCACGATCAGCCCGGTGGCCTCGGCCAGCGGGATGAAGTGGTCGGGCCCGAGGGTGCCGTGGACCGGGTGGCACCATCTGACCAGCGCTTCGGCGCCGCGTACGCTGCCGTCGGAGAGCCGGACCAGGGGCTGGTACTCGACGAAGAACTCCCCGCGCTCCAGGGCGGTCGGCAGCCGGTTGACCAGCCCGTGCCGGGTGATGGCGCGGGCGTCGGCGTCCGGGTCGGCCAGCGCGAAGCGGTTTCCGCCGGCGGCCTTGGCCCGGTACATGGTGATGTCGGCGCTGCGCAGTGCCTCGGCCGGGCCGAGCGCGCCGGCCGGGCCCTCGACGATGCCGATGCTGCAGCGGACGGACAACTCCCGGCCCTCGATACGGATCGGGGCGGCCAGGGCGCCCAGGATCAGGTCGGCCAGGGCGGTGACCTCGGAGCGGGCCTTCGGGTCGACCACGATGACGACGAACTCGTCGCCGCCGAGCCTTGCGACCAGCTGCCCCGGCGAGGTGACGCAGGCCTGGAGCCGTTCGCCGACCGCGACCAGCAGCAGGTCGCCGACGGCGTGGCCCAGGCTGTCGTTGACGTCCTTGAAGCCGTCGAGGTCGAGGTAGCACAGGCCGATACGGGCGGCGCCGGTGCCGGGAGCCAGGGCCTCTTCGAGGCGTTCGAAGAACAGGGTGCGGTTGGCGAGGCCGGTGAGCGCGTCGTGGGTGGCCTCGAAGCGCAGCCGCTCGCGCAACAGCCGCTCCTCGGTGATGTCCTCCAGGAGGGCGAGCATGTACTGCGGGGTGCCGGCCGGGTCACGCAGCAGCGAGACGGCGAGATTGGTCCACAGCACGGTGCCGTCGGTGCGGTAGTAGGGCTTCTCGATGCTGTAGTGGTCGCGTTCGCCCCGGGCCACCTGGCGCTGCATGTCCCAGGTTCCGGGGCCGTCGTCGGGATGGCCCCAGTCGTTGACATTGCGGCTGCGTACGTGGTGCTCCAAGCCGCCGAACATGCGGGTGAGGGTGTCGTTGACCTCCAGAATGGAGCCGTCCATGCCGGCGATGCCGATGCCGATGGAGGCGCCCTGGAAGACGGCCCGGAAGCGGGCCTCGCTTTCGTGCAGGGCCTGTTCGGCCTCGGTGCGGGCGGCGAGGGCGGCGCGGGAGAGGGCCTCCTGTTCGGCGAGGGTGCGGTCGCGCAGGCTGCGGGCGTACCCGGCGGCCAGCCAGTGCTGGAGCCGGCCGCAGCGGGCGGCGGCCTCGTCGGCCGGCACGGCCTCACCGGGCGGGCAGTACAGCAGCAGGTAGGAGTCGATGACGCCGAGGATGCGGGGCAGCGCCTCGGGGTCGGTGCAGTGCGCGGCGACCAGCGCGGCCCCGGTGTCGCCGCCGAACCGGGGGTCGAACGGCTGGGCCCGCAGCGCCTCGCTGAGGCCGCCGGCCAGCCGGAGGAGGTACTCCTCGAACTCCGCGCGGGTCATCGAAGTGGCGGTGGCCGGGTAGATGGCCCGGCTCCAGATGGCCGCGAAGCGCCGCAGTCCGTCGGCCCTGTCCTCGGCCACCGAGGTCGTCACGCCTTGCGCCCGACGCCCGCGAAGCCGGTGTAGATGACGGGATCGTCTTCGTCGTCGGTGCCGTCGGGACGCCACAGCGGCATCGCCACAACTCCGGGCTCGACCGGTTCGAAGCCGTCGAAGAAGCGCTCCACCTCGGTACGCGACCGCATGATCAGCGGCGAGCCGATGTTGCGGTAGACGCCCTCCACCTTGTCGCCCTCCTCGGGCTTGCGGGGGCCGCCGTCGGTGGAGGCGTGAGTGAGGATCAGCAGACTGCCGGGGGCGAGGGCGTCGCGCAGCTCGGCGACGGATTTGCTCGGTTCGTCCGCGTCCTCGAGGAAGTGCAGTACGGCGATGAGCAGGAGGGCCACCGGACGGCTGAGGTCGAGGAGGCGGCGGGCCGGCTCGCTGTCGAGGATGTCGCGCGGCGAGCGGAGGTCGGCCGAGACGATGTCGGCTCGTTCGTTGCCCTCCAGGACCGCCCGGCTGTGCGCGACGGCGACCGGGTCGTGGTCCACGTAGACGACGGTGGCGCCGGGTCTCGCCGCCTGGGCCACCTCGTGGACATTGCCGAACGTGGGTATGCCGGAGCCTATGTCGAGGAACTGCGTCACGCCCTGGTCCACCGCGTATCTGACGGCGCGCCGCATGAACGCCCGGTTGGCCTGCATGATCTTCGGCAGTCCCGGAAAGGCCTCCATCGCCCGCCGACCCGCGTCCCGGTCGGCTTCGAAGTTGTGCGAGCCGCCCAGGTAGTAGTCGTAGATGCGGGACACGCTCGGTACCGACAGGTCGATACCTTGCGGTGCCCAGGCGGGACGTTCCACCATCGGTGTCTCCAGCTCGTCAGGCGTTCGGAAGTGGCCAGGAGTGCCCAGTCAGGCTACTGATCGCCAGTTCGAGAGGGAATAAAAACCGGAAATATGAGATCCGTTTCAGTCAATGGACAAAGGCATGTGCCTGCCCCCGCCGCCGCGGGGACAGGCACATGGATCTGGGTGAGCCTTGCTCAGATGTTCACGCCGTGCGCGCGGAGGTAGGCCAGCGGGTCGATGTCCGAGCCGTAGTTCGGGGTGGTACGGATCTCGAAGTGCAGGTGCGGGCCGGTGACATTGCCGGTCGCGCCGGAAAGGCCGATCTGCTGACCCTCGGACACGGACTGGCCGACCGAGACGGAGAGCGCCGACAGGTGGGCGTACTGGGCGTACTTGCCGTCGGCGAGCTTGATGACGACCTGGTTGCCGTAGGCGCCGCCCCAACCGGCGGTGACCACGGTGCCGCTGGCGACGGCCTTGAGCTTGGTGCCGGTGGAGACGATGAAGTCCTGGCCGGTGTGGTAGCCGCTGGCCCACATGGAGCCGGCGGCGTGGTAGGGGGTACCCAGGACCACGTTGTCCACCGGAGCGGTGTAACCGGATGAGGTGCTCGTGCCGGACGAGGAGGACTTCGCGGCCGAGGAGGTGCTCTTGTGCTCCGTGGTGGAGGACGAAGAGGTGTGGGCGGTCGAGGCGGCGGCCTTCTGGCCGAGCGTCAGGACCTGGGCGGGGTAGATCAGGTCCGGGTTGCCGCCGATGACGCTCTTGTTGGCGGCGTACAGCTTCTGCCAGCCACCAGCCACGCCCTTGGCGGCCGCGATCTCGGAGAGGGTGTCGCCGCTGACGACTTTGTAGCTCCCGCCGCTCGACTTCGACGAGGTCGAAGCGGACGAAGACGACGAAGGTGACAAAGCGGTCGAGGACTTGGTCTCGGTCGTCTTCTTGGTAGTGGTCGCCGAGGACGCGGCGGGGGCCGAGGAGGTGTCAGCGCTGGACCGGGTCAGACCGGCCTTGGGGCCGCACACCGGCCAGGCCTGCGGGCCCTGGACCGCGAGCACCTTCTCGGCGATCGCGATCTGCTGGTCCTTGGTGGCGAGGTCGGCGCGCGGTGCATACTGGGTGCCGCCGAAGCCCGCCCAAGTGCTCTGCGTGAACTGCAGGCCGCCGTAGAAGCCGTTGCCTGTGTTGATGCTCCAGTTATTGGTGCTCTCGCAGGACGCGACCTTGTCCCAGGTGGTCACGGAGGCGGCGTGGGCGCCGGTAGCACCCACCACAGGCAGCGCGATGGCGGCACCCGCCGTGCCGGCGGTGACGCCGAATCGGCTGAATCGGCTCGTGCGGACGCGACGGTGCTTTCCCTTTGCGGGCATGCGGAATTCCTCTCCGACGCCTGCGAGGTAAGCTGTCGGGTTCGGGCTGGAGATGCCCGGCCGCGGGCAGCCCGAATTAACGGTGCTGCACGGCGACTTCACCCCAAGCCGTTCCGTGACCGACGGAACGGCGATTACCTGGGTCCCCCGCTCCTGCCCTTAAGTGCTCAGGGGTTGCTCACCGGGCGGCGGCAGGATTCGGCGTTCCGCCCGGGAGAATCCCGCAGGCATCTGACCTGCGGGACTGTGAAGCTAGACGACGGCATCGCGACTGAGCAAGGCGCATAAACATGGGATCAAGAAAGCCGCAAATCGATCTTAGAATTCGATGACTTTGGGTGAGAAGTGTCCGCTCTGCGTGCACAGATCCCTGACGGTGAGTAATTCAATCAATCGGTGGAGTCACAAGGTGGCGCCAATATGGACGCACAGTGCTCACGGCATTCCGTACGGTATTTCATGAGTGACGCCCGTCACCCGCGGGTAATTTGCCCGGAAGTGCATGGAAACGCCATGTCGGAGTGTGACTTGTGCATGACTATCGGGCCAATTGTGACCCTGCATCGCACGCCTCCCACCGCCATGTCTAGGGTGTGGGCCATGCCTCCTGCCCCGGTCCTGGTCTTCACCCGGACCACCGCCTACCGCCATGACTCCATCCCCGACGGCATCGCGGCCTTCCATGCGCTGGGCGCCGAGCACGGTTTCGGCGTCGAGGCCACCGAGGACCCGGAGGTTCTCGCGGACGGCCTCGGCTGCTGCCGGGCGGTGGTCTTCCTGTCAACCAGCGGTGAGGTCCTGACCCCGCGAGGCCGCGAGGCCCTGCGGGCGTACGCCGAGTCGGGCGGGGGCTTCATGGGCGTGCACGCAGCCGCGTGCACCGAGTACGACTGGCCGTACTACGGCGAGCTGCTCGGTGCCCGCTTCACCCGGCACCCGGAACTGCAGCCCGGACTGGTCACCGTCGAGGACCACGGCCATCCAGCCACCGGACATCTTGGCCCGGTCTGGCCGTTCACCGACGAGTGGTACGACTTCGGGGCCAGCCCGCGCGGCTCGGTGCGGGTGCTGGCGTCGGCGGACGAGTCCTCGTACGACGGTGGCGGCATGGGCGCCGACCACCCGCTGGTGTGGTGCCGCGACTCCGGCAGCACGGGCGGGGGCCGCACCTTCTATACCGCTCTCGGCCACTCTCCCGAGGCGTACGCGGACCCGATGTTCCGACAGCATTTGCTCGGCGGCCTGCGCTACGTGATGGATTCGCCGGAGCCGGGCCTGTAGCCTCACAATCCCGCACATTTTCTTACATCAGCACCTGACCCAGGAGTTTTCGCGTGAGCTACCTCGCGGCCGACGACCGATACGACTCCATGGAATACCGCCGCTGCGGCCGCAGCGGCGTCCGGCTGCCCGCCGTCTCGCTCGGCCTGTGGCACAACTTCGGGGACACCGCGCCGCTGGAGACCCAGCGCGCCATCCTGCGTCGCGCCGTCGACCGGGGCGTCGTCCACCTCGACCTCGCCAACAACTACGGCCCGCCGGCGGGCTCCGCCGAGGCCAACTTCGGCACCCACTTCCGCGCCGACTTCCGGCCGTACCGCGACGAGCTGTTCATCGCCACCAAGGCCGGCTACGACATGTGGCCCGGGCCGTACGGCGAGTGGGGTTCGCGCAAGTACCTGCTGGCCAGCCTCGACCAGTCGCTGGGCCGGATGGGCCTGGACTACGTCGACGTCTTCTACTCGCACCGCTTCGACCCGGACACGCCCCTCGAAGAGACCATGGGCGCCCTGGCCACGGCAGTACAGCAGGGCAAGGCCCTGTACGCGGGTATCTCCAACTACCCCGCCGAGCAGCACCGCCGGGCCGCGGAGATCCTGCGCGAGCTCGGCACTCCGCTGCTGATCCACCAGTCCGCGTACAACATGCTGTCGCGCGGCCTCGAGGAAGACGTCCTGGACGCGATCGGTGAGACCGGCACCAGCCTGATCGCCTTCTCACCGCTGGCACAGGGCCTGCTGACGGACCGCTACCTGCACGGCGTCCCGGAGGACTCCCGGATGGCCGTCGGCCACTTCCTCAAGCGCGACGCGCTGACGGAGGAGCGGCTGGCCCTTCTGCACGCGCTCAACAAGATCGCCGAGGGACGCGGACAGTCACTCGCGCAGCTCGCCCTGACGTGGGTACTGCGGGATCCGCGCGTGGTGTCGGTCCTCATCGGGGCGAGCAGCGTGGCGCAGCTCGACCAGAATCTGGCGGCGCTGGACGCGGATCCGCTGACGGACGAGGAGATCGCGGAGATCGACCGGATCTCGGCGGCCGGCGGGGTGGGGATCCCCGGAGGCGCGGCATAGAGCCTGTCGGGTGCGGGGGCGGCTGTCGCCCCCGCACCCATCCTCTTTCGGTCGCCGCCTACTCGTAACGCCGGCCTGAACGCGCCGAGATGCGGTTGGACAGCCCGCGCGGGATGGCCTTGCTCAGACCGACGAGGGCCTTGGACTACCTTCAATGGCGGACGGTC
This sequence comes from Streptomyces soli, assembly GCF_003999195.1. Classification (GTDB taxonomy): domain Bacteria; phylum Actinomycetota; class Actinomycetes; order Streptomycetales; family Streptomycetaceae; genus Actinacidiphila; species Actinacidiphila soli. The sequence continues at coordinate 24,480 of NZ_RJVR01000303.1, forward strand.
ACGCAGTACGGGAGACGCCACGTCCTTCACCCGCCCGCCCTGCACTCCTTGGCGAACACGGTGAGCAGGTCCCGGGCCGGCGACGACGCGCCGACCGACGTCGCGACGAGGTGGGCTACGGCTGGGTCCACCAGCCTGGGCCACTGTCAGACCATCGGTTTCAGGAATCGGCGAACGCAGCAATGTGACCGCGCAGCCGCGTAACCTCCCTCGGCGTCAAATTCGGGTCGGCCAGCTTGGCGTTGACTGCCTCGGGGACTCGGCGGGCGGGGTCGGTCCGGCAACCGTTGCGCACGCCTCTCAGGAAAAGGCCCCGCCCCCAGCGGGCAGCGAGTCCGGGGACATCGGCAGTGCCGACAGTCACCATGGTCATCGCCACGAGCACGGCGTAGCGCCCCGAACCGGGCCACCCGCAGCACCACCGCGGGCGTAGCTGTCGTCCCCTCACCACGAGGAGACAGCACCGACCAGACAGACGGCACCACCACCCCCACGGGTGCTGGCCGGACACCCGTCCACGCCACCTGACCAGTCAGCGCAAGACAGAAGCCCCGGCCCTCAGGCCAGGGAGGTTCACGAGGGTGCAGGCGCGGTCGACGGCGAAGGCGTAGCCCTGGATACCGCAGCCGGCGATGACGCCGTCGGCGACACCGGAGACGTAGGAGTGGTGCCGGAACTCCTCGCGCTTGTGGATGTTGGAGATGTGGACCTCGATGATCACCAGTCCGTCGCAAGCGGCGAGGGCGTCGCGCAGGGCGACGGAGGTGTGGCTGTAGCCGCCGGGGTTGATGACGACGGCCGCGTGGTTGAGCCGGGCCTCGTGGATCCAGTCGATCAGCTGGCCCTCGTGGTTGCTCTGCCGGCAGTCGGCGGTGAAGCCGTGGCGGGCGGCGGCGTCGACGACGAGTTTCTCGACGTCGGCGAGGGTGTCGGAGCCGTAGATCTCGGGCTGGCGCTGACCGAGGAGGTTGAGGTTGGGGCCGTTCAGGACGAGCACGGCGGGGGTGGCGGACTCGTCACGGGTGTTCGGCATCATTCACATCCACGTAATGTACGAACTGGTACGTTAGTAATACGCCACCGGGGTGCCATCTGTGAAGCCCCCGTGCCGCTCTACCCGGCCCCGGATCGCCGCAGGCCTCATCGCTCACCCTAAACTGGGCGGCACCGCACCAGCCGTACCCGAGGAGCCGCATGTCAGCCGTCCCCCCGCCGACGCGCCCCGCCGGACGCATGCGCGACGCGGCACGGACGCAGGCCGAGATCCTCGATGTCGCGACGCAGGAGTTCGCCCGCCAGGGGTACGACGGAGCCCGGGTGGACGAGATCGCGGCTCGCACCCGCACGACCAAGCGGATGATCTACTACTACTTCGGCGGCAAGGAGCAGCTCTTCACCGCCGTCCTGGAACGCGCCTACGCCGAGATCCGCCGCCAGGAACAGGAAGCCGACGTCGAGCACCTCGAGCCCCTCGCCGCGATCCGCAGGCTGGCCGAGCTGACCTTCGACCACCACGAGGCGCATCCGGACTTCATCCGCCTGGTCAGCATCGAGAACATCCACGATGCCTCGCACATGGCGGCCTCCCCCACGCTCAGCAAGCTCAACACGCCCGCGATCGACGTCATCGGCCGGATCCTCGAAGCGGGCCGCGCCGAGGGCGTCTTCACCGCCGAGATCGACGCGGTCGACCTGCACATGATGATCAGCTCGTTCTGCTTCTTCCGGGTCGCCAACCGGCACACCTTCGGCTCCCTGTTCGGCCGCGACCTGGTCGCCGGCGGGACTCGGGAGCACTACCGTCGCATGCTCGGCGACATGGTCATCGCCTATCTGACCGCGCCGCCCGCATCGCACTGATGGCGATACGGATCCTGCGGGCCTCGGAGCGCACGGCGACGGCCTGGAGGAACGGCGGCGGCTTGACCCGCGAGATCGCCGCGGGCCCGGCCGGGGCGGGCATGGCGGACTTCGACTGGCGGATCAGCCTCGCCGACGTCACGGAAAGCGGCCCCTTCTCCGGCTTCCGCGACGTCGACCGGATCATCACCACGGCCCAGGGCCAGGGCATGGAACTGTCCGTCGCCGGGGCACCGGCCGTCGTGGCCAAGCCCTTTGAGCCCTTCGCCTTCCCGGGCGATGCCGAGACCGGCTGCCGGCTGCCGGACGGCCCCGTCGTCAACCTCAACGTGATGACCCGGCGGGGGCGGGCCTCCGCCACGGTCCGAACCATCCACGCCGGCCGCGACCGGGTCGCGTTGGAAGCGCCGCCCGGCGGAGCCGTACTCGCCGTCGCCCTCGCGGGCCGGCGGACCTCACGCCGCACGGCGTCCGCCTCGGCCGCTGGGACGCCGCCCTCCTGACCGACGGCTCCGCCGCGCTGCTCCGCACGCAGGCTGGAAGGCACCGGTAACAGCCACCTCAAGGCTGCTACCCGGCCTGAGGTGCTACCCGCTCAGGGCTGGAATGGCCGCCCAGCGCTACGGCACCGCAGGCATCGCAGCACGCCGATAGGCTGTCCATGGCGCCGAACGCGCCGCGTACCGGGAGGCACTGGAACAGCGGGCCGAGCACCGCAGCAAAGCCGTCGTCGTCCGTGACGGTCGGCAGGTCCTGGTGCCCGCGCCGCGCGCCGACGAGATCCCAGCCCAGTGGCATGCACCCGGCGGCCAGGCCCGCGACCCCGCCACCGGACTGTCGCACGGCACCGTCATGAACCGGCTGCACTCGGCGGGAACCGCCGTGCGCACCCCGAGCGAAACCCGCCAGCTTCGCCTCGACAAGGGCCAGGAGGCAGCCCGGCGCCATCTCGCCGCGGAACTGCGCGCCCGCTACGAAGCAGGCGCGACGGTCGCCGCCCTGGGATCCTCACCGTCTTCACCGCCAAACCCGGCAGCGAAAGCCACAACAGACTTGAGTTCCTGTCCGTCCTCGGCGACCAACTCGTCTGACCCCGGCCCACGAGAGGCTGGCCGACGCATGGATTCACGTGGATGCCAATGGCGGTCTTGCTGGCTTGGCGGTCGCGCTCGAATTCGAAGATGCCCTCTTGGAGGAAGAGCGCCAGGCCGTGAGCGGCCGAGGCGATGCGTACGAGCAGGTCGAAAGCAGCATCCGGGTCGGGGGCGATACGGCCCGCGATGGGCATGAGGGTGTCGGAGAGGGCCTGGCTCGCCGCGACGAGTTCCGGGTAGCGGGCCTTGTCCAGGCCATGGGAGAACGGCTACGTGATCGACTGACCCAGTAGCGGGCCTGGTACGCCAGCAGATACCGCCAGAACAGCAGCCGGCGCAGGGTTGAGCCGGGCAAGAGCCGCGCGGATTCGGCGCGGGTTTCCGCTTACGTCAGCGGGGGGCGGTCAAACGAAAACGGCGGCCGCTACGCCGAGCTCATCAGCCCATCCAGCCGAACTTGCCACATCACCCGATTGCACGACTGGGGATGACAGCCCACGCATGGGCTGAAAAGACTGACGTTCACCGACCAACGGAGACGTCGTGCGTGGTCCCCCGTGGACCACGCACGAATACGGCGCCAAGATGCATGTGCTACCAGGCGGCCACCAGTGCGGAACCACAGCCGGGCAACGGTCAGACGTGTCCATACGCATGCCAGGCGGATAGCAGGGAGAAACGCGTGAAGGGCAGCGCACTTCGCCGACTGGGTGTGGCCGGAACAGCGGGATTCCTCGCTTTGGGCCTGGTCGCGTGTCAGTCCGATGGGCCGGGGAGGGCCGCGTCACCGCATACTCACCCGTCGCCGGTGAGCGCGCACGGACCGTTCACGCAAGAGATGAACAAGAGCATGGAAGTCATGATGGAAGCCATGGCAGATTCCCCCATGACCGGCGATGCCGATCACGACTTCGCGGCCATGATGGTGCCGCATCACCAGGGGGCCATCGACATGGCCAAGGCGGTCCTGGAGCACGGTAAGGACCCTGTACTGCGGAGACTGGCCCAGGAGATCATCGTCACGCAGCAGCAGGAGATCGGGGTGATGAAGAGCCGGATGTCGTCGAGGCCCCCATCCGGCCCGTCGCCGGAGCCGATACGCAAGGGCAAGGAAGATGCAGCTCAGGGGGCCGATGCGGGATCAGACCCAGTGATCCCCATCTCCAGCCACGACCGCGTGTACACCGCCGACCAGACCTCGAACACCGTCTCGGTGATCGACCCCGCCGCCAACCGGCTCCTGGGCGTGATCCGTCTCGGTGACCCCGTGCCCGGTTCGCTCAGCCCGCTGTACAAGAACCAATTGCTGGTGCATGGCGGGGGCTTCTCTCCGGACCACAAGACCCTGGCCATCGTCTCCATCGGCTCCAACTCGGTCACACTGATTGACACAGCGACCAACAAAGTGAAGGGCGTTGTCTACATCGGCCGCTCACCGCACGAGGCGTTCTTCACGCCCGACGGCAAGGAACTATGGGCAACCGTCCGCGGGGAGGATTACGTGTCAGTGATCGATCCCGTGAGGATGAAAGAAAAGCGCCGCGTCAAGACGGCGAACGGACCGGGAATGGTGATGTTCCGGCCGGATGGCCGATACGCCTTCGTGCCCTCGAGCTTCACCCCCGAAGTGAGCGTGGTGGACACCCGGACGTACCGGGTCGTGGCTCGAGTCCCCCAGGCCAGCCCCTTCTCACCCAATCTGGCCGTGAGCCGGGACGGGACCGAGGTCTGGTTCACGCTCAAAGACAGCGGCAAGACACAGGTGATGAGCGCCCGTCCCCCCTTCCGCATCCTTGCGACGATCAACACCGGGCCGATCAGCAATCACGTCACGCTTGTCGACAACCAAGTAGGTAAGTTCGCTTACGTGACGGTAGGCGGGGAAAACGTCGTAAAGGTCTACCGGCGCGGCAAGGTACCCGCCTTGGTGGCCACCATCCCCACCGGCAATCTGCCGCACGGCATCTGGGTCTCGGGCGACGGTACGCGGGTCTACGTCGGCCTCGAGAACCAGGACGCCGCGATCGCCATCGACACACTCAAGAACAAAGTGATCGCCACGATCCCCATCGGACAGCAGCCGCAGCAGTTGATCTACGTTCCCCAAGCCGTCCCATCCGGCACGGGTACGGCCAACCTGCAGCCCCTCGGGGTCGCGGGTCACGCCGGTCACCTCACGTTGAGCGCGCCGGAAGGCAGCCGCAGGCGGGCGCACGCGACCGTCTCCGTGAATGCGCTCGGCGCCCTGGACCTCCTCCAAGTCGCGGCCACAGGCCTGGATCCCGGAAAGAATTACACGCTCTGGCTCACGGAGAACCGGACAGCACCATTTGGCCACAAGGCAGCGCTCACCATGTTTACCGCAAACGCTTCAGGCGCCCAGGTCGGCCAGGCAATCGGGCTGTTGCGCCAGGTGCTGACCCCTCCGAAGCCGGCGAAGTCCGCTGCCCGTCAGCGCTTCCTGATCATCACACCGGCAGGCAGTAATGTGCCCGTGGCCATCCAGGAGCGCTACCGGCCCATGCCTCCCCCGCCGGGCGCGTCGCCAGAACCGGCGCCCGCAGCGGGTAGCGGAAAGCGGTGACGCCCGCTGGGGGCGCCTTGTCCACTGCTGTGGCTCGGGGCCGCTGCTGGACGCGGTGGAGGAGCGCTGCACCGCGCACACGGAGCGTTTCCAGGCGAAGGCGGCGGACCCGGAGGCCGCCTCGGACGCGTTCGAGCTGGTGCTTCAGCTTCCGGGCTGACGCTGACGGTGCCGCCGGGGCGCAGCATCCTGGACCACCGTTCAGGGCGCGGGTGTCCAGGTGCTGTACTCCCGCACGGAGGGCACCTGCGGCACCTGCGAGACCGACATCGTCGAGGGCGAGGCGGACCATCGGGACGCGGTGCTCACCGCCGAGGAGCAGGCCACGGGCGAGACCATGATGATCTGCGTGTCACGCTGCCGGGGTGCGCGGCTTGTCCTTGACCTGTGAGTCCTCCGCCGCCCCGTCGTGCTGCCACTTGGGGTGATGGTCGCGGACCCACTGCGGGGTGACGAAGCCCGTACGCATCCCGAGGCGGGCCTCGGGATCGCGTGCGGCCATCCAGATGTGGCCGATGACGACCGCGCCGATGGCCAGCGCCAGCCAGTCGTGGACGAAGGTGGCGCCGGTGCGCAGGGTGACCACCACCATGTTCGGGAACCACATCATCAGACCGGTGCCGATCATGACCAGCGCGGCACCGGCCGCGAAGGACGCGTACACCTTCTGGCCCGCGTTGAACTTGCCCGCCAGGCGCAGTGATTCGGGCCTGCGGCGTATGGCGTCGCGCAGCCAGCTCCAGTCGTACGAGGCGAAGCGGTTGAGCAGCTTCAGGTTGTGGCGGAAGGCGCGGGAGGCGAGCCCGGCCAGGACCGGGACGGGGAGCATGATGCCCGCCCATTCGTGGACGGTGACCACCAGGCGGCGCCGGCCGACGATCTCGGCGAGCGCGGGCAGGTAGAGCATCGCGGCGGTGACCAGGCAGATCAGCATCAGGGCGGACGTGGTGCGGTGCACCCAGTGCTCGGCCGGGGTGAAGCGGCGGATACGGCGGCCGGTGGCCGCCTTGTCAGGTGGAGTCATCGCTGCGTCCGTTGGAGCGGCCGACCCAGGCGTCGACGTCGTAACCGTAGTGCTCCCAGTAGCCGGGCTCGACTCCCTTGGTGACCTCGATCCCGGACAGCCACTTGGCCGACTTGTAGAAGTACATCGGTGCGACATAGAGGCGAACGGGACCGCCGTGTGCATTCGTGACCGGCTGGCCCTGTATCTTGAGGGCGACGATGACGTCGTCGCGGCGGGCCTGCTTGAGGGTCAGGCTCTCGCTGTAGGCGCCGTCGAAGCAGGTGAAGCGGACGGCGGTGGCCTCGTCCCGTACGCCCGCCAGGTCCAGCAGGTGCGAGAGCTTCACGCCTTCGAACGGGGTGTTGTCCACCCGCCATCCGGTGACGCACTGAACGTCGCGGACCATGCGGGTCTGCGGCATGGCACGCAGGTCGGAGAGCCGGTAGGTGGCCGCTTTGTCCACCAGGCCGCTCACCTTCAGCCGGTAGTCCGTCTCCGAGCGGTGCGGAATGGAGGACGCCACCGAGTAGAAGCGGAAGCCACCCCCGCCGGGCAGCAGACCGGTGACCCCGGTGGGGTCCTTGCTGCTGACCGCCGACAGCGCGGAGTCCAGGCCGCCCTGCAGTTTGGCCCCGAACGCGACACCCGCCGCGCCGAGCCCGATCATGCCGAGCATCACGCGCCGGCCGACCGGCGCGCCGATTTCTTCCATACCGCCCACACTAGACCTTGTTCCAGGGCTTCCCACGATCGCCCGAGGGCTGTAATGGGACGGTAAGGACCCGCCGGCTCAGCCGATGTGCAAGCCCGCGTAGTTCTCCGCGAGTTCGGCGGCCGCGTACGGGGACGAGGCGATCCGGTCGAGCTGGGAGATCTGCAGCCGGGTCTCGAACGCGCTCTGGTCCGGGTCGGTGTGCAGGGTGCTGGTCATGAAGTACGAGAAGTGCTCGGCGCGCCAGACACGCTTGAGGCAGGTGTCGGAGTACGCGTCGAGCAGTTCGGCGGAGCCGGTGTCCTTCAAGTTGGCGAAGGCCCTGGCCAGGACGATGACGTCGGCGGCGGCGAGGTTGAGGCCCTTGGCGCCGGTGGGCGGCACGATGTGCGCGGCGTCGCCGGCCAGGAAGACCCGGCCGTAGCTCATCGGCTCGGAGACGAAGCTGCGCATCGGCAGCACGCCCTTGGAGGTGATGGGACCTCGCTCCAGCGTCCAGTCACCGTCGATGGCGAAGCGGGCGTCGAGCTCGTCCCAGATCCGCTCGTCGGACCAGTCGGCCGGGTCGGTGCCGTTGGGGACCTGGAGGTAGAGCCGGCTGACGGACGGCGATCGCATGCTCAGCAGGGCGAAGCCGCGCGGCGAGTGGGCGTAGACCAGCTCGTCGCTGGACGGCGGGACATCAGCGAGGATCCCGAACCAGGAGTACGGGTAGACCCGCTCGTACGTCTTCTTGATGCTCTCCGGCACCGCGTCGCGGGCGACGCCGTGGAAGCCGTCGCAGCCCACGACGTAGTCGCAGATGAGGGTCTTGTCCTGGCCCTCGTGGGTGTAGCGGATCACGGGCCGGTCGCCAGTCTTGATATTCGCAGTGGCGCCCTCGACGGCCAGTACCTGGGCCTCGAAGAGCAGCGGGGCGCCGTCCTTGAGCTGCAGAGCTATCAGGTCCTTGCACACCTCGGTCTGGGCGTAGACCCAGACGCGGCGGCCGCCGGTGAGGGACGGGAAGTCGATGCGGTGCGCCTTGCGGTCCCAGCGCAGCTCGATGCCGTCGTGGACCAGGCCCTCGCGGTCGAGACGCTCGCCGGCGCCGGAGGAGCGCAGCACGTCCACCGTGGACTGCTCCAGGATGCCGGCGCGCTGGCGGTGCTCGACGTAGGCGCGGTCGCGGCTCTCCAGGACGACGCAGTCGATGCCGGAGTTGTGCAGCAGACGGGCGAGAAGCAGGCCCGCCGGGCCGCCGCCGATGATGCCGACGGTGGTGTGCATGAGGATCAGTGCCCCTCTTCTTCGAGGATCCGGTTGGCGATGGCGAAAGCGGCGTTGGCCGCGGGCACCCCGCAGTAGATGGCCGACTGGAGCAGGACTTCCTGGATCTCGTCGGGGGTGAGGCCGTTGCGCAGCGCGGCGCGGACATGCATGGCCAGCTCTTCGTGGTGGCCGTGCGCAACCAGCGCGGTGAGGGTGATGCAGCTTCGGGTCTTACGGCTCAGGCCGGGCCGGGTCCAGATCTCGCCCCACGCGTAGCGGGTGATGAAGTCCTGGAACACCGATGTGAAGGCGGTGGTGCGGGCCACGGCCCGGTCGACATGCGCGTCGCCCAGGACCGCCCGGCGGACCGCCATTCCGGCGCCGTACCTCGCGCCGTCGTCGTTGGGGCGGCCCGGGTTGGCGGCGAAGTCGCCGAGCAGCGCGGCCAGTACGGGCGCGGGGCGCTCGACGTTGGCCAGGTGGGACGCGTGCGCGACCTCGGTGAGGCTCGCCCCCAGGATCCCGTCGGCCAGCTCACGCGCGTGGGCCGGCGGCGTCGCCGGATCCTCGCGGCCCGCGATCACGATGGTCGGCGCGCTGATCTCCGGCAGCTCCGCGCGCAGGTCGAACGCGGCCAGCGCGTCGCAACACGCCGCGTACGCCTCCGCGTCGGCGGCCCGCATGTCGGCCACCAGTGCCTCGGCGGCCGGTTCGCCCACGAAGTCCGGCGTGAACCAGCGGCCTGCGGCGGAGTCCGCGACCGGGTCGGTCCCCTTCGCCCGGACCAAGGCGGCGCGCTCCTGCCAGCCCGCCGGCTCCCCGAACCAGGCTGACGTGCACAGCAGCGCGAGGCTGCGGACCCGGTCCGGGTGGTTGACGGCGAGCCACGTCCCGACGGCTCCCCCGAGCGACACGCCGGCGTACGCGAACGTCCCGATCCCGAGGCTGTCGGCGAGCTCCAGGACCAACCGCCCGAGGTCAGCGACGGTAGCTCCCGCCTGGACGAGCTGCGCCGGCGAGTCGCCGTGGCCCGGCAGGTCATAGCGGACCACGCGATGCGTGCGCGCCAGCGCGGGGACCTGGGCGTCCCAAACGGCGAGCGACGTGCCGAGCGAGGGGCCCAGGATGAGCGGCGGGGCGGCCTCGCCGCCGTCCACGCGGTGGTGCAGCAGGGTGGTCATACGCTCTCCTCGGGCCGATCTCTGGCACTGCCCTCACGGGCGCTTCGCGCCCTTCGGGCGGGTGAGTCGGGGGCGCCGTCTGCGCCGCCGGTCGGTGGGTCGTTGCGGTCTCGCGGGCGGCTGCACCCCCGTGACCAGGGGTTTTCTCTCCCCGCACCCGCACCTTCCCGAAACCGGGGGCTCCGCCCCCTGGATCCCCCCGGGTTGGGCGTTTGCCTCGGGCGGGACGGGCTGGCCCAACCCGCCCGCACCCGGCGACGGGCTCGCACCACGACGGTGGGTGTCCGAGGGTGCGTCGGCGGCCTGAGGCCCGTGGCCGGGTTGTGCCAGCCTCCCCAAAAGCTTCCTTTGGGTGGGGGTCCTCCCCCTGGCTTCGCCGGGGGCACCCCCACCGGCCGAAGGCTGGTGGGGGCACCTCCCGGCCGAAGGTTGGGGGAGAGTGCCCCCACCCCCAGCCTTCGGCCGGGAGGTGCCCCTATCTCGCTCCGCTCGCCTTGCGGAACGCCTTCCCACAACCCGGTCATGGCTCGGCGCGCCGCAGGGCGCGGTCGACGAGGGCTGCTGCGGAGCCCAAGTAGGTGAGGGGGTCGGTGAGTTCGCGGAGGCGCTCCTTGGGGAGGACGCCGGCGAGCGCGGGCTCTTCGAGAAGCGCTTCGTCGAGTTCGAGGCCCTCCTCGACCGCGCGGCGGGCAGCCCGGGCGAGGGCGGATTTGGCCTCGCCGCGGCCGATCAGGGCGGTGAAGGCCGCGGCGAGGTGCTCGGAGACGATGAGGCCTTCCGTGGCGTCGAGGTTGTCGCGCATGCGGTGGGGGTGCACGCGGAGGCCTTCGACGAGTTCGGCGGCGTCGCGGGAGGCGCCGCCGACGAGGCGAAGGGCTTCGCGGAGGGGCTGCCATTCGGCGTGCCAGGCACCGGCGGGGCGTTCGTCCTCGGCGGCGAGGGAGCCGAAGAGGACGGAGGCGAGGGCGGGGACCTGGCGGGCGGCGGCGGAGATGAGGGTGGCGCGGACGGGGTTGGCCTTGTGGGGCATGGCGGAGGAGCCGCCGCCGGTGCCTTCGGAGAGTTCGCCGATCTCGGTGCGGGACAGCAGTAGCACGTCGGCCGCGATCTTGCCGAGGGCGCCCGCCGCGAAGGCCAGTGCACCGCCGAGGTCCGCGATGGGGGTACGCAGTGTGTGCCAGGGCAGCGCGGGCTCGGCGAGGCCGGTCTCGGCGGCGTAGGCGGCGAGCAGCAGGACGCCGACGTCGCCCTCGGGGGCCACCCCGTAGGCCTCGGCGAAGGCCTGGAAGGCGGCCAATGTGCCTGCCGCTCCGCCGAGTTGGGCCGGGAGGGAGGCGCGGACGGCGGCGAGGCGGTCGCGGGCGTCGAGCACCAGGGCCCGCCAGCCGGCCGCCTTCAGCCCGAACGTGGTGGGGACGGCGTGTTGCGTCAGGGTGCGGCCGGGCAGCGGCGTGTCGCGGTGCTCGGCGGCGAGCCGGCCCAGCGCGTCGGCCGCGCGGTCGAGGTCGATCAGCACCGGCGCCAGGGCGCGGGAGGCGACCAACATGACTGCCGTGTCCAGGATGTCCTGGCTGGTCGCGCCGCGGTGGACGTAGGCGCCCGCTTCCGCGTCGCGCTCGGCGGCGGCCGCCGTGAGGTCGGCGATCAGCGGGATGACCGGGTTGCCGCCGGCGCGGGCGCGCAGCGCCAGGTCCCGTACGTCGTAGCGGCCGGTGTCGGCGGCCGCCTCCGTGACGGCAGCCGCCGCCGAGGCCGGGGCGAGGCCCAGCGCTGCCTGGGCGCGGGTGAGCGCGGCCTCGGCGTCGAGCATGGCGCGTACGTACGCGGCGTCGCCCGTGGCAGCTTCGGCCTCGGACCCGGCCCGCACCGGTGAGAGCAGGCCGAAGTCCTCGGCGGGGTCAGTCGAAGGCAAGGAAGACCGTCTCCTCATGCACACCGTCGTACTGCAGACGGATGTCGAAACGAAGGACCCCCGGGGCGCTGCCGGTGTCCGGCGTGGCGAGCAGCGTGTCCCGGCGCTCGGGGCTCAGCGAGGCGAGCAGCGGGTCGGCCGTCGGGTCGGTCAGCTCGGGCAGGTAGGCCCGGGTGTACAGGTGGTGTAGCAGGCCGCGCGCGAAGACGATGAGCGACAGGTACGGGGCTCCGCCCGGCGGCAGCGTACGGATGACGTAGTGGCCGTCGGCGTCGGTGGCGATGCGGCCGAAGCCGGTGAAGGCGACGCCGTCGCGGCCGATGATCTCGCCCTTGACGGGGTCGCGGCGCAGCGAGCCGGGGGCGCCGGTGCGGGAGCCGTCGGGGGCGGGCTGCCAGACCTCGACGATGGCGTCGGGGATGGGCAGGCCGGCGCCATCGTAGACGTAGCCGTGGACGGTGACGGTGTCCGGGTGGCCGGTGGGCGCGATGTCGCCGCCCTTGGCGAAGGGGAGGGCGTAGCCGTAGAAGGGGCCTACGGTCTGCGAGGGGGTGGGGGCGAGAGACATCAGCGGCCCTCCTCGATCCAGGTGGCGGCGGGACCGTCGAGGACGATGTCCCAGCGGTAGCCGAGCGACCATTCGGGGGTGGACAGGTCGTGGTCGTAGGCGGCGACCAGGCGAGCCCGCGCGGACTCGTCGGTGACGGACTGCAGGATGGGGTCGTACGCGAAGAGCGGGTCTCCGGGGAAGTACATCTGGGTGACCAGGCGCTGGGTGAACGCCGTGCCGAAGAGCGAGAAGTGGATGTGCGCCGGGCGCCAGGCGTTGACGTGGTTGCGCCACGGGTAGGCGCCGGGCTTGATGGTGACGAACTCGTACTCGCCGTCTGTGCCGGTCAGGGTGCGGCCGACGCCGGTGAAGTTGGGGTCGAGCGGGGCCGGGTGGTCGTCGCGCTGGTGGGCGTAACGACCGGAGGCGTTGGCCTGCCAGATCTCGATGAGCTGCCCACGAACCGCTCGCCCCTCGCGGTCGAGGATGCGGCCGGTGACCTTGATGCGCTCGCCGAGGGGCTCGCCGTGGTGCTGCCTGGTGAGGTCGTGGTCGAAGGCGGTGATGTCGGTGACGCCGAAGGCCGGGCCGGTCAGTTCGACGGCCTCGGGGTCGCCGTTGACGGCGACCAGCGGCTGCTTGGGGTGGCGCAGGACGCTGCTGCGGTACGGGGCGTAGCCGCGGCTGGGGTGGTTCTCCACGGGCGCGCCGTCCGCGACGCGCTTGGCGTACGCCTCGCGCTCATCGGCGATCTCGGCGCTGATGTCGCCCTGGGTGAGGGGGGTGGTCATGCGGGTCTTTCCTACCTTTCCAGGACGAGGGCGAGGCCTTGGCCGACGCCGATGCAGAGGGTGGCCACACCGGTGCCGGAGCCCGCTGCCTTGAGCTGGTGGGCGACGGAGCCGGCCAGGCGGGCTCCGGAGGCGCCGAGCGGGTGGCCGATGGCGATGGCGCCGCCGCGCGGGTTGAGGATCGCCGGGTCGAACTCGGGCCATTCGGCGACGCAGCCCAGCACCTGGGCGGCGAAGGCCTCGTTGAGCTCCAGCGTGGTGAGGTCGTCGAAGGTCTTGCCGGCGCGGGCCAGGGCACGGTTCACGGCCTCGACGGGGGCGAGGCCGAAGTAGTGCGGCTCGATGGCGGACACACCGGTGGCGGAGACGCGGGCGAGCGGCTCGCGGCCGGTGGCCTTGAGGCCTTCCTCGTCGACGAGCAGCAGGGCGGCGGCGCCGTCGTTGAGCGGGGAGGCGTTGCCGGGGGTGACCGTGCCTCCCCCAGCCTCCGGCCGGTGGGGTCCTCCCCCAGCCGCCAGGCTGGGGGAGGACCCCGACCTCGCTTCGCTCGCCTTCCGGAAGGACGGCTTGAGCTTGGCCATGGCGGCCAGGGAGGCGTCCGCGCGGACGGACTCGTCGCGGGCGAAGACGACCGGGTCACCCTTGCGCTGCGGGATGGGGACCGGGACCGCCTCGTCGTCGAACAGGCCCTGGTCCCAGGCCTGGGCGGCCTTGCGATGCGAGGCGAGGGCGAACTCGTCCTGCTGCTCGCGGGTGATCTTGTGCTTCTCGGCGATCAGTTCGGCGCTCTCGCCGAGCGGCACCGTCCACTGCGGGTCCATCTTCGGGTTGACCATGCGCCAGCCGAGGGTGGTGGAGTACAGCTCGGTGTGCCCGGCCGGGAAGGGCCGGTCGTTCTTCGGCAGGACGTACGGGGCCCGGGTCATCGACTCGACGCCGCCGGCCACGGCGATGGACAGGTCGCCGAGCGCGATGGCGCGGGCGGCCTGGATGACGGCTTCGAGACCTGAGGCGCACAGCCGGTTGACGGTGACGCCGGGGACGGTGACCGGGAGCCCGGCGAGCAGCCCGGCCATGCGGCCGACGTTGCGGTTCTCCTCGCCGGCGCCGTTGGCGTTGCCGAAGTAGACGTCGCCGATGCGGGCCGGGTCCAGGCCGGGGGTACGGGCCAGCAGTTCGCGGATGGCGTGAGCGGCCAGGTCGTCCGGGCGGACCGAGGACAGGGAGCCGTTGTACTTGCCGACCGGGGTGCGGACGGCGTCGACGATGTAGACGTCACGCGGGCGGAAACTCATCGGACGATCCCTTCGGCGATGCGGACCTTGGCGGCCGTCTTCTGCTCGATCTCCTCGAGGGCGACGCCGGGGGCGGTCTCGACCAGCACCAGGCCGTCATCGGTGACGTCCAGGACACCCAGGTCGGTGATGATCCGGTCGACGCAGGCCTTGCCGGTGAGCGGGAGCTCGCACTTCTCCAGGATCTTGGGGCTGCCGTCCTTGGCGGTGTGGGTCATGGTGACGATGACCCGGCGGGCGCCGTGCACCAGGTCCATGGCGCCGCCGATGCCGGTGACCATCTTCCCAGGGATGGCCCAGTTGGCGAGGTCGCCGTCGGCGGAGACCTGCATGGCGCCGAGCACGGCGGCGTCGATATGGCCGCCGCGGATCATGCCGAAGGACAGGGCCGAGTCGAAGAACGAGGCGCCGGGCAGGACCGTGACGGTCTCCTTGCCGGCGTTGATCAGGTCCGGGTCGAGGTCGTCCTCGTGCGGGAAGGGTCCGGTGCCGAGGATGCCGTTCTCCGACTCGAGGATGACGTGGACGCCCTCGGGGAGGTGGTTGGGGATCAGGGTGGGGAGGCCGATGCCGAGGTTGACGTACTCGCCGTCGCGCAGTTCCCGGGCCGCGCGGGCGGCCATGTCGTCTCGCGTCCAGGCCATCAGACCTGCACCTCCCTGGGCGTGACGGTGATCTTCTCGATCTTCTTGTCGGCGGCCTGCGCGGGGGTGAGCGCCACCACGCGCTGGACGAAGATTCCCGGCAGATGGACCTGGTCCGGGTCGAGCTCGCCGGGCTCGACCAGCTCCTCGACCTCGGCGATGGTGATCCGGCCCGCCATGGCGGCGAGCGGGTTGAAGTTGCGGCTGGACTTGTTGAAGACCAGGTTGCCGTGCCGGTCGCCCCTGGCGGCCCGTACGAGGGCGAAGTCGGTGGTGATGCCGCGCTCGAGGACGTATTCGGTGCCGTCGAACTCGCGGACTTCCTTGGGCGGGGAGGCTAGGGCGACGCCGCCGTTGCCGTCGTAGCGCCACGGCAGGCCGCCGTCGGCGACCTGGGTGCCGACGCCGGCCGGGGTGAAGAAGGCGGGGATGCCGCAGCCGCCGGCGCGCAGCCGCTCGGCGAGAGTGCCCTGCGGGATCAGTTCGAGCTCCAGCTCACCGCCCAGGTACTGGCGGGCGAACTCCTTGTTCCCGCCGATGTAGCTGCCGGTGACGCGGACTATGCGGCCCGCGGAGAGCAGCACGGCAAGGCCTGAGTCCATGGCGCCGCAGTTGTTGGACACCACGCTCAGGCCGCTGACGCCCTTGTCGCGCACGGCGTCGATCAGCGTGTTCGGGACGCCGCTGAGACCGAAGCCGCCGACTGCGATCGACGCTCCGTCATGGACATCAGCCACGGCCTCTTCGGCCGAAGCGACCACCTTGTCCATTCGTCGCCCTCTCCTGTTAGCTCTTGTTCGTACAGTGAACTTTAGTTCACAATAGCTTACGTCAGAGTCTGATCCGAAGGCATCTGCCCTGTCAACGCTTTGCGCCAGTACTGTTTCTCCCCCAGACTCCGTCCGGGGGTCCCCCATCACTCCTTGATCTCTTGTGGAGAGAGCAGATGACGCCTCCCGTCACCGCCGAGGTGGCGCCGCCGCAGGAGGCCGTGGGCCCGCTGATCCGGGGCCTCGCGGTACTCCGCGAACTCGCCGCCGCCGACGGACGGCGTTCGGTGGGCGATCTCGTACGGGCCACGGGCCTGGCCCGGTCCACCGTCGACCGGGTGGTCAGCACCCTGGCCAGGACCGGATACCTGCGGGTCGAGGGCCGGGACGCGGTGCTCGCTCCCCGGCTGATGGAGCTGGGCAACGCCTATCTCTCGGCCTGCCGGCTGCCCGATCTGCTCGGCCCGCTCGCCGACTCCCTCGCCGACAGCCTCGACGAGTCGGTGTCGATCGCCGTCCCCGACCAGGACGGAGTGCGCTTCGCCCACCAGGCCACCCGGCGCCGGGCCATGTCGCTCACCTTCCGCATCGGTGACCTGCTGCCCGCCGAGCGCGGCGCACCGGGTGCGCTGTTCGCCGCCGACTGGACCGGCGAGGACTGGGAGCGGTGGCACCTCCGGCGCGCGGCGGACCCGACGGACAGCGGCTTCCCCGCGGTGCCGCCGCACGGGCGCGCCGACGCGGCCGGCTCCTTCGAGCGGCGTACGGCCGACGCGCGGGAGCAGGGCTGGTCGGCGGACGACCAGTTGATCGAGCCCGGCCTGGTCGCGGTCGCGATGCCGGTACGGGACAGCCGAGGGCGCCCGGTGTGCGCGGTGAGCGTGGTCAGCCACACCAGCCGGCACAGCGCGGAATCGCTGCGCGAGGCGGTCCTCCCACGGTTGCGCGAGACGGTCGGCGCCATGGAGGCCGCGCTGTCCGCCGGCGCCGAACCCGCCGCTCCCCCGGCGGCCGGCTCGGCTCCCGCCGCCTGGACCCGCGCCTCCAAGCAGGAACTGGGCCCGGAGTTCGTGGAGTCCCTCGCGCGCGGCCTCACCGTCCTGACCGCCTTCGACCAGGGCCACGCCGAGCTGCCGCTGACCGCCGTCGCCGAGGCCACCGGGCTCGCCCGGGCCACCGCCCGGCGCTCACTGATCACCCTGGAGCACCTGGACTACGTCGCCCACGACGGACGGCTCTTCCGGCCGACCCCGCGCATCCTGGAGCTGGGCTTCGCCCACCTCTCCGCGCTCACCCTCCCCCAGATCACCCAGCCGCACCTGGTCGAGCTGGTCGGGCAGGTACACGAGTCCGCGTCGATGGCCGTCCTGTCCGGCGACGACATCCAGTACGTGGCGCGCGTCCCCACGGTGCGCATCATGAGCGTCAACATCACGGTCGGCACCCGCTTTCCCGCGTACGCCACCGCCATGGGCCGCGTACTCCTGTCCGGCCTGCCCGCGCACGAGCGGGCCGAGCGGCTGGCCCGTACGGAGCTGAAGCCGCTCACCCGGCACACCGTCACCTCGGCGGACAGGCTCGCGGCCATCCTGGAACGGGCCGAGCGGGAGGGATACGTACTCGTCGACGAGGAGCTGGAGGAGGGGCTGCGGTCGATCGCCGTCCCGGTGCACGACCGCACCGGGAGGGTCGTGGCAGCAGTGAACGTCTCGACGCACGCCAGCCGCAGCACCGCCGAGCACGCCCGCGAGGACCTGCTGCCGCCGCTGCGGGCGACGGCGGCGCGCATCGAGGCCGACATGCAGATCGCGGGGCGCTACGGGCGGATCACCCCGGCCTGACCCGGGGCCCTGCGGCACGCGGGCCGCAGGGCCGGGGGGATGGCGGCTCCGTCAGCCGATGCCGAGCGGGGTCTGCCAGGAGCCGGCGAAGAAGGTCTCGTCCAGCGGACGGCGCGCCCGGGTCTCGGTCTCGCGGGCCCGCAGCGTCTCGTCGGGCAGCCGGTCGGCCTCGGCCAGCGCGCCGAGGGCGATGACGGCGAGCGGCCGGAAGCCCTCGGGGATGTCGAAGGACGCGGCGAGCCGCTCGGGCACGAAGCCGCCCATCTGGTGGGCATGCAGGCCCTCCGCGTGCGCCTGGACCGTGAGTTGGGCGACGGCGAGGCCGGTGTCGTACGCGGCCGTCGCGTTGGGCGAGCCGTCCTCCAGCCGTTCGGCGGTGACCGCGGCGATGAGGACGGAAGCGTTGCCGGCCCAGACCTGGTTGAAGCCGATCAGGGCGTTGTGCACTGCCTTGTACGTCTCGTCGCCGCGCCGTCCGACGATGAAGCGCCACGGCTGGATGTTGCGCGCCGACGCGGCCCAGCGGGCCGCCTCGAGCAGGGATGCGAGCTGCCCGTCGGTGATCTCGTAGGAGGGGTCGAAGGAGCGCGGGCTCCAGCGCTCGGCGAGCAGCGGGTGCACGGGGGCGGAGGTGACGGCGCTACGGGACATTCGGATGACTCCTGGGGGGATGATCGGTGTTCGGGGTGTTCAAGGTTGTTCGGGCGGTTGCGTGTTCGGGTGGGGACTCGCTGCGATCAGCGGCAGCATGGCGTCCGGCTATTCCCGTCGGCCACGCCTACCGCCGGGATTTCACGCGGCTGCAACAGTGCGGGGGGATTCCTGGAATTCGCCGTGCCCCTGCCAGGGCCGGGCCAGTAGGGTCAGCGACAGTGCGGCGCAGGCCAGCGCGCCGAGCATGATGGCCGCCATCGGCGTCGCACTGCTGGTGCCGAACAGCCCCACCAGCGGCGAGGCGAGCGCCCCGAGCAGGAACTGGGTACCGCCGAGCAATGCCGACGCCGTACCGGGTGCGTGCCGGCCCAGTGTCTGACCCAGGCTCATGCTGGCCGGGAAGACCATCCCGATGCCCGCCAGAGCGACGAACAGGCAGCACCAGGTGCCCGCGAGGCTGCTGCCGACGGTGGCGATCAACAGCACCTGTCCGATGACACCGGCCGCCGCTACCGACACGCCGAGGGTCAGCAGCGTGTTCATCCGCATCCGGCGGGCCAGCACGCCGAACGTCCCGCCGGCCAGCAGCATGCCGAGCGCGTTGACCGCGAAGATCAGGCTGTACTGGGTCGCCGAGACGCCGTAGATGTTCTCGAAGACGAAGCTGGAGCCCGAGATGTACGTGAAGAGGGCGGCGGTGCCGAAGCCCAGCGTCAGCACATGGCCCACGAACGTACGGCGGCCGAGCAGTCGGCCCATGGCCCGGAAGGTGCTGCCGAGACCAACCGCCCGCCGCCGCGCCGGCGGCAGCGACTCGGGCACCTTGGCCAGAACGGCCAGGAGCAGCAGGACACCAGCCGCTGTGAGCACGAAGAAGGTGGCCCGCCAGGTGGAGACGGACAAAATCGCGCCGCCGACGACGGGCGCCGCGACCGGTGCGATGCCCAGAACCATGGAGAGCATGGAGAAATACCGGGGAATGTCCGCGCCATGGAACCAGTCGGTGATCACCGCGCGGGCCAGCACCATGCCCGCCGCGCCCGCGACGCCTTCGAGGAAGCGGGCCCCGATCAGGACCTGGACGTTGGGCGCGACGGCGCAGAGGAAGGAGAGCGCGGCGAAGGCGGCGGTGCCGGATATGAGCAGCCTGCGGCGGCCGAGGCCGTCGCTGAGCGGGCCGATGAGGATCTGCCCGAGGACCGCGCCGGCCAGGAAGGCCGTCATCGACAGCTGTACGGCGGAAGCGCTCGCGTGCAGGGAGCTGCCCATCTCCGGGAAGCCGGGTACGTACATGTCGGTGGACAGCGGAGCGACCGCCGTCAGGGCACCGAGTACAGCGATCAGCGCGGCGACCCGCTTGGGCGGGGCTGCGGGGGACGATGTCGTTGAGCCTTCGGTGGTGGTCTGAGCGGCTACCATCGAAGAAGCGTATCTAATAGTCTACTGGTTAACAAAGTCGGAGCGATGAGCCGCACCTCCCCTCCCCCTCCCTTCACCGTGCACACGCCGCGCGAGCAATGGGCCGCCGCGCGGCCGGAGCTCGACACCTCCCCGATGGATGTCATCGGCCCCATCAAGCGCATCCACTGGCTGTACGAGGCCGCGCTGGAGCCGCTGTACGAGGCCGCGCCGGTCACCGCGCCCGAACTGGACGTCCTGGTGCAGTTGCGGCACAGCGACGAGCCGCTCATCGCCCGGCGGATCGCCGACCGGATGCGGTGCTCGCGGGCCGCGATCAGCAAGACGCTGGCCAAGCTGGAGAAGCGCGGCTTCATCGCACGCGAGCCCAATCCCGCGGACCGCCGGGCCGCCCTCGTCACGATCACCGAGGCCGGGGCGGAGGCGATCGACGCGATGTTCCCCCGTCAACTCGCGGTCGAGGCAGACCTGCTGGCCGGCCTCGGCCCGGACCGGGACCGGGTCATTGCCGCGCTCAATTTGCTGGCCGCCGCACTGGAGCGCCGCGCGGCGGGCGGATGATGTACTCATGCTCGACGCCGACGACGTACGCCGAATCGCCCTGTCCCTGCCGCAGACGGTGGAGAAGGAACGCTGGAACCACCCCACCTTCGACGTGGCCGGACGGATGTTCGCCACCGTCCCCGACGACAGGACGTCCTTCGCGGTGCGCTGCCCCAAGGTGGACCGGGAGGAGCTGATCGCCTCCGAGCCGGACAAGTTCTGGGTACCGCCGCACGAGGCGCACTCCTCCTGGGTACGGGCCCGGCTGGCCGCGCTCGAGGACGAGAAGGAGCTCTACGACATCCTGGTCGACTCCTGGCACCAGGCCGCCCCCGACGACCTCGCGGACCGGCACCTGCCGTAGGGCGATCGGCCCGTCACCCGTCAGTTCTCCCCCGGCTCGTTGAGGGCCACATCGCTTGCCAGCAACGACGCCATCAACTGGGAGAACCTCGGGTCGGAGGAGGTCATCTCCTTGCCGCGCGGCGTTTTCTGGATACGTTCGACCACGCGCTGGTGATACTTCTGGACCAACTCCACGGCGCGGTCCGCGTCGCGTTTCTCCAGCGCTTCCACGATCTCCATCCGGGCCCCGTAGAGGGTCCCCGCGATCCGTTCGAGTTTCCCGCCCGACATCTCGACGGCGAGCCCGATCTGGACCTCGGTGATGAACCGGCACAGCGAGATCAGCAGCGGGTGGTGGGAGAGCCCGGCCAGCATGTGGAAGTAGTTCTTGAGCTTGGCCGCCGCCTGGTCGACGCTGTCCGTGTCGAGGGCCGCCGTGCGCTCGGCGGCCTGCCGCAGCAGCGCGATCTCCTCGTCGGTGGCCCGTTCCGCAGCGAGTCGGACCGCGTAGGTATTGAGCACGGCGAGCAGTCCGAAGACATCGCGGGCGTTCATGTTGCCGAACTGCACGACCGCCGCGATGGATACGGCAATGAGCGTGTCGCTCTGTGCCGTCACGGTGCTGCCGCTGCCGTTCCTGGAGGAGACCAGCCCCATCGCCGTGAGCACCCGGATCGCCTCACGAATGGTCGGGCCGCTGACGCCGTACTGCGCGGCCAGTTCACGCTCGGACGGCAGCTTCGCGCCGTGCGGAAGCGTGCCGCTGAGGATCTGCCCCCGGAGGTCTTCCAGAATCTGGTCGGCGACCCTTTTCCGGTAGATCTTTCCGGGCTGCTGGTTCATGGTCATCGTTCGGCCTTTCCGGGCGCTAAATCCTCCTGATAGCTTGATGTCAAGGCTAACAGTGTGCTTGCCTTTATGGGAAAACTAATGGTCTGTCTTCAGCTTCTCTTGAGCCGTTTCCCGCACCACCGTGTTCTCGATGGCCGAGGCCCTCGACTTCGCCGCGCAGCTTGTCGCCGGGCGGGGTACCCGTCGAGAGCACGTCGCCCGGAGCCAGGGTGAGCGCGGCGGTCAGCCAGCTCAGTTGCTCCTGCGGAACATCTGCGCAGAACTCCCGTCCTGCCGAAGCTCGCCATTGACCCGGTAACGTATACGCAGGTCATGCGGGCCGGGAATCTCGTTCGCGGTCACGAACCAGGGCCCGACGATACTAAGAGGCCGCGCGAATGGGTGGGGCGGCGTCGCGTGTCGATGGGCGGCGCCTGGCGGCGTTGTCGTCGGTCGATGACGTCCCCCAGCCTGGCGGCTGGGTGGGGGTCCTCCCCCTGGCTTCGCCGGGGGCACCCCCACCGGCCGAAGGCTGGTGGGGGTCCCCCCGGACGGAGTCTGGGGGAGAGTGCTACCACCGCGTCGCGTCCCTCTCCCCCAGCCCTGGCGGCTGGTGGGGGTCCCCCCGGCCGAAGGCCGGGGGGACCCCCACCGCCTTGCCAGACTTGCCCCTCGCCCCGCTCCTTCACCCACCCCACCTATTCGCGCGGCCTCTAAAGGTGTCGAATCCCTTCGCGCGGTCTATCCGGTTGTTGTCCAGCGCGCTGACATCCCTGGCGCCCGCGTCGCAGAATCCGACGTAGCCGGCCACCGCCTTCATGGCGGAATCGAGGCCGGGGTTCCGCGCGCGGCTCCTGATCACCACGCCGAGTTCCATCTCCGGATCGACTTGCCGACTCAGGTTCGGGTAAATCAGGTTGTCGTGCGGCCCTGCCAGCGAACTCGGCGCCTTCAGGCAGCCCTGCGCGTTCCGCCGCGGATAACCTTCCGGCGGCGATGCGGGTGCGGGCGACACTGACGACGCGGCATCGTGCCGCCGCTGCGGGTAGTTCGCCATCATCCCCCAGATGGTGTGCGGACGCCCGACCGGCGGGCCCAGCAACGCCTCCTCGCAGGACCAGGTGCAGCCCTCGTCTCCGTCCAACTCGCCGCTGTCGGCACTCGTAAGCGCCCGGTCGAGCACCCGCCGGAGGACCGTGAGGCGCGGATCGACCTGGAGCAGGGTGGGGAGTCTTCCCGAGATCTCGGCCTGCGTCCGCGCGAGGGCATCCTCCCGGCGGGCGCCGCCTTGCACGAGTTGCCGCGCATAGGTCGCCTGGACATCGAGCAGCCGGTCCGGGACGACGCCGGGGAGGCAGAGCCGGCTGGTCAACGTCAGCTCGGTGTCCGGCCGTACGGCCCGCAAGGGAGCCGGTGTCTACAGCGCCACCAAGCACGCGGTGAACGCCTTCAGCGAGTCGCTGCGACAGGAGGTCGCCGGCCGGCACGTACGGGTGTGCGTGCTGGAGCCGGGCGCGGTGGCCACTGAGCTCTTCCGCCATCGCACGCCCGAGGTCCAAAGCGAACACGCCCCCGAGGCCGGGCGGTTCGAAGCGGCTCGGGCCCGAGGATGTCGCCGACACCATCGGATACGTGACCCGTCCCCGCCATGTCGCCATGAGCGAAGTGCTCATGCGCCCCAGCGAGCAGGAACGCTGACGGTCGGCTCAGAAAGGGTAGACCGCCGCTTCCGCCCGCGCCGTGATCCACCGCGTCTCGGTGAACGCCTCGATGTTGGCCACACCCCCGAACCGGGAGCCGGTGCCGGAGGCCGCGACGCCTCCGAAGGGCGCGACCGCCTCGTCGTTGACGGTCTGGTCGTTGATGTGGACCAGGCCGGTGGGGATGCGCTCGGCGAGTTCGAGGCCCCTCATCACATCGCGGGTGAGGATGCCCAGCGACAGTCCGTACTCACTGGCCGTCGCCAGGGACACCGCCTCGTCCACGTGTCCGAACGTACGGATGGGCGCGACCGGGCCGAAGACCTCCTCCGTATATGCCGGGGAGGAGTCGGTGACGCCGGTCAGGACCGTCGGGCGGTAGAAGAGGTCCTCGTACGTGCCGCCGGCGGCCAGCCTGGCGCCGCCCTCGACGCTTGCCTGCACCAGGTGGTGGATCTTGTCGCGCTGGCCCGCGTCGATGATGGGGCCGAGCGCGACCGGCTCCTTGGCAGGATCGCCGACCGGCAGGTGTTCAGCCTTCTCGACGAGCCGTTCGGTGTACTCGTCGGCTATCGACTCATGGACGAGGTGGCGCCCGGTGGTCATGCACACCTGGCCCTGGTGGAAGAAGGAGCCCCAGGCGGCGATGGACGCGGCGCGCTCCAAGTCGGCGTCGGGCAGCACGATCAGTGCGGAGTTGCCGCCCAGTTCCAGGTGGGCGCGCTTGAGGTGGTGGGCGGCGGCCGCGCCGACCTTCCGGCCGGCCGCGGTGGAGCCGGTGAAGGAGATGACCCGCACCCGCGGATCGGCGACGAGCGCCGCACCGGCCTCCGCGCCACCGGGTACCAGGCACAGCACGCCCTCGGGAAGTCCGGCCTCCTCGAACACCCGCATGATCGACACGCCGCCGCCGACCGCGGTGCGCGCGTCCGGCTTGAGCACCACCGAGTTGCCCAGCGCCAGGGCCGGGGCGACGGAGCGGATGGCCAGGATCAGGGGCACGTTGAAGGGGGCGATCACGCCGACCACCCCGGCGGGTACCCGGCGCACCATGCTCAGGCGCGGCTCGGCGGACTGCAGCAGGTCGCCGACCGGCCGGGAGACCAGCGCCGCCGCCTCGTAGCACTCCTGGGCGGCGGTCGCCGTCTCGAAGGCGGCCTTTCCCTGGATACTCCCCGCCTCGCGGATCAACCAGTCCTGGATCTCATCGGCCCTCTCGAGGAACAGGTCCCCGGCCCGGCGGAGCACCGCGGCCCGCTCGGTGTAGGGGGCCCGCGCCCAGGCCGGCTGGGCCTCCGCAGCCCGGCACGCGGCGCGTGCCACGTCGTCCGCGTCCGCGCGGCCGATGTGTTCCAGGGTGTCGCCCGTGGCGGGTTCCGTGACGGCGTGGGATCCGCCCGTAGCAGGTGACCAGCCGCCGATGTTGACTTTGCCGGACCAGATCGTGGGGTCGAGAAGAGGCATCGCAAAAGCTCTTTCTGCAGAGGGTGAATGACGGTCAGGGGTGGAACTCGGGGTCCGGTGCGACAGCCACCTCGAGGACGACGGGCTCGGTGCGGGAGCCCAGGGTGGGCACGATGTCGTCGAGGGCAGCGAGCAGTTCCGAGTACTGCGTGATTTTCCGGGCGGGGCACCCCAGCGCCACCGCCAGACCGCTCACGCTCACCTGTTCGAAAGCGGGCCACGGTGCTTTGCCACCGTGCTGCTCGGCGAGCCGGTCCATGATCGCGTAGCGTCCGTTGGCAAGGACAACGAAGACAACACCGACGCCGTAGTGCACGGCGGTCCACAGCGACTGCATCTGGTAGAGGGAAGAGCCGTCGCCGACGACCGCCACGACCGGGCGCCGGGGCTGCCCCATCCGTACGCCGACGGCCGCTGGCATGGCGAAGCCGAGGCCGCCCATGGCGGCGCTGAGAAATCCGAGCGGCCGCCGGGCGGGCAGCAGCGCGTGCAGGTCGGGGCGGGAGGACGGGGTCTCCTCCACGATCACGGTGTCGGCGGGCAGGCTGCTCGCCAGCGCGGCCAGGACGTGTGCGGCCCGCAGCGGTTGTCCGGGATCCGGCGGCGAGGCCGGGACCTGCGCCGGGGTGGGCGGCCGCACGGACCGCGGCTCGCCGGACTCACGGGGCGGGACGCGCCGCGCGAGCCGGTCACAGAAGTCGGGCAGCGGGGTGACGACCGCCAGGTCGGCCGGCGCCCGGTGGGCCTCGGCGGGGTCGTCGGTGACCACGGCGACCCGCGTACCGGGCCCGGTCAACCGCCCTTGCCCGTACGGGTACTGGCGCAGGAAGGGCGCGCCGACGACGAGCACCAGGTCGTTCGGCGCCAGGGCCTCGCGCAACCGGGTGCGGTCGGCGGGGAGGTGACCCGCGAACAGGTGGTGGTCCTGCGGGAATCCAGCCCGCGAGCCGAACGGCTCCTGCCACACCGGGCAGTCGAGGCGTTCGGCGAGCGCGGTCAGCGCCGCCCACGCCTCGGCGCTGTCGGTGCCCGCGCCCACGACGAGGGCGGGGGCCTCGGCCCGGGCGAGCAGCCCGGCGACCTCGGCGACCGCCGCCGGGTCGGCGGTGGTCGCGTGGCGCAGGACGGCGGGCGCGGGGACGGGCAGTTCCTCGGCCGGTTCCGCCCAGTCGTTCATCGGGACGATCACCAGTGCCGGGCCGCGCCCGGTGCGGGCGGCATGCACAGCCCGGCCGATCGCGCCCGGCACGTCCTGGGCCCGCGCCGGGGTCTCCACACTCACCGGGTAGTCACCGGCCAGTCCTTCGAGGCGCCCGGCGAGGAACGGCTCCTGGGCGAGGTGGCGACGGTCCTGCTGACCGACGAGGACCACCAGCGGGACCCGGTTGACCCGCGCCGTGGCGAGCGCGCCCACGGCGTTGCCCAGACCAGCCGTGGTGTGCAGCAGGACGAGTGCCGGCTCGCCGCGCGCGATCGCCCAGCCCGTGGCCGCCCCGACGACCGACCCTTCGTGGAGGGCAAGGACGAAGTCCAGGTCGTCGGGGAGGTCGGACAGGAACGACACCTCGGTCGAGCCGGGGTTGGCGAACATGGTGGTCAGCCCATGCAGACGCAGCACATCGAACGAGGCATCACGAACAGTACGCATCACAGCAGCGCTTTCTCATCGTAAGGAGCCGGCAATGTCGTTTCGGGTCGGCGCGTCAGCTGACGTCCCGCTCGTCCTTCGGATCCTCGAACTGGATCGCGTTGCCCAGGACATCGGCAGTAGTCGAAGTTGTCCGGGTCGGTCTCCGGCACCTCGACCGGCGGGAGACCGAGCAGGTAGAGCTCCGTCTCCTCGGTCGCGGTGATCCGCAGTTCTTCGGTGGCGTCGACCTGCAGCGCGGCCAGCTTGCCGATCTCCTGCGCCTCCACGGTGGCGGTGCCGGAGAGGGACCACCAGCAGACGCCGGGCGTTCGGGTCCGTCGAGACCCAATCGGCGTTGGCGTCGATCTTGATCATCTCGATCCAGACGCCGCGCTCGGAGAACGAGCCCATGAACTTGCGCTCGAAATGCGCAGAGCGAGCTTCCCTACGGCGCCGGCGGCGAGCGCCTCGAAGGCCGCGTCGATCCGGTCGAAGTCGTACGCGGCGGTCGCCGGGGAGTCCTGCAGGCTGTGTTCTGCCAGCTCGGCGAGCCGGTGCAGGACCCTCGCGTTGACCTCCGGGCGTACGTTCACCGCGGGGATGCCCTGCATTGCCTGGGGGTCGGCGGCGCGCAGTGTCGATGCGGCCCGGCCGCCGGGGGCCAGCGTCCCAACGACGAGCGGGGTGAACGCGGCAGGGTCCCGGTCGATCAGATCAATCACGGCCGTCACCCCGTCCGGGTGCCTCCCCCGCACCGTCAGGGCGACATCCTCGGCGGCCCAGTCGACGGTCTCGGCGGCCCCCATCTTGCGGACGTGGTCCTCCTCGGGGCCGGGCCGGGCCGTCGCGATGACCTGGACACCCTGAGCCGCGGCGAACTGCGTCGCGAAGCTGCCCACCCCACCGCTCCCCCCGACGACGAGCAGCGTGTCCCCCTCCCCGACCCGGACCGCGTCCAGGCAGCAGGCGGCGGTCACTCCGGCGAGGCCGAGCACCCCGGCCGTCGGGTCGTCGACCGTGGCCGGTACGGCGGCCAGCTGGTCCTGCGGGACGGCCAGGAACTCGGCGAACGAGCCGGTCCGCACGATGTTTCCGTGCACCAGGCCGAACACCCGGTCTCCGGGGGACAGCCCCGTGACACCCGGCCCGGTCTCCGCCACGACACCGGCGAAGTCGGTGCCGAGAATCGCCGGGAAGACGTACTGCTTGTAGCGTCTGGCACGTCCGCCGGCGATGTTGGCGTCCAGGGGGTTGACCGAGGAGGCGCGCACCTGGACCAGGACCTCTCCCTCACCGGGGGTGGGTCTGGGGACGTCCACGATCCGGGGGCGGGAGTCGAAACCCTCCAGCTGGTATGCCCGCATGCTCATGGCGTGCTCTCATTTCTTGATTCGACGGGGGACCGCGGCCGGCGCGGCAAGCGGCGCGGCAGACCTACCTACCGGCTGCCGGCGCGGCAGACGGTGCCTCTTCCCGGGGCTCGCGGTCGGTGTCTTCCGAGGCCTCGCGGGTGCCCCACTGCTTGGTCCGCACGAGCCCCACCACGGCAACCAGCGAGGCCAGGAACGCCATGCAGGCGGGAATCGCCAGGCCTGCGGCGACGGCGTCAGCGAAGTTCCCGCGGTTGCCGGCGAGCGCGGAGAAGAAGACCGAGGTGGCGATCGGAATGCCGATGGCGGAGCCGATCTTGACGCCGACCTGATAGGTCCCGCCGGCCGTACTCGCGTCGGTCCTGGGGATGTCATACAGGCCCAGGCTCTGGTTGGAGGAGATGACGAAGCCGGCGCCGAGACCGCAGACGAGCAGCCCGGGGGCCAGGACGACGGCGATGTTGCCGCCGTTCGAGTTCAAGGACAGCAGGGAGGTGGCGGCGAGCCCGGCCGTCATCATCAGACAGCCGGCCACGACCATCCGTCGGCCGTAGCGGGGTACCAGACGCCCGCTGATCAGTGCTCCGGCCATCGAACCGATCGGGAAGAGCAGGGTACCCAGCGAGGACTGCAGGGCGGAGTAGTGCAGCCCGGCCTGGAAGTAGAGCTGGAGGAGGATGAAGATCGGCGGGAACGCCGCGTAGAAGAACAGGCAGGTGATGAAGGAGAAGGAGAAACTGGGCAGGACGAGCAGCCGGGGCTTGATCATCGGGTGCTCACCGCGCCGGTCCAGCGACCGCTCCCACAGCACGAAGGCGGCCAGCAGGACGGCCCCGACGCCCAGCAGCCACCACGGGGGGGTCATACCTTTGTCGCCGTTCTCGGCGAGCGGCAGCACGATCGCGATGAGCGCCAGAGCCAGCAGCGCCATGCCCCCGAAGTCGACCTTGCTCCTGCCCCCGCCCCTGTGCGGTGTCTGCGGCAGCCGCCGGTAGCCGAGGACGAGGGAGATCAAGCTGATCGGCATGCCCAGGAAGAAGACATAGCGAAAACCGTTCTGTTGGCCGAAGCCGTCGACGGTCTGCCCCGCGATCAGGGGACCCCACGCGGTGGACATGGCCACGATCGCGGCATACACACCGAACGCCTTGCTCCGCCCCTTGCCGGTGAAGAGCTGCTGCATGAGCCCGACGACCTGCGGGATGACGAGACTGCCGGCGATGCCCATGACGAAGCGGGAGCCGACCAACCAGCTGCCGTTCGGCGCCAGCGCGCAGGACAGGGAGGCCAGCAGGAAGAGCACCATGCCGATGACGAACATGCGCCGCCGGCCGAAGTCGTCGCCCAGCCGTCCGGCGGGAACCAGGGTCACCGCGCCGGCCAGTGAGAACCCGGCGGTGGCCCACGTCACCTGGGTCGGCGACATGTGCAGGGCCGCCTGCATCGTCGGGAGGATCGCGTTCATCATGCTCGTGTCGTACATGACCATGAACGCGCCAACGAGACCGATGGACAGCACCCGCCATCGTGTGGGGTCGGGTTGATTTGTAGTGGTTTGCGCTGATGCCATCGTTGCCATCGGCTTTCCTTTCGGTTATTCCCCTGGCTCGACTCGCACGGTCGGCAGCCGGCGTCAGCTGTCAGCCGGCCTTGGCGCCGCATCTCCGCGGGCTTTGCGACGTGCCGCCGTCCCGGCATGCGGCGGCACATTGTCGTTCGACCAGTCGCTTTAATGCCGTCGCCGCCTTGCCCGAGCGGTCTACGTCACAGAAAAGGAAGCTAGCTTCCTAGTAGGTAGGCGTCAAGGAGTCCTGCAAGCATCTGCATGAGTTCTCATCTCCGCCCGGGCCTGCCGCAGGCCGGAGGACCCGGCCGCCCGGCGGTGGCCACGCCAGAAGGGCCGGACTCAGTGGGACTGAGTCCGGCCCTTCATCGTTGTCGTGCACCGCTCACAAAAGGCGGCCGCCCGGTCAGGCCGGGGCGATCACGCCCGCCGGATGCCGGCCACCACGTCAGGATGAACGCCGAAGTGACCCAGGCGACCTGGGAGCCGGATGACCCGAAGGCGGAGGGCCAGTGACGTCATCACGCCGCCGGCCTTCTCCACCAGCGCCACCGTATCGGCGTCCGCCTCCAGGTTGATATCGCAGCCGAATACCTTTGCCCCTTCGGCGGCGAAAACCTGTGCGGCACCTCTGCCGATTCCTGCCCTGGTACCGCTGATGAAGGCGATTTTTCCGGTCAGCCGTCCCATGCCGTGCCCTTCGTCCCTTCGCCGCCGGACTGCGGCCCCAGCGTAAATTCGCTGTCTTTTGGCGGACAAGACATTCCGGGGCGAAGGGCCATCGGGGCTTGGCATGGCTGGTATGCGGTGAGGGACGGCTCAGCGGATGCCGAGTTCCGCGAGTGCGCGCCGCTGCGCCGTGGACGGCCTGAGCGGCCAGTAGAGGTAGCAGACCCCACCGCTGCCGCTGCGGACCTGGCCGCTGGCGTTGTAGCGCTTGGTCCTCAGCCAGATCGTCTCGAACTGCGACCTCTTGTACACATGCCGCACGGCCGTGTCGTCGGCGCTCGCCGGGTCGTTGGCGATGACGTCGCCGTCCTCAGTGAAGCCGACGATGCTCATCAGGTGGCCGGAGGTGCCGTAGCCGGCGCCGTCGAGTTCGGTGGCGAGGAAGGACTGGGACGTTATCACCGGGATGCCGGCGCCGATGAGCTTCTCGACGTCGTTGAGGGTGTGCAGCCGGGTGATGATCGCGTTCATGTCGCGGTACGTGGCCGCGTAGGCGGCGTTGAAGGGCCAGTTGCCGCAGCCCTGGTACTGGTAGTCGTAGATGTAGCGGGCGGCGTGGTCGACCTGGGGGTCGGTGTAGGCGGCGTCGACCCAGGCGAGCTGCTCGGCGGTGGGGCCCCGTCCCCAGTACTGGAGGACCATCGCGGAGGAGGTGGGGCTGCACCAGGCCTCGCCGCCGTTGTCGTACTGCGGGTACTGGCCCTTGTGGATCTCCTGGGAGAAGCGCGGCACCGGCAGCTCGACGCCGCGGCCCTCGCCGGGGACGGAGGCGGGCACGGTGAAGCGGTCGGGGATGTCGGAGGCCATCGCACCGATCCGCCAGACGGTGGGGGTGAGGCGGGTGCCGGGCTTGCGGTAGAGGGTCAGGCGCAGCCGGTACGAGGCGAGGCGCAGACCGCTCGCGGTGTCATCGATGGAGAAGGTGTCGGTCCAGATGCTGCTCTTGCCGTCGCTCTGGTCGTCCACCGAGGTGCGGCGGATGTCGTCGTCACCGGCCGCCCACCGGCCGAGTACGTACCAGGGGGTGGCGGTGCCGTCGGTGTAGGTGCCGCTGACCTCGGTCTGGATCCAGGTGCCGGCGGGGGTGTCGGCGTTCCAGGAAGCGACCAACTCGCTCGCGGGGTGCGGCGGGGTGTGCACCGGTGAGGTCCAGGTGGCCGTCTCCCAGGTGGCGGTGGTCTTGGTGTGCGGGTCGGTGTAGTCGGTGGTGCCGGTGGCATGGACGATGACGAGGCCCGGGCGCGGGTGTTCCGCGGCTCGGGTGCCGTGGGCGTCGCCGCAGCGCAAGTCGGAATCGCCGGTCCAGGCGTGGTAGTCCACAGGCGCCTCCTCCGTGGCGGCGGAGCTGTCGTCGGCCGCGGTGCTCACGTCCGCGCGCGGTGTCGCGAAGGCGGGCGTCGCGGTGGCGGCCGCGGCGGCGATCGCGGCGGCCAGGACGGTACGGCGGGGTGTGGATCTTGTCATGGGCGGTTCCCCCTGTCGTGGGCGGTGTCGGCAGGTGCACAACTATCGCCGCAGTGCAGGCCTTTCGACCAGAGTTCCGGGGTGGCCCGGACGTGTTCATTGGTGGAGACCAATGACACTCAGCGAATGGACACCCGGCGAATTTGTCAAGGACGACGCCACCACTTCGATTCCATTCATCATATTGCCTGACAACCTGACCGCTTTGACGGAGTGTCACCGCGCCCCTTCCAGAATCGGGTGAGACAAAGGGGTCATGAGACGAGGTGCCATCACCACCAGACGTACGGCCATCGCCGGGTTGGCTTTGCTCCTCGCCGGGAGTGCCACCGGCTGGGAACAACCGGCCGCGGCCGGGTCACCGGTGCCGGACGGCGGCTGCAGTTCCTCCGTTCCTTTCCGGTCCGGGACGCACGGATATCACACCTTCCGCATTCCGGCCGTCATCCGGATCGGAAAACGTACGGTGCTCGCCTTCGCCGAGGGGCGCCGGAACTCGGCCGCCGACCAGGGCGACATCGACACCGTCCTGAGGCGGTCGTCCGACGGCGGCTGCACCTGGGGGCCGCTCCAGGTCGTCGCCTCCGGTCGCGGCAGCACCCTCGGCAATCCGACGCCGGTCGCCGACCCGCGCACCGGCCGGATCGCCCTGCTGCTGTGCCGCACGGTCGGCGACGGATACGTCAACCTGGCACGCAACCGGCAGGTCTACGTCACCTCCAGCACCGACGGCGGTGCCACCTGGGCCCGGCCACGCGACATCACCTCCCAGGTCAAGCCCGCCAACTGGAGCTGGTACGCGACCGGGCCCGGCCACGCCATCGCCCTGCGGCACGGCCCGTACGCCGGGCGACTCCTGGCCCCCGCCAACCACATGGCCACGACCGCCACCGGGGAGGTGTACGGCGCCCACTCCCTCTACAGCGACGACGGCGGCACGACCTGGCGCATCGGCTACATCCAGCAGGACCCCAGCGAGTGGATCAACCTCAACGAGAACTCCCTGGCCGAACTCCCCGACGGCCGCGTGTACATCAACGCGCGCGACGAGGGCGGCTTCTCCGATGCGACCCGCGCCGACGGGTACAGCTGGGACGGCGGGCTCACCGTGCAGGGCTTATTGCCGCAGAACGGCCTGATGGGAGCCGTGGTGCAGGGCGCGGTGCTGCAGACCAGCGGCGGGGCGCTGCTCTACTCGGCGCCCGCCGACCCGGTCCGGCGTGCCCGGATGGCGGTGCGCGTCAGCCAGGACGGCGGCATCTCCTGGACGACCGGCTGGACCGTCTCCCAGCGCCCGGCCGGTTACTCCGATCTGGTGGAGCTGGAAGAGGGCAGGGTCGGCCTGCTCTACGAGACGGGAGCGACCTCCCCGTACGAGACGATCACCTTCGCCCGCCGGTGATGTGTGCGGCGCTGTGCGGCTGAACGGGTGGAGTCGCATGTCCGAACGTCACACCGGTCGTTGTGCAGGTCCCATTCGCGATCTTCGAAGGAGAACGCAATGAACCGTTTTGTGAAGGCAGTGGCGCTGACCGCCGTCGCCGGCGCCACAACGATGGGCACCGCCAGTGGCGCCCTCGCCCACGACCACGGCGGCGCCTCCGCCCGCGCCGCGGCCATCGGATCCCCCGGTTTCCTCAGCGGCAACGTCATCCAGGTGCCGATCAGCATCCCGATCAACGTGTGCGGGAACAGCGTGAACGTGGTGGCGCTGCTCAACCCGACGGTCGGCAATTTCTGCATGAACAAGTGAACCGGCGCCTCTGAGAAAGGGGCGCGGCGTATTGCCCTCAGGGGCGTCCGGGAATACTTCCGGGCGCCCCTCGGGCATTTCGCCAAGCGGGTGATGCGATAACCGCCCGATGCGCGTGTCGGGCTATTCCATCTGATTACCGGGTGATCCTGAGGGCGGATGTAAGCCCCGACAGCGCCACCCGAACGAAGGAGAACGATGGAATCCGTCTACGACGTGATGGTCCGTCAGCTCACCGAATACTTCGGCGTTCCACAGGAGCAGATCAGTCCGGACGCGACCTTCGAGGAGATGGAAGTCGACTCCCTCGCGCAGGTCGAACTCGCCACGATGCTGGAGGACACCCTCGGCGTGGCCCTTCCGCAAGGCCGCCAGGACTTCACGCTCGGCGAGGCGGCGGCGTTCCTGGAGCGGGCGGCGGGCGGCGAGGCCGCCCGTTCGGCTCTGATGGGGGCCGCCAAGTGAGGGCCCGGGTCACGGACATCGCTGTCACCGGTATCGGCCTGGTCACTCCGGCCGGGATCGGCCTCGAGCCGTCCTGGGAAGGGCTGTGCAAGGGCGAGGGGCTGGCCGCCACCGACGAGGCACTGGCCGGGCTGCCGGTCGACTTCTCCTGCGCCGTCCCCGGGTTCGACGGCGGGGCGCTGCTGGGCAGAAGGCTGACCTGGCGGATCGACAAGTTCATCCAGCTCGCCATGGTCGCCGCCCGTGAGGCGGTCGCCGACGCCCGGCTGGACACGGCCACCTGGGACGGCCCCCGGGTGGCCGTCGTGCTCGGTGTCGCGAGCAACGGCGGCGACCGCTGGCCCATCGAGTACGGCAACCTGGGCAACGGCCGCGTCGAGTCCATCTCCCCCGCCACACTGCCCCGTTCGCTGCCCAACATGGTGGCCGGCGAGGTCTCCGCGGACCTCCAGGCGGTCGGGCCCTGCCTGACCACCTCGACCGCCTGCGCCTCCGGGGCCACCGCCATCGGCACCGCCCGCGACCTGCTGCGGGCGGGGGCCTGCGACATCGCGATCACCGGAGGCACCGACTGCGCCCGGGTCGAGATGGGCTCCGCCGCCTTCTACCGGATGCGGGCCCTGTCGATGCGCGGCCACGACCCGGCCGGCGCCTCGCGGCCGTTCGACGCGGACCGCGACGGCTTCGTGCTGAGCGAGGGCGCGGGGGTCCTCGTCATGGAGCGCCCCGAGTACGCCCGGGCGCGCGGTGCCCGGATCCGTGGCTACGTGTCCGGGTACGGAGCCTCCAGCGACGGTTACCACCACACCCGCCCCGACCCCACCGGTAACGGTGCCCGGCGCGCCACGCTGGCGGCGCTGGCCGACGCGGGCGCCGAGCCGTCCGACGTGGACCACGTCAACGCGCACGGCACGTCGACCCCGCTCAACGACCGCAGCGAGGCGACCATGCTGGCCTCGGTGTTCGGGACCCGTACGCCTCCTCCCGTGACCTCGGTCAAGGGGTCGATCGGGCATACCTTGGGGGCCGCGGGCGCCATCGACGCGGCGATCACCGTGCTGTCCCTGGAGCGCCAGCTGATCGTGCCGACCGCCAATCTCGACCGGCTGGACGACGGCATGGATCTGGACGTCGTCACGAAGGTGCCCCGCGCGCACCGCATGCAGGGCGCGCTGAGCAACTCCTTCGGTTTCGGCGGGCAGAACGCCGTGCTGTTCTTCCGTGCCGCCTGACGCCGCGTGACCCGCAACCCGCGGCTCGTGCTGCTGTTCGCCGCCGTGCTGACCGCTCTGCTCGGGACGGTCGGCACGGGCACGCACGACCGCCTGGCCAACGGCGGCTACACGGCCTCCGGCACCGAATCGGCACGCGCCAACCAGCTCCTCGCCGCCCGCTTCGGTGCCGGAAACCCCGACCTGGTCCTGCTGGTACGGGCGCGCGGAGGCGTCGACTCCCCCGCCGCGCGCGAGCAGGGCCGCCGCCTGGCCGCCAAGGTCGCCGCCGCGCCCGGGGTGGACGCCGTGCACGCGTACTGGCCCGCCAAGACCCCGGGGCTGCGGTCGAAGGACGGCCACGAGGCTCTGATCACGGCGGATCTGTCCGGCGAGGACAAGGACGCCGCGCGGACCGCGAAGAGCCTGGTGCCCGGGCTCACCGGCAGCCGTGGTGTGCTCACCGTCTCCGCGACCGGGCCCGCCTGGGTGAGCGTCGAGGCCGGGCGGATCAGCGAGCAGGACCTGGTGAAGGCCGAACTCTTCGCGGCGCCGATCACCCTGCTCATCCTGGTCGTGGCGCTCCGCTCGCTGCTCGCCGCCCTGCTGCCACTGGCGATCGGCGCGGTGTCCGTCGTCGGCACGGTCGCCCTGCTGCGGCTGCTGACCTACGCGATGCCGGTCTCGGTCTTCGCGATGAACCTCACCAGCGCGCTCGGCTTCGGCCTCGCGGTGGACTACGGCCTCTTCCTCGTGACCCGCTACCGGGAGGAACTGCGGGCCGGGGCCGCCCCGGAGGAGGCGGTCACCCGCACCGCGCGCACCGCGGGGCGGACGGTGGCCGTGTCGGCCTGCACGGTGGCCCTGTCGATGTCGGCGCTGCTGGTGCTGCCGCTGCCCTTCCTGCGGTCCATGGCCTGCGCCGGCATCGCGGTGGCGCTGCTCGCCGCGGCCGCCGCCACGGTGATCGTCCCCGCGCTGCTGGCGGTCGTCGGCCCCCGCATCGGCCGCTCCGGGCGCCCGGACAGCCCGTTGTGGCGAGCCGTGGCCCGGGCGGTGACCCGGCGGCCGGTCTATTACGGTGCCGGGTGCGCGCTGGCTCTCGTACTGCTGGCGACGCCGTTCGGGCACGTACGGTTCGGGCTGACGGACGAGCGGGCGCTGCCGGCGGACGCGTCGGCCCACACCACGGCGCGGGAGATCCGGGAGCAC
Source organism: Streptomyces soli (assembly GCF_003999195.1). Taxonomy (GTDB): domain Bacteria; phylum Actinomycetota; class Actinomycetes; order Streptomycetales; family Streptomycetaceae; genus Actinacidiphila; species Actinacidiphila soli. The sequence continues at coordinate 60,325 of NZ_RJVR01000303.1, forward strand.
TTCGAAAACCCTGCGGAGCAGCAGGTGACGGTGGTGCTGCCCGGGGCGAAGGGGCCCGGCGTGAGCGCCTACGCGCGCCGGGTGTTCTGGCTGGACGGGGCGAGAGGGGTCATCAGGACCGATGTGCCGGGGCGCGGGACGCTGCTGAGCGTGACGGGCCCCGGGGATCCGCAGTCACCGGCCGCCCAGCGGCTGGTGCGTGACCTGCGGGCCCTTCCGGCGCCCGGGGAACGGCTGGTGGCCGGGCGTGCCGCGCTGCTGGCCGACACGCGGGCTGCGGTGGCGGACCGGCTTCCGGTGGCGGCGGGCATCGTGCTCGTCACCACGTGGGCGATGCTCTTCCTGCTCACCGGCAGTCTGCTGCTGCCGTTCAAGGCACTGGTCGTGGGGGCGCTCAGCCTCACCGCGAGCTTCGGGCTGATGGTGTACGTCTTCCAGGACGGCCATCTGCGCGGCCTGGTGGGCGACTTCGCGGTGACCGGAGCGCTGGATCTGACGATGCCGCTGCTGATGTTCGCCATCGCCTTCGGGCTCGCGATCGACTACGAGATCTTCCTGCTGTCCCGGGTACGGGAGCGCTACGTCCTCGGCGGCGACAACCGCGAGGCCGTCGTGGAGGGCGTGGCCCGCACCGGGCGCCTGGTGACCACGGCGGCGCTGGCCGTGGCTGTGGTCACGGGAGCGCTGGCGACCTCGGGGATCACGGTGCTCAAGCTGCTGGGCACCGGGCTCGCCGTCGCCGTGCTGGTGGACGCCACGCTGGTGCGCGGCATCCTGGTGCCCGCCTTCATGACCGTGGCGGGCCGGGCCAACTGGTGGGCGCCCGCGCCCCTGGCCCGGCTCCACGCACGGTTCGCCCAAGGAATTGAGAGGGGTCAGGAAGGCGAAGGACCCGCCGTCATCTCCTCGGCGACGGCCGCCGCGAAGGAGTCGACGTCCTCCTCGGTGGTGTCGAACGAGCACATCCAGCGGACCTCGCTGCTGGCCTCGTCCCAGAAGTAGAAGCGGTAGCTCTTCTGCAGCCGCTCGCTGACCTCGCGCGGCAGGATCGCGAAGACCGCGTTGGCCTGGACGGGCCGGACGACGGTGACGCCCTCGATGCCGCGTACGGCCGCCGCCAGGCGCTGGGCCATGGCGTTGGCGTGGCCCGCACTGCGCAGCCAGAGGTCACCGGCGAGCAGCGCCTCGAACTGCACCGATACGAAGCGCATCTTGGAGGCGAGCTGCATGGACAGCTTGCGCAGGTGCTTCATGGCGCGCACCCGGTCCGGGTTGAGGACGACGACGCACTCGCCGAACAGCAGACCGTTCTTGGTGCCGCCGAAGGACAGGATGTCCACGCCCGCGTCGGTGGTGAACTCCGCCAGCGGCACACCGAGGGTGGCGGCGGCGTTGGCGATCCGCGAGCCGTCGAGGTGGACGGTGAGTCCGCGCTCGTGGGCGTGGTCGCAGATCGCCCTGATCTCCTCGGGCGTGTAGCAGGTGCCGAGTTCGGTGGTCTGGGTGATCGAGACGACCTGCGGCTGGGCGCGGTGCTCGTCGTCGAAGCCCCAGGCCTCGCGGTCGATCAGCTCGGGGGTGAGCTTGCCGTCCGGAGTGGGGACGGTGAGCAGCTTCAGGCCGCCGACGCGCTCGGGCGCGCCGCATTCGTCGACGTTGATGTGGGCGGAGGCGGCGCAGATGACCGCGCCCCACCGTTCGGTGACCGACTGCAGGCCGACGACGTTGGCGCCGGTGCCGTTGAAGACGGGGAAGGCCTCGGCCCGGGGGCCGAAGTGGCGGCGGAAGACCTCCTGGAGGTGCCCGGTGTAGTCGTCCTCGCCGTAGGCGACCTGGTGGCCTCCGTTGGCGAGGGCGACCGCGGCCAGGATCTCGGGGTGGACGCCCGCGTAGTTGTCGCTGGCGAAGCCGCGTACGTCGGGGTCGTGATGCCGCACGGCATCGGTTACGGGTGCGGGGTGAGCCACAGGCGCTTTCCGTTCACTGCTTGGGCGGGACGCGTCCACACGTCGGCGATGGCGTCGGCCAGGTCGGTCACATCGGTAAAGCCGGCGAACTTGGCATTGGGCCGCTGCCGGCGCATCTCGTCGTGCACCAGGGCCTTGATGATCAGGACGGCGGCGGCCGCGGTCGGGTGCTCCGGATCGCCGAGCTTGCGAAAGGAGTCGCCGAGGGCGAGCGTCCAGGCCTCGGCGGCGGCCTTGGCGGCGGCGTACGCGGCGTTGCCGGCGGTCGGCTGGGTGGCGCCGGCCGCGCTGACGAGGACGTACCGCCCGTGGGGGCTGCGCAGCAGGCTGTCGTGGAAGGCCAGCGAGGTGTGCTGGACGGTGCGGATCAGCAGCTTCTCCAGGAAGTCCCAGTCCGCGAGGTCGGTCTCGGGGAAGGAGGCCGAGCCGCGCCAGCCGCCGACCAGGTGGACCATGCCGTCGACGCGGCCGAGGTCCTTCTCGATCCTGGCCGCCCATTCACGGGTGGCGTTCAGGTCCAGCAGGTCGACGACGTCGCCGGTGATGGCTCCGCCGCCGGCGTCGTAGCGGGCCAGATCCACGGCCTCGGCGAGCCGGTCGGGGCTGGCGTCGCCGGCCACGACATGGGCACCGGCCCGGGCCAGCCGCTGCAGGGTGGCGCGTCCGGCGGGGCCGCCGGCGCCGGCCACCACGATCACGGCGCCTTCGAGCGGGCGCGAACCCCCCGGGTCGGTTTCGGTCATCTTCTCCACCGCCTCCTTCACGCTGCCACCTGCCGCCTGTCACCGGCGGTGATCCCCTTGGTCGAGGCGATCACATCGCGCAGCTTCTTGGCCAGGGCCTCGTAGAACATACTGAGCGGAAACTCGTCCGGCAGCACGTCGTCCACGAGTTTGCGCGGCAGCTGGTTCAGGTCCAGGGCGTCCGGGCCCTTGGCCCAGACCGAGCCGGGGTGCGGGGAGAGATAGGTCGCGACGAGGTCGTAGGCGGCGAACCAGTGCACCAGCTTGGGGCGGTCGATGCCGTCCCGGTAGAGGGACTCGATGTCGGCGCACAGCTGGTTGGTCACCTGCGGGGCGCGCTGCCAGTCGATGTGCAGCTTGTTGTCAGTCCAGCGTACGGCCTCGTGCTTGTGCAGGTACGCGAAGAGCAGCTGGCCGCCGAGGCCGTCGTAGTTGCGGACCCGGTCGCCGGTGACCGGGAAGCGGAAGAGCCGGTCGAAGAGGATCGCGTACTGGACGTAGCGGCCCATGGAGTGGTCCTCGGCCTCCAGCTTCACGGCCTCCTTGAAGGTGGTGAGGTCGCAGCGCAGCTCCTCCAGGCCGTACATCCAGAACGGCTGGCGCTGCTTGATCATGAAGGGGTCGAAGGGCAGGTCGCCGTGGCTGTGGGTGCGGTCGTGGATCATGTCCCACAGCACGAAGGTCTGCTGGGTGAGCTCCTGGTCGTCCAGCAGGGCGGCGGCGTCCTGCGGAAGCTGCAGGCCCAGGGCGTCCACGGCGGCCTGGGTGACCTTGCGGAAGCGGGCGGCCTCGCGGTCGCAGAAAATGCCGCCCCAGGTGAAGCGCTCGGGGGCCTCGCGGACGGCGACGGTCTCCGGGAACAGGACGGCGGAGTTGGTGTCGTAGCCCGGGGTGAAGTCCTGGAAGGCGATCGGCACGAAGAGCGGGTTGTCGTACCGGGTGCGCTCCAGTTCCGACAGCCAGTCCGGCCACACGACGCTCAGCGCGACCGCCTCGAGGTTGCGGTCCGGGTTGCCGTTCTGCGTGTACATCGGGAAGACCACGAGGTGCTCCAGGCCGTCCCGGCGGTCGGCGGCGGGCTGGAAGGCCAGCAGCGAGTCCAGGAAGTCCGGCACGCCGAAGCCGGCGTCGGCCCACTTGCGCAGGTCCTTCACCAGGGCCTGGTGGTAGCCGGCGTCGTGCGGGAGCCGGGGGGCCAGTTCCTCGACCGCGCCGATCACCCGGCCGAGGGTGCGCTCGGCGTCGTCGCAGGCGGGGGCTCCGTCGGCGTCGAAGTCGATCGAGCCGTCCTTGCTCTGCCAGGGGCGGATCGCCTCCACGGCTTGCTTGAGCACCGCCCATGACGGGTGACTGACGATCGGTGACGACAGGATTTCCGTCACGACCCCTCCTATACAGAAGAAATTGTTGCGAGACCACCGTAACTGTGGCCGGTTCTCCCGTACAAGTGGACGATCTCCACATTCACGTGGCGTTCGACTCCAGGCCGCCTGCCCGCACTAGGCTTGCGGAAGTCCGTCATGATCCATCTGCACCACCGGAGGCGGGAAGCCTTGAGCTTTCTCACAGTCGGCCATCGCGGTGTCATGGGCGTCGAGCCCGAGAACACCCTGCGCTCCTTCGTCCGCGCCGAGCGCGAGGGCCTGGACCAGATCGAGCTGGACCTGCATCTGAGCAAGGACGGCGCACTCGTCGTCATGCACGACCAGAAGGTCGACCGGACCACCGGCGGCCGGGGCGTCATCGCCGACATGACCCTGGACGAGCTGCGCGAGCTCGACGCCGGGCTCGGCGAGCGGGTCCCGGTCTTCGAGGAGGTCGTCGACGCGGTCGGCAAGCCGATCCAGGCCGAGATCAAGGACGTGGCCGCCGCCCGCGTGCTCGCCGGCGTCCTGCGCGAGCGCGGCCTGCTCGACCGGGTCGACGTCCTGTCCTTCCACGACGAGGCTCTGCGCGAGATCCGCGAGTGCCTGCCCGGCGTACGGACCGTGCTGGTCGCCGAGGGCCCGATGGGCTCGGAGATCGTGACCCGGGCGGAGGCGGTCGGCGCCCGGCTGGTCAGCCTGAGCCTGCGCCGGATCAGCCTGGCCCTGGTCCAGGAATGCCACCGCGCGGGCATCTCCGTCATCGCCTGGACCGTCAACACCCCGGCCGACCTCGCCCTGGTCCGCGCGCTCGGGCTGGACGGCGCGGTCACCGACGTCCCCGACATCAAGCGGGCGGTGGAGTCCGGGAACTGACAGTCCGGCGCAATACTGCCGTCACAATGTCCGGCATGTGGAATAACACCCATGTGACCTGGACATTCTCCCCCACCGGGTGCCAACCTCCCGCCATGCGCCCTGCCATCGCCTTCCCGGCCGTCCCGCGTCGTCTCGCCTTCATAGCCGCGGGTCCCGTACTCGTCCTCCTGGCCGCCGCGTGCGCCCCGCAGGCCGACAGCAGCAGCACGTCCTCGGCGTCCTCGTCCTGCTCGCCCTCCGGCCTGAGCACCCAGGCCAAGGGCAAGCTGACGATCGGCACGGACGACCCGGCGTACGAACCGTGGTTCTCCGACGACAAGCCGTCCAACGGCAAGGGCTACGAGTCGGCGGTCGCGTACGCCGTCGCCAAGCAGCTCGGCTACAGCAAGAGCGCGGTCGTCTGGCAGAAGGTGGCCTTCAACAAGGCCATCGCGCCCGGCGCGAAGACCTTCGACATCGACATCAACCAGGTCTCCATCACCAGCGACCGCAAGAACGCCGTGGACTTCTCCTCGGGCTACTACGACGTGCGCCAGGCCGTCATCGCCCTGAAGGGCTCCAAGGCGGCCAACGCCACCAGCATCGCGGATCTGAAGAAGCTCAAGCTCGGCGCGCAGGTGGGCACCACGAGCCTCGACGTGATCAACAACGTCATCAAGCCGACCCAGCAGGCCGCCGCCTACCAGAAGAACGACTACGCCAAGTCCGCCCTGAAGAACGGTCAGGTCGACGCCATCGTCACCGACCTGCCGACCGCCTTCTACATCACCGCCGCCGAGGTCACCGACGGAAAGATCGTCGGCCAGTTCTCCACCACCCAGGGCCAGCAGGAACAGTTCGGCCTCGTCCTCGACAAGGGCAGCTCGCTGACGTCCTGCGTCAGCAAGGCGGTCACCGCCCTGCGCGACGACGGCACGCTCGGCAAGCTCGAGAAGCAGTGGCTGTCGGACGCGGTCAACGCCCCGGTCCTCAAGTGACGGTGCCCGATCTGTCCGACGAGGACATGTACCGGCCGTCGGCGCGGCGGATCGAGCGGGAGCGCCACAAGCGCACCCGCGCCCGCCGCGCGACGGCCATCGCCACGATCAGCACCGTCGTCACCGCGGCGGTCCTCTTTCTGGTCGTCACCGGCTCGCCCGGCTGGCCGGCCACCAAGAAGGCGTTCTTCAGCGCGCACTACGCCCGGATGGCCCTCCCCAAGGTCATCGACGGGCTGTGGCTGAACATCCGCCTCATGGTGATCTGCGGCGCGATCATCCTGGTGCTCGGGATGCTGATCGCCGTCACCCGCACCCTGCGCGGCCCGGTGTTCTTCCCACTGCGCGCGCTGGCGACCGCGTACGTCGACTTCTTCCGCGGCCTGCCCCTGATCATCTGCCTGCTCATGGTGGTCTTCGGGGTCCCCGCCCTGCGCCTGCAGGGCGTCACCGTCAACCCGGTCATCCTGGGCGGCACGGCGCTGGTGCTGACCTACTCGGCGTACGTCGCCGAGGTGTTCCGGGCCGGCATCGAGACCGTCCACCCGAGCCAGCGGGCGGCGGCGCGGTCGCTGGGGCTGAGCGGTCCGCAGACGATGCGGTTCGTCGTACTGCCGCAGGCCGTACGACGTGTCGTACCGCCGCTGCTCAACGATTTGGTGTCGCTGCAGAAGGACACCGGCCTGGTCTCCATCGGCGGCGCCGTCGACGCGGTGCACGCGGCGGACATCATCGTCGGCAAGTACTTCAACTACACCCCGTACGTCGTCGCGGGCCTGGTCTTCGTCGCGCTGACGATCCCGATGACACGGTTCACCGACTGGATCACGGCCCGCATGTACCGCCGCCAGTCGCAGGGAGGCACCGTTTGACCGCCGACGCCAACAGGCCGCCGGTGCTGCGGCTGGAGTCCGTACGCAAGACCTTCGGCGACTCGGTGGTGCTGCGGGACGTGGACCTGGCCGTGCCCGCGCACACCGTGACCGTGCTGATCGGGGCCTCCGGCTCGGGCAAGTCGACCCTGCTGCGCTGCGCGAACCTCCTGGAGGAGATCGACGACGGGGCGATCTTCCTGGACGGCGACGAGATCACCGACCCCCGGGTGGATCCGGACAGCGTCCGGCGGCGGATCGGCGTGGTCTTCCAGGCGTACAACCTCTTCCCGCACATGACGGTGCTGGACAACATCACGCTCGCGCCTCGCCGGGTCCACAAGACCGCCCGCAAGGAGGCCGAGGAGCGGGCCCGCGAGCTGCTGGCGCGGCTGGGGCTGAAGGAAAAGGCGGCCGAGTACCCGGACCGGCTCAGCGGCGGCCAGCAGCAGCGGGTGGCGATCGTACGGGCGCTGGCCGGGCAGCCGAAGCTGCTGCTGCTGGACGAGATCACGGCGGCGCTGGACCCGGAGCTGGTCGGCGAGGTGCTGAACGTGGTGCGGGACCTCAAGGAGCAGGGCATGACCATGGTCATCGCCACCCATGAGATGGGCTTCGCCCGCGAGGTTGCCGACCAGGTGTGCTTCCTGGACGGCGGGGTGGTGCTGGAACGCGGCACCCCCAAGCAGGTCTTCGGCGCGCCGCAGCAGGAACGGACCCAGCAGTTCCTGCGGCGGATCGTCGAGGCCGGACGACTCTAGGGCGGCTCTAGGGCGGCTCTAGCCGAGCTTCTTGACCAGCAGCTCGAACTGCAGGTCGTCGCGGGTGGGCAGGCCGAAGCGTTCGTCGCCGTACGGGAACGGGGTCATCTCGCCGGTGCGGGCGTAGCCCCGGCGCTCGTACCAGGCGATGAGATCCTCGCGCGCGGAGATCACCGTCATGTGCATCTCGTGCGCCTCCCACTCCTCGTGGGCGAAGCGCTCGGCCTCGGCCAGGACGACCTTGCCGAGGCCGGCGCCCTGGAGGGTGGGGCGGACGGCGAACATGCCGAAGTAGGCGTGCCCGTCGCGCTTCTCGAGCTGGCAGCAGGCGACGATCTCGCCGTCGGACTCGACGACCACCATCCGGCTCGCCGTACCGCCGACGACGGCCGCCACGCCTTCGGGGTCGGTGCGCCGCCCCTCCAGCAGGTCCGCCTCGGTCGTCCAGCCGGCCCGGCTGGAGTCACCCCGGTACGCCGACTCGATGAGGGCGACCAGGGCGGGCACGTCGGCGGGGACGGCGGTGCGGAAAACGTGCCGGGCGGAGTGGTTCGTGGTGTCCATCGGGGCATGTTCCTCTACGGTCGGTGGCATGGTCAACGTACTGAGCAGCAGGATCCTGCTGCGGCCGGCCGATCTGGAGCGGTCGCGGGCCTTCTACCGGGACGATCTCGGGCTGGCCGTTTACCGGGAGTTCGGGGAGGGACCGGAGCGCGGGACGGTGTTCTTCCTCGGCGGCGGTTTTCTGGAGGTCTCGGGCCACTCGGAGGGCCCGCTGAACGCCGGACTTCAGCTGTGGCTCCAGGTGGAGGACGTGGGAGCGCTGCACGGGCGGCTGCTCGACCGCGGGGTTAAGGTGCTGCGCGAGCCGCGGCAGGAGCCGTGGGGGCTGATCGAGATGTGGATCGAGGACCCGGACGGATGCAAGATCGTCATGGTGGAGGTGCCCGAAGATCACCCCCTGCGGTATCGCCCCTAACGGCTGTCCGTCCCGCCGCATGCGGCTTCGATTGCAAGCGCCCTCAGGGTGGGGTTTCCAGTGGGCGTTTTCCCCCAGCCTGGCGGCTGGGAGGTGGCCCCCGGCAACGCCGCTGGTGGGGGTCCCCTCAGACGGAGTCTGGGGGAGAGGGGTCGCAGGGCGTCGCAGGCCCGCGCCCTATCGTGCACCAGGTCGTAAGAGGCCGCAGGTCCGCCCGCTCAGGTACCGGCCGTGATCCCGGTCTCCGCGCAGGCGGCGGCCAGGCGGCGTACGCCCTCCGTGATCTCGGCCGTGCCGGCGGTGTCGGCGAAGCTGACGCGTACGTACGGGGCCGGGGCCTCGGCCGCGAAGTAGGGACGCCCTGGGGCGACGGCGACGCCGCAGCGCAGGGCGGCCCCGGCGAGGGCGGTCTCGTCGGCGCCGTCGGGTAGGCGCAGCCAGAGTTGGTAGCCGCCGGCTGGGGCACGGGCGGGGGCGAGCGCCGGGAGTTCGCGGTGGAGGGCGGCGAGCATGGCGTCGCGGCGTTCGGCCAGGCCGGCGGCGACGGCGCGCAGGTGGCGGGGCCAGGCGGGGGCGCCGACGAGTTCGAGGGTGGCCTCTTGGAGGGGGCGGGGGACGAAGAAGCTGTCGACGACCTGGATGGCGCGCAGCCGTTCCATCACCGGGCCCCGGGCGACGATCGCGCCGACGCGCAGGCTCGGGGATGTCGGCTTGGTCAGCGAGCCGACGTGGACGACGGTGCCGTGCGGGTCGTCGGCGACCAGTGGCGGCGGCAGCGGCCCGCCGTGGCCGAGGCGGCGGGCGAAGTCGTCCTCGATGACGAACGCCCCGGCGGCGTGGGCGACGGCCAGAATCTCGCGGCGGCGGCCGGGGGCGAGGACGGCGCCGGTCGGGTTCTGGAAGAGCGGCTGGCAGAAGAAGACCCGGGCCCCGGTCGCGGCGAAGGCGTCGGCCAGCAACTCCGGGCGGACGCCGTCCTCGTCGACGGGCACCGGCACCGGGCGCAGCCCGGCGGCGCGGGCGACGGCCAGCGCCCCGGGGTAGGTCGGCGACTCGACCAGCACCGGCGAGCCGGGCGGGGCGAGGGCGTGCAGGGCCGTGGTGAGCGCTGACTGACCGCCCGCGGTGACGAGGACCTGCGCCGGGCCGATGGTGCCCGCCGGGCCTCCCGCCTCCCGGGCGAACCAGGCGCGCAACGCGGTCAGCCCCTCCAGCGGCGGC
>NZ_RJVR01000402.1 GCF_003999195.1 Streptomyces soli
AAGGCGGTGCCCAGCAGTCCGATGCGCCGCAGGCCCTTCGCTCGTACGGCGTCCGCGGTAGTGTCGGCCAGGTGCACGAGCGGGATCCGCACCGCGTCTGCCACTTGGTCGGCGACCTTGTGCATGGTGTTGGTGCAGATCAGCACCATGTCCGCGCCAGCCGCCTGGACCGCAACCGCTGCCTTGGCCAGCAGCTTGCCGGCCTCGTCCCAGCGGCCCTCGACCTGGAGCTGTTCGATCCATGCGAAATCCACCGAATAAAGCACGCACGGCGCGGAGTGCAGCCCGCCCAGCCGCTCACGCGTCAGCTCGTTCAACAGCCGGTAGTACTCCGCCGTGGACTCCCAGAGCTCATGCCCCCGAGTAACCCGATGGTCTTCATTGCACCACTCTCGCACGGCCGTCCTGGGGAATTACGTGACCGTCGGCAACCCACAGGACCATGCAGCGTTTGAGGACATCGCGCTCCATCCCCAGCTCCTTGTCAGGGACCGGGTCCCCTCCTCACGCGCCCTGGCCTCGTCCACCGAGATCTACCAGCTCGGGCGGGACGGTCCGAGACAGTAGCCCCATCCGGATCCGCTCCGGGTACCTCTCACCAGCTATGTGAGTCCCTCGACGCCAGGTGTCATAGATGATCTTTGCCTGCAGGCCGCCGCTGCAGTCTGTAGGCACGCTATGGTCGGTGGACGTTATGGCAGCACCATCAAGGATCCCTCCCAAAGCAGCGACGAACCGAGCGACATAGGCCTTTCTGACAAAGGCCACCGTTCCAGAGGAGCGGACGCATGGATGATTCACGGCTGGACGAAGACCAGCATGAAGAGGTCATCCAGCTACCGCCCCGCCGTCCGGGTCACCCGGTCAGTACTTTGCGCATCCAGCGTCGACGTTTGGTCCATGCCCTGACGACACCAACTCATAGATTCTTCTGACCGGGGGACGAACCTGTGAGACCTAGTACTCCAGTCTGACTTCGCGATCTTGTCGGGGGTGTAGCGCATCACTTGGCGGGAAGTCTGGTGCTGCACGTATATCGCGTTGTGGGTTCGGGGGCGCCGCCATAAGGTCACCGGCATGTCTCTACGTCTTCGTATGCGTCAAGCACTGCCGGAAGCGATGCGCGCCCGTGACAAGGCCGCGGTGAGTGCCCTGCGCACAACGCTTGCTGCGCTGGACAACGCTGAAGCGGTGCCCGTCGACGAAGCTGAGCTCCGCGGCGTGGCCCTTGAGCAGTCGCCGGTTGGTGTCGGCACCACCGAAGCAGCGCGGCGTGAGCTGAGCGAGCGCAGTGTGGTGGATGTCGTGCGCGCCGAGGCCGCCGAGCGACTGGAGGTTGCAGCGCAGTTGACTGCGCCCGCGCACGCTGACCGAGCCGCGCAGCTCCGCGCGGAGGCCGCCGTGCTGCTTCGCTTCCTCGACGGTCCCGGCACCGCATAGGACACGGCGTCGCATCGCATCCGAAGCGACGCAGGAGCAGGGCTGGGAATGGGTACGGCCACCGCGTGATCATCGGGGCTTGTGTGGACTCCTGAAGATCGTGCGGTGGGCGCGGGCCACGGTGTAGACCCTGTCCGTTGGCAGGCGATGTTCGACCAGGTCATGGCCCGGATCGCGGGCCGGTTCGGGCGGGTTGAGCCCCGGGCGACCGCCCGCGTCTACCTGCTCGGGCTGGTGTCCGCGGCGTCGAGCGCAAGAACTGCTGGCAGTTGGCCGAACACGCCGGGCATCCGCGCCCTGGCCCGCCTCCGTCGCGGGCCTGGACGTTCTCGGCCTGGCCCGGCCGTGCGTCTCCGCACTGTGCCGAGCCCGTCGCCGGGTGGGGTCCGAGCCGTTCAAGGTGCTGTTCGAGACCGTCGCCGGCCCCGTCGCCCGGCCGCACACCCCCGGTGCGTTCTGGCGGGGGCTGCGGACGGTGGCCGTCGACGGCACCAGCCTGCACTTGCCGGACAGCGAGCAGATCGCCACCCTCCACACGAAACGCAAACGCAAGGGCGAGGACCTGGAGTTCGGCTACCCGCTGCTGCGACTGCTCGTGCTCATCGAATGCGGCACCCGCGCGATTCTCAGCGCCGCCTTCGGTCCCGAGACCACGGGAGAGACCGGATATGCCCAGCGACTGGTGGACCAGCTGACTCGCGGGATGCTCGTCCTGCTGGACACCGGCTTCGACGGCTATCCCCTGTTGTGCCGGCTCCGCTCCACCGGGGCGGAGTTCCTGTGCCGCTCCGGTGCCCGACGCATCCCGCTGATCATCCGGCGGCTGCCGGACGGCTCATACCTGTCGACGTTCGGCATGGGGAAACTACCGGTACGGATCATCGAGGCATGGATCACCGTGACCTACTCCGACGGCACCGTCCGCCGTGAGCAGTGGCGCCTGGCCACCAGCCTGACCGACCACACCCGCTACCCCGCCCGCGAACTGGTGGATCTTTATCACGAGAGGTGGCAGATCGAGACGGCCTTCTTCTCGATCAAGGCCACGATGCTGGACGGCCGAGTCCTGCGCTCGCATCGTCCCGAGGACATCGACCAGGAGGTGTACGCCCTGCTGACCGTCTACCAGGCCCTCGTGCGGATCTCCGACGACGCCACCACCGGCCATCCGCATCCGGACCCCGACCGGATCAGTTTCACCGTCGCCCTGGACACCGCCCGCGACCAGGTCACCACCGCCAACGGAGTCCTCACCACCGGCGCCGCCGTACTGACCGGGGCCATCGGCCGAGCCGTCCTGGACAACCTCCTGCCCGCCCGCCGCCGACAGCGGATCAAAGCCCGCACCCGAAAGAACCCGACCAGCAAATACAGCAAGAACTCCCTCCAGCACCCCACCACCGTCCAGCACTACACCCTCAACGCCGAGGTCATGGTCATGGAGCAAGGCTTGACTACCAGGCCAAAGCGCTAAATCAACGGCGTTGACACTGGAGTACTAGATCGCTCGTCGCACTATTGCTGCTGTCGGAGACCAGCAATGCCCACCGCTCAGCTCAGCCGTCGTCGGCCACCGCGGCGCACCGGCCTGACGGAGGACTCGACGCTCGCCGACTACCTGCGTGTCGATGAGAACGCCCGCGGGCGGTTCCTCACACACGAGTTTCAGATCCACACCCCCTAGACCAACGCACCGTTCACGATTCCGTCGGCGTTCGCCCCGAGCGGGACGCCGACGACCTACGACGGCAACGCCCCGGCCAATAGTCTGGGCGCAATGTTCTTCCTGCAACGTCTTGACAGCAAGTACCCGAACAAGCGCTCCACGAAGATCATGAACTTGCTGGCCGGCCTTTTTGGCCATTTCGTCCCAGAGCTAAATCTGGGAGAGATTCTTCGTTGGTTCCCCGATTCTCGCGGCTAACAGATTCCCGCGACATCTCAGTAAACTCACTCTAGTCTTATATTCGAGCCAAGGGGAGTAGTAGTGGGCGAGAGTCTACCGTCGGATTTGGATTGCTGGCGAGACTTCTGGGAGATCATTGGACCCGAGCTGTACCGGGTCTGGGCTGAGGAACAGCGGGCCAAGCTCCAGAAAGAGCCTGGCCCTGTCCCGCTCGCTGCCTAGACAGAATCTCCCCAATGAGGCACGATCCTGACCTCATTCGGCCGCTTGCCAGGGGTCTTGTAGACCTCGACGCGGCCGATCAGGCGCTTCAGTCCCGCCCGGCGCTTGTCCACCGACATCTTCGGCCACAGGTCCAGGAACGCCTCGAAGTCCCGGGCCGTCGGAAGCCCAGTCCCTGTCAATTCGGCCCCCAGCACCGCGATACGGGCTCGCAACGCCTCAACCTCGGCTTCGATGGTCTCCTTTTGATCGCGGAACTCGTCCTCCGCGACAAGGCCCTTTAGGGCGAAGGAAAGCAGTCGCTTGCTCTCTTCCTGCTTCGCTGTCAACTGAGCGCGGGCATTCTTGAGACCAGATTCGGCGCGCCGAGCAACGGCAGCGCGACGCATTGCCTCAGCACCGAGGTTCTCGCCTTTCTTGTTCTCTTTCAGCCATTCATGGAGCTCGCGCTCCAGCTTCTTGACCGTGACCGACACGCCGGAACATGTCTTGAATCGCATGGCTCGGGCACATCTGAAAATTCGCTGCGGCTGACGACCTCGGCTAGATGCCACAGAAGCGACCATCTGAGACCCACACGGCTTGCCGGTCTCGTCAGGCACCATGCAGTAGGTGAAGCCCGACGAGATGTACTTGGGAGCCGTTGTCCAGCCGTGCTCAGGGGCATCCTTACGGATCTTCTTGTATTTCTCCCATGTCTCCGTCGATATGAGAGGCTGGTGCAATCCTTTATGCCATTGGTCATAGGTGTGGGGCTTGCGGCTTCGGTACTGCCGTTGCCAGTTGGTGCGGCTCCGGATGAGGCCGACCGCGAACCCAGTGTCAAGCACCTGGTACCAGTCCGTTGAGGTCATCTCCTTGCCACGAATCGAGCGGATGCCGCGATCCCTCATTTCTCGGGCCAAGACAGTCATCGTCTCCCCGTTCACGAACCGCTCGTAGACTTCGGCCAGCGCTGGCCCCAGAATGGGGTCCGGCTGAAGGATGCCCTGGCAGTTGTCGCACCGAAGCCACTGGTCCGGCTCAGCCGGATTCCTCCTACACTCCGGGCAATGCTGGTATCCGAAGCGCTCGTTGCCGTCGTGCGGCCTTCCCTGTCGTCGACGCCGTGCATGAGTCTCTCTCCACGTATCGCCGATCTGATCGGACTGGAGGGCAGCGATCAGGAGGAGTTGGTCGCGAGCGAAGCGTCCCGTGGACGTCGTTGTATCGATGTCCTCGGTAGCCGAGCAGAGAATCCCACCGGCCTTTTCCAGTTCGGCCAGGTTGACCTGACAGGCCAAGTTATTTCGGCCCCAACGGCTCCACTTCCAGACGATGACGATTTCCGCTTCGCCGCTTCGGATACGCTCAGTGATGGCGGCAATCTTGCGCTTAGCGAACGTTCGGCCGGTCTTGTCGAGGTCTTCTACTACGTCGACGATCTGGATGCCTTTGCGCTTTGCGTACTGCTGGCACTCCCAGAGTTGTTGCTCGGGGCTGTACATTTCCTCGCGGCCCTTGGAGACGCGAATGTAGACGATGGCCCGCCGTTGGCAGTCGGTGAGTGCTTCTATGCTGAAGGGGCTCACGACGGAGTCGATGCTATCGACGCACGCCTCAAGCGGCATTGGTTCTCCTAAATTTGGTCGCGAAGAGTCTGGCTGCTGGGACAAGCCTTCCATCCGCGAAAGGAATTTTTGTAATGGCAGAGTTGGGGCAACTGATGGGCCGAGAGTTCTTCGCGCGACCAGCACACGAAGTCGCCCCAGAACTGCTGGGGCACGTACTACTGCGGAGAACCGGGGAGGGAGACATCGCGCTGCGGATGACGGAGGTCGAGGCATACGCAGGGAGCGACGATCCGGCCTCGCACGGATGGAAGGGACGTACTCTCCGAAATGCCGTGATGTTCGAGAAACCAGGGCATCTGTACGTGTACTGGGTGTATGGGATGCATTGGGCGATCAACCTCGTGTGCGCCATCGAGGGGGAGGCAGCAGGGGTGCTCATCCGGGCCGGGGAAATCGTGCAAGGAGAGGACTTGGCCCGGCGGCACAGACCGACTGCCAAGAGCCACTCAGAGCTTGCAAAGGGGCCGGGACGGCTGGGTCGCGCTCTGCACGTCGACCGGTCGCTCAATGGGGCGGATGTCTGCGCCCCGATTTCGCTAGTCCAGATGCGCGAGGGCGCCGTGAGCGGAGGGAAGTCGATCACGTGTGGTCCGCGTACGGGCGTTTCCCGGGGGAGTGAGACGCCCTGGCGCTTCTGGATCGAAGGAGACCCGACTGTTAGTCCGTACCGCAGGCACACGCCCCGCCGAGGTGGGACGAGCTGAACAACGTAGAGAAGGAGAACGTAGAGAAGGAGAAGGCAAGGGCTGTGTTTGCGTTCGCTTGGGCGCGTTAGGCATGTGGCACTGCCTCAACCTGGTCTGCGGCCCCGAGGGCGACCCCAGCGGAGTTCTGCTGCGCGCCGGCGAGATCATCGAGGGCGCCGACCTCGCCCGTAAGCACCGCCCCACATCCCGCCGCCCCCACGACCTCGCCCAGGGCCCCGCCCGCCTCGCCACCGCACTCGACGTCGACCGCGCCCTCAACGGCGCCGACGTCTGCCCCGCCGACCCTGCCGACGCCTTCTTCCAGGTCCTGGAGGGCACCCCGGCCGACCCCTCCGCCATCCGCACCGGCCCCCGCACCGGCGTCGGCGGCGAGGGCGCGGCCCACCCGTGGCGCTTCTGGATCGACGGCGACCCGACGGTCAGCCCGTACCGCGCGCACGCGCCCCGCCGCCGTAAGGCGTCGCAATAAGCAGTCGCCCGACCGCGTACCCTCGGACACGCTGTAACCCCCACTCAAGGAGACACAAGACCGTGACGGACATCGTCGACGAGCTGAAGTGGCGCGGGCTGTTCGCCCTGTCCACTGACGAAGATGCTTTGCGCAAGGCGCTCGCGGACGGCCCCGTCACGTTCTATTGCGGCTTCGACCCGACTGCCCCCAGCCTGCACGTCGGCCACCTGGTCCAGGTGCTTACCATCCGCCGCCTCCAGCAGGCCGGACACCGGCCGCTCGCCCTCGTCGGCGGCGCCACCGGTCTCATCGGCGACCCCCGGCCCACCGCCGAGCGCACGCTGAACGATCCCGAGACCGTCGCCGGCTGGGTGGAAAAGCTACGCCACCAGATCGAGCCCTTCCTCTCCTTCGAGGGCGAGAACGCGGCCACCATGGTGAACAACCTCGACTGGACGGCGGGCCTGTCCGCCATCGAGTTCCTACGGGACATCGGCAAGCACTTCCGCGTGAACAAGATGCTCACCAAGGACTCGGTCGCCCGGCGCCTCGAATCGGACCAGGGCATCAGCTACACCGAATTCAGCTACCAACTCCTGCAGGGCATGGACTTCCTTGAGCTGTACCGGCGCTACGGCTGTGTCCTGCAGCAGGGCGGCAGCGACCAGTGGGGCAACCTCACCGCCGGCCTCGACCTGATCCACCGCCTCGAACCGCACGCCCAGGTGCACGCACTGGCCACGCCCCTGATGGTCAAGGCGGACGGCACCAAGTTCGGCAAGACCGAGGGCGGCTCCGTCTGGCTCGACCCCGAGATGACCACCCCGTACGCGTTCTACCAGTTCTGGCTGAACGTCGACGACCGGGACATCTCGACCTACATGCGCATCCTCAGCTTCAAGAGCCGAGAGGAACTCGAAGAGCTGGAGCAGCTCACCGCGGAGCGCCCCCAGGCCCGGGCTGCCCAGCGCGCCCTCGCCGAGGAGCTGACGACGCTGGTCCACGGCGCCGACCAGACCGCCGCCGTCATCGCCGCATCCAAGGCACTTTTCGGCCAGGGCGAACTCGCCGACCTGGACGAGGCCACCCTGACCGCTGCCCTCAGTGAACTGCCCCACGCCAAGGTCTCCGAACTCGGCCCCGTCGTCGACCTCCTGACCGAGGTCGAGCTCGTGGCCAGCAAGTCCGCCGCCCGCCGCACCATCAAGGAGGGCGGCGCCTACATCAACAACACCAAGGTCACCAGCGAGGACGCCGTCCCGGCCCCCTCCGACCTCCTCCACGGCAAGTGGCTGGTCCTGAGGCGGGGCAAGAAGAACCTCGCCGCCGTCGAAGTTGGCTGATCGGCTGATTCCATACGTTTGAGGGGCGGCAGAGCTTGACTCTGCCGCCCCTCGTGCGTAATGTAGCCCAAGCCGCTTGAGACGGTGCGTCCGGTTCGCCCGGATTCTCCGGCCGACGGCCACCCACTACAAACGACTCCGTCCCGAAGATTCGGGCGCATTTTCATGCGCGTCGAATGCTATTGGCGTGGAATCCGGCGAGTGAATTCGCAAGTCGCGAAGGAATCCGCTAGCGTAGTGAGCACGCCGAGGCGGAAACGTCAAAGCAAACCCCCTTCAGAGGGTGGCGGAAACGAGAAATCGGGTCTGCTAAGCTGGAGAAACGAAGGGAAAGTCCGGAGGGGCCGGTGAAACGGCCGCGAAGGAAGCTTCCGTTCCTTGAGAACTCAACAGCGTGCCAAAAGTCAACGCCAGATATGTTGATACCCCGTCC
>NZ_RJVR01000105.1 GCF_003999195.1 Streptomyces soli
CGCGCCGGCGCGATCGCCGCGGGCGCGGCGGTGACCGCGGCGGGGTATGCCGTCGCGCGGCTGCGTGCGCGGTGGCCTGCGGCCGGCGGAGAGGGGACTGTGGCATGAGGTTGCGTTGTCGGGTGCGGGTGTGTGGCCGGGCAACTCAGCCCGTCCGGCGTTTGAGGACTGGGGTCTGGGGGCAGAGCCCCCGGCGGGTCCGGGTGGGGGCACTCCCACCCAGACGAAGATCTGGGGGAGAGGACAACCCCCGGCCACGGAGCCGCACCCAACCGACCGCCACGGGCAAGGAGGGTGAACCGGTGAGCCGTCGCAGCGAAGCCGTGCCGATCCTGATGTACCACGCCGTCGCCGACGCGCCCGCGCCGGCGACGTACAAGCTGTCGGTGAGCCCGGCGGCGTACGCGGAGCAGATGCACCTGCTGGCCGACCACGGCTTCTCGCCGCTCACGACGGCAACGCTCGCCGCCGCCTGGCGGGAGGGCCGCCCGCTGCCACCCCGCCCAGTGGTGATCACGTTCGACGACGGGTACGAGGGCGTGCACCAGCACGCCCTCCCCGCGCTGAAAAAACACGGCTTCGCCGCGACCGCGTTCGTCGCGACAGGCTGGCTGCGCGGAGCGCACGAGGTGCCGGGGGCGGCGCTGGACCGGATGCTCGACTGGGGGCAGGTGCGTGAACTGGCCACGGCGGGGGTGGAGATCGGCGGGCACAGCCACACCCACCCGCAGATGGACCAGCTCAGCGACGAGAGGCTGTGGTTCGAGGTGCTGCGGTGCAAGGAGATCCTGCGCGAAGAGCTGGGCGGCGGGGTGCCGCCGGTGTCGTTCGCGTATCCGTACGGCTATTCCAGCCGCCGGGTGCGCCGCACCGTGCGGGCGGCCGGGTTCGGCGTGTCGCTGGCCGTGGGAAACGCGCTGGCGGCGCGGCGCCAGGGGCCGTACGCGCTGGAAAGGGTGACGGTGCGGCGGAGCACGGGGATCGAGGAGTTCGAGCGGCTGGTGGAGGGCCGGTCGGTCGGCCGGAATTTCGCGAAGGACCGGGCGCTGACCAAGGGGTATGCCATGGTCCGCAGAACGCGCCAGTGCCTGCGGAAGGTACCCGAGACCAGTGTCTGAGACGACGACCCGGAAGGCGCAGACGGCACCCGCCGTCACCCCCGAAGAGGAGGGGGCCGCCAACCACCTGTTCCGCAACGCCTATGCGCTGATGCTGAACACGGGCGTCTCCGCGGTCCTGGGCCTGGGCTACTGGCTGATCGCGGCCCGCCACTACACCGAGGACGCGGTCGGCCAGGGCTCGGCGGCGATCGCCGCGATGAAGTTCCTGGCGGGGCTGATGGCGGTGACCCTCACCGGGGCGCTGACCCGCTTCATCCCGGTGTCCGGGCGACGCGCCGGGCGGCTGATCTTCCGTACGTACGCCGGGAGTTCGGCGATCGTGGCCTTCTCGGCGGCGGTCTTCCTGCTGACGCTGGACAGCTGGGGGCCGTCGTACCGCTTTCTGCACGGGACCGCCCATGGCCTCGGCTTCGTCGCGGCGGTGGTCGGGTGGTCGCTGCTCACTCTCCAGGACGGGGTGCTGACCGGGCTGCGCAGCGCCCTGTGGGTGCCGGTCGGGAACACCGTCTTCTCGGCGGGCAAGCTGGCGCTGCTGGTGGTGATCGCGGCGGCGGTACCGACGGCCGGGGTGTTCGTGTCGTGGGTGGCGGCGATCGGGCTGTCGGTGGTGCCACTGGGCTGGCTGGTCTTCCGGCGGCTCGTGCCCCGGCATGTCGAGGCCACGGCGGGCCAGGGGGAGCCGCCGACAGTACGGGAGATGGGGCGGTTCGTCGCGGGCGACTCGACCGGCTCGCTCTTCGCGCTCGCGGTCGTCTACCTGGTGCCGGTGCTGGTCGCCTCGCAGATCAGCGCGTCGGACAACGCCTACTTCTACGTCACCATGACGATCGGCGGGACCATCGACCTGCTCGCCATCAACATGGGCTCCTCGCTGACGGTCGAGGGCTCCCACGACCCCTCGCGGATCGCCGAGAACTGCCGGGCCGCGCTGCGCCGGATGGCCAGGATCATGGTGCCGATCGTGGTCTTCCTGCTCGTCTTCGCGCCGCAGATCCTGGGGGTCTTCGGGCAGGGTTACGCGGACGAGGGCGCGCCGCTGCTGCGGCTGCTCGCGCTGTGCTCGCTCAGCCGGGTGCTGATCGAGGTCTTCTTCGGGGTGCTGCGCGCCCAGAGCCGGACGGCGTTGCTGGCCGTGTTGCAGGGCGTGCTGTGCGTGCTGGTGCTCGGCCTGACCCTGGCTCTGCTGTCGCCGCTGGGCATCGTCGGCGCGGGCTGGGCGGAGCTGGCCAGCCTGGTGGTGATCGCGCTGATCTCGCTGGTGGGGCTGCGGCGGGTGATGGCGGCGCCGGTGGCTTCAGCGGCGCCGGTGGATGTGCCCTCGGCCGGCGACGACCTGGAGGTCGTTTACGGCACCCGGTGGGCCAAGCGAGCGGCCGCCCTTGACCAGGACACGCTGCACCTGGGCGTACGGCTCGACTTCGATCACCCCGAGCGGCGGCCTCCCGCCGCGCCTCCGGTCGCCGAGCCGGCTCCGCAACAGACGCCTCCCCGGACCCGCTTCAGCCCGCGGCCGCCCTGGGCACCGCTTGCCGTGTGGGGCCTGCTGGCCTGCGCCCTCGCCCTGTACTGGCTGCCGTTGCGCGGCATGGGCGACGCGCAGCTCGACGCCATGGACGGCCTCGGGCTCATCTCCGTACTCCCGAAGGCCACGCTGGCCGGTGCGCTGCTGCTGGTCGTGGCCTTCGCGGCGGCGCTGTGGCTGCGTACGGCCAGACCGTGGCTGCTGCTGGCCGTACTGCTGGCGACGGTGGTGTCTCTGCACAGCGTGCCCGCCGTGCTGGAGGCGCAGCCGCGCTTCGCGACCGCTTGGCAGCACGCCGGGTTCATCGACTACATCGGCCGCACCGGCATCGCCGCCCCCGACATGGACGCCCGCTTCTCCTGGCCCGGCTTCTTCGCCGCCGTCGCCTTCGTGGCGCGCGCCTGCGGCGTCACCGACCTCACCGAGGTCCTCCGGTGGTGGCCGCTGGCGATGCAACTGCTCTACCTCGCACCCCTGATGCTTCTGTTGCGCGCCGTACGCGCCGACTGGCGGGCCAAGTGGTGCGCGGCCTGGCTCTTCGTGCTGTGCGGCTGGGTCGGGCAGGACTACTTCTCGCCGCAGTCCCTCAACTATCTGATCTACCTGATGTTCGTGGCCGTACTTCTGGTCTTCTTCCGCTCGCCGCGCGCCGCTTCGGCCGTCGGGCGATCCGACCGGGCGGTCCTGCTCGCGCTGCTGTTCGGGCTGTTCGCGGCGTCGGTGGTCAGCCACCAGCTCACGCCGTTCATGATGCTCGGCGCCCTCACGGTGCTGGTGCTGGTGCGGCGCTGCACCCTGCGCGGCCTCCCGCTGCTGTGCGGCGTCCTGCTCGTCGGCTGGATCGGCTTCCTCGCCGAGCCCTACTGGTCCGGGCACTTCAACGAACTCTTCGGCGGCATCGGCTCCCTCGGCGGCAACGTCTCCTCCAGCGTCTCCGGCCGCATCCAGGGCGGCAGCAGCGTCCACAAGCTTGTGCTCTACGCCCGCGTGCTGCTCGCCGCCGGCGTCCTCACCCTCGCCGCCTTCGGCTGGCTCCGTCGTCGCCGCCTCGCCGGCAGCAACGACCGCGCCCTGCTCGTGCTCCTCCTCGTGCCCTTCTGCGGCTTCGGCATGCAGTCGTACGGCGGCGAAATGGCCCTCCGCGTCTTCCTCTTCGCCCTACCCGGCGCTTGCGCCTTGGCCGCCCTCGCCCTCTTCCCCCGCACCGCCCCCGCACGCGCCTGGCTCGGCCCCCTCGCCGCGCTCGTCGCCGGCTGCGTCCTCATGGCCGGCTTCCTCGTCGCCCGCTGGGGCAACGAGCCCTTCGAGCGCGTCCGCACGGGCGAAGTCGCCGCCATGGACTACGTCTACGCCCACGACTCGCCGTCCGCCCGCGTCCTCTGGCTCAGCACCGACCCCGTCAACGACGTCACGCCCAGCCTGCCCTGGAACGCGCGTGACATGGAGAAGGTGACCTACGTTCCGGTGCTCGCGCCGAGCGATCCGGTGCGGGTGCAGTCGGTCGTCACAGCGCTTCGGGATGCCGGGCCGAAGTCATACCTGATCGTCTCGCGCGGCCAGACCACGTACCTGCAGCTCGACGCGGGCTTCCCTGCGAGCTGGCCCGGCAGGCTCCTCGGCTCCCTTGACGCGCGCGCCGATCTGCGGCGCGTGCTCGTCAACGACGACGCCGCGATCTACGAACTCCGCAAGCAGCCCAGCAACTGGCCCGTCCTCGCTCCGCAGCCCGAACGCGTCTTCCCCGTCATCACCTGGACCGCCTGGACGGCGGTCGGCGCCGTGGCCGGGCTCGCTCTGCTCCTCCTTCTGGGCGCGCGCGAACTCGCCCGCGTCACGGTCCCGCCGGAGCGCCGCCGGCGCGGCATGCGGCTCTCCTTGGCGATGGCGGCACCGCTGGTGGTCGTGTTCCTCGTGGCCCTGGTCGACCGCTTCCTCACCCTGAGCTGAGCGCGCTGTTCTCCCCCAGCCTGGCGGCTGGGTGGGGGAGGGCTGGCACAACCCGGCCACGGACCCGCACTCGACAACGCCCCCTCCCGGGTCCAGGGGCAGCGCCCCTGGACCCGGGAGGGGGCGGGGTGGGGGAACCAACCCGCCCACGGGCCCGCAGCCGCCCACGGCCCGCAACCACCCACCCAGCAGGGGCGCGGCGGCGCCCCCGGCACCGGATCAGCGTTGCAGCCAGCGGATGCCGTAGCCGGCAAGGTCGAAGGACTGGCCGTCGACGTTCACGTGGATCGCGCGGCCGAGGACGTTGACGACGAGGACGGCCGTGGCGGAGGCCAGGACGCGGACGTTCGGCTTGTCGTCGTTCGCGATGGTGACCGTACGGAAGGCGGTGCCCGGGGGGAAGGCGGCCGCGAAGCGGCGGAGGAGGTCCAGCATGGGGAGTTGCCGGCCGCCGTTGGCGGAGAGCTCTGTGCTGGTCCAGAGGCAGCCGGGGCAGGTGGCGCCGCGCGACTGCGGGTTCCAGTAGAAGGCGGCGGCGGAGCCGCCGAGGGCGAGCTGGATCATGGCGGAGGCCTGCACCGCGGTGCGGTGGGGCTCGGTCCAGCCGGAGGCGGGGGGCTCGACGTACCACTCCGCCCACCAGATGGGGAGCGGGGTGCGGGCAGCGGCCCAGCGGCTGAGTGCGGCGAATTTCTCGGTGGCCGCGAACTCGTCCGGTACGAGGCTGTCGTCGTGGTTCGTGCTGGAGCCGTCCAGGACCAGGAAGTCCGCGCCGGCCTTGTGCTTGAGCCAGTAGTCGACGACGTCGAGGGCGCGCTGGTCGGCGGCGCCCCAGTCCCCCTTCAGGGAGGCGGACGCATCGCCGTTCCCGCCGTCGCCCGGGGGGAAGCTGTCCATGACGACGTACGGGCCGCCGACCATGTTGTCCGGGTTGACCTTCTTGATGGCCTGGTAGACGAGGTTGTAGAGCCGGGTGTAGCCCTCGTAGTCCCAGCGCTTGAGCCCGTCGTGCCAGAAGCCCTTGAACTCGTTCCAGACCATGAAGTGCCGTATGTCGGGGTAGCGCTCGGCGACCTTCGCCGCGAGGGCGGCGAAGTCGTCGAAGTGGTCGGGGGTGGGGGCGGCCTCGAGGTTGGACCAGTCCGTCTGCCCGGCCTTGCCGCCCTTCATCCAGTCGGGGGCGCAGCAGAGGGTGATGACGGGGGTGCCGCCGGTGTTGCGGATGAGGGCGACGCGGTCGTCGAGTTCGGCGAAGTCGTACGTCCCGGGCGAGGGCTCGGGGTTGCTGGCGCCCCAGCCCATGGTGGCCTGGTCCTGGGGGAGGGAGTGCTGGGAGAGCAGTTCGCCGGCGGCCTTCTTGGCGTACGCCGCGCCATGGTCGGCGCTGAACTCCGTGTGGGTGAGGCCGAAGCCGAGTTCAGCGGTAGTCCGCTTCCCGGTGGGGGCGTGGGCGCCGGTGCCGCTCTTCGTACCGTCGCCGCCTCCGCACATCGACAGCAGGAGGGCCAGCGCCACGACGCCGACCACGCCGATGCCCAGCAAGGCGGCGACCCCTCGGCGCCCCGGCGGCCCGTTTCCCGTCAATCTCATACGTGTGCTCGCATGACGCCCCATTACCCAGAACTGTAGCCGCGAAGATGCCCGGAAGGGGTTACTTGTCCGAGTCGGAAAAACACTGTGCGGATGCGGCTCTTGTGCCGGATCATGAACGCCATGTCCGACTCGAGGAGGCCTGTGCCGCAAGCACACCCGACGACACCCCACCGTGCCCTGTCCATCCGGCTCAACATGGACGACAGCGATTCGCCGTCCGATGTCGTGGACGCCCTGTTCCTGGGCCGTTTCGCGTCCGGCGAGCAGCCGTACTCGCGCGGCGCCTCGCTCGACAGCGTCAAGTCGGGGGCGACCCTGCTCCCTCCGGAGGCGGCCGTGCTGCGCTCGGCGCGCGACAAGGACCGCAGCGCCACACTCGCCGAGGGGCAGGGCTGGACGGTGCTGGTGTCCCGGTGGAGCCGGGGCGCCGATGTGACGGTGGCGGCCGTCAGCGCCGAGCTGGCCGACGAGGTGCTCGCGTCATGCGTGGACGGCGCGGAGGACGAGCCGGAGCCGCAGCCGGAGAACGTGACGATGGGTTTCTGGTACGTGTCGCCGAGGCGTGGCCCGCACCGTACGACCCGGCAGATCAGCGCCAAGACGTGGCCCGAGGTCCGGGCCAACTACACCGCGCCGGTCGCCGACGCGATGGACGGCCTGATGAAGCTCACGGCCGACGACATCTCCGGGCGGCTGCTGCTTCTGCACGGCCCGCCGGGCACCGGCAAGACCTCCGCCCTGCGGACGCTGGCGCGGTCGTGGCGGGACTGGTGCCAGGTGGACTGCGTCCTGGACCCGGAGCGGCTCTTCAACGACGTCGGCTATCTGATGGACATCGCCATCGGTGAGGACGACGGCACCGCGGGCGGCCGCTGGCGGCTGCTGCTCCTCGAGGACTGCGACGAGCTCATCCGCGGCCAGGCCAAGCACCAGACCGGCCAGGCCCTGTCCCGGCTCCTCAACCTCACGGACGGCCTGCTCGGCCAGGGCCGCAACGTCCTGGTCGGCATCACCACCAACGAGGACCTGGAGCGGCTGCACCCCGCCGTCGTCCGCCCCGGCCGCTGCCTCGCCCGTATCGAGGTCGGCCCCCTCACCCGTACGGAAGCGGTCAACTGGCTCGGCACCCCCGAAGGCGTCGGCCGCGAAGGCGCCACCCTCGCCGAGCTGTACGCCCTCCGCCGCGGCTCCTCCCCCACCGCGATCCCCGCCATCCCCTCGCCGACAACGGCCGCCTCCTCGGACGGCCTCTACCTCTGATGGCGGCGATTCGGCCCCGTACGCGGGCCGAGCTCCGGCGCAGCCGCCGCCCGCGCGCCCACAGTTGCTGGGACCATCTCTACGCGGCCCCGCTGTGGCCGCTGCACGGTGCGAATCTGGGCACCCTGCTGCGTACGTGCGACGCGGTCGGCGCTTGCATGGCGGTGCCGCCGTTCCCGTGGGTCGACGAGGCGCTGGCGCGCGGCAACACGCTGCGCCGGCGGCCGTGCGTCCACCGCACCGGGGATCCTCTGGGCTGGCTGCTGCAGCAGCGCGAGCGCGGGGTGCACATCGTGGGCGTCGAGCTCGCCGACGAGGCGGTTCGGCTGGCCGATCTGCCGGCCGCGAGGCGGGCGACGGTCGTGGTGCTCGGCCATGAGCAGCACGGCATTCCGCCCGAGGCGCTGGACCTGCTCGACGTCGCGGTCGAGATCCCGATGGTGGGGACGGGAGCGAGCCTCAACGCGGCGGTCGCGGGCTCTCTGGTGCTGTACCGGCTGGTGGGTCTGGTCTAGGGCCTGTCCGGCCGATCTCCGTGGGAGAAGGAGCGGGGTCTGGCGCCGGCGATCGCAAGTCGGTGGGGGCACTCCCCCAGCCTTCGGCCGGTGGGGGTGCCCCCGGCGAAGCCAGGGGGAGGACCCCCACCCAGCCGCCAGGCTGGGGGAGGCACGCGACGCCGCGGAGATCGA
>NZ_RJVR01000297.1 GCF_003999195.1 Streptomyces soli
CCCGCGGCCACCGCCGCCGCCGCGCCGCCGCTGCTGCCGCCCGCGCCGCGCGTCAGGTCGTACGGCGTGCGGGCCGGCGGACCCAGGCGGTTCTCCGTGTAGGCGGGGAGGCCGAATTCGGGCGTGTTCGTCTTGCCCAGCAGCACGCTTCCGCCCCTCTCGCGGAGCAGCGTGACGATGTACGCGTCCACCTCGGCGACCTGCTCCGCGAACACGGACGACCCGGCCGTGAACCGCACTCCCTTGACCGGCGTGAGGTCCTTCACCGCCATCGGCACCCCCAGCAGCGGCGGCAGCTCCCCGCCCTCCTTCAACCGCCGCTCCGCACGGCGGGCATCCGCGAGCGCGTGATCCGCCGTCACGGTGAGGTACGCCCCGACCGCGTCGTTCAGCTCCTCGATCCTGGCCAGGTAATGCGTCGCCAACTCCACCGGCGACAGCTCCCCCCGCCGCATGGCTGCCGCCTGCGCCACCATCGTCAGCTCGTGTGCCTCCGCCATCCCGCCAGGCTAGGCCCTCCGGGGGTGCGCTTGGCCTTTCCCCCACCCACCCGCCCGTTGCCCGGGGCGATTGGCGCGGGCGCTGCGCTCTCGTTCGTGTTCGGGTCGGGGCCGCCGCCGGGGTGAGTCCTAGGAGACGGCTTCTGACCTCCTCCCGGCACCGCATCCTTGCCGCGTCGGTCCGACCCGGCGCCCCGGGCCCACATATCGGGGGCATGTGGGCCTGGGGTGCCGGGTGACACGGACGCGTGGTCCGGGCCAGTAACAGGGCTGGACCGATCGGTGAGTTTCCGGTGCCGGGAGGAGGGCGGGAGGAACCCCCCTCCGGCAGTTGGCGGCCATACGGCCGGAAGGGGTGGGGCGGGGCAGGTCCGTAGAGACGCCAAGGCTACGCAGAACGCCCAGTTCCGAGGTAGCGAGGAACAGGGCGGGCGACCACGCGGCGCCAGCCGCAAATCGACTGCAGCGCTGTCTCATAGGACCCACCCGACACGCCCCCGACCACCCACGAACGCAATGCCCAGGCCCGCCGCCAACCGCACCGGGCAACGGGTGGGTGGGTGGGTGGGTGGGAGCACACCCTGGGGCACACCGGACAAGGAGCACCGGAGCGCGCGTTGACAGCCCCGCAGGGAAGTGGTGGGCTAGCGGCCCATGACTGGCCGTATGAGATCCGCCGCAGCAGGAACGGCCGCCCTGGTGGCGACCGTTGTCGGCGGGATGCTGGCCGGGACGCCGGGGGCGGTGGCCGCGCCGAGGGCGGCGGACAGCGGAGCGGCGATGACCGCGCCAGAGACCGCCACCGCAACGACATCCGTATGGCCGAAGCCGCAGTCGCTGGCCGGGCGGAACGGGTTCGCAGCCATAAAGAACGGCACCGTGACACTGGTCGCCGGGCCGGAGGCCGACCCGTACGCGCTGGAGGCGATCCGGGCCGTGCTGCGCGAGGCCGGCGCCCAGCGCGTGGTCGAGGCAAGCAGCGGCGAGGGCGTGACCGGCACCGTGGTGTACGCGGACGGGCCAGGGGCGGAGAGGGCGTTGCGGCGGCTGGGGGCGGCGGAAACGGGGGATTTGCCGAGCGGTGGATACCGGCTGGCCGTCGGGGAGAAGACGGTGGCCCTCGCGGGGGTGGGCGAGGACGGCCTGTTCCACGCGGCGCAGACGCTGAGGCAGCTGGTGACCGCACAGGGGTTGCCCGGTGTGGTGATCCGGGACTGGCCCGCTACAGGGGTGCGGGGGGTGGCGGAGAGCTTCTACGGCGAGCCGTGGAGCCATGCGCAGCGGCTGGCGCTGCTGGACTTCCTGGGCCGTACGAAGCAGAACCGCTATCTGTACGCCCCGGGCGACGACGCGTACTGGCAGGAACGGTGGCGCGACCCCTACCCGGCTGAGCAGCGGGCGCAGTTCCGGGCGCTGGCGGAGCGGGCGAGGCGTAATCACGTGACGCTGGCCTGGGCGGTGGCGCCGGGGCAGGAGCTGTGTTTCGGCTCGGCGGACGACCGTAAGGCGCTGCTCCGGAAGATCGACGCGATGTGGGCCCTCGGGGTGCGGGCGTTCCAGCTGCAGTTCCAGGACGTGAGTTACAGCGAGTGGCACTGCGGTGCGGACGCGGACACGTACGGCAGCGGCGCGAAGGCGGCCGCCCGCGCGCAGGCCGACGTGGCTAACGCGGTGGCCGAGCACCTGGCGGGGCGGTACGGCAAGGAGGCGGCGGCGCTGTCGCTGCTGCCGACCGAGTACTACCAGGACGGCGTCACCGCGTACCGGACTGCGCTGGCGAAGGCGCTGAACCAGGATGTCCAGGTGGCGTGGACCGGGGTCGGGGTGGTGCCGGAGAAGATCACGGGGGCTCAAATGGCGGGCGCCCGGGCGGCGTTGGGGCATCCGCTGCTGACGATGGACAACTACCCGGTGAACGACTACGCCGAGGACCGGATCTTCCTGGGCCCGTACAGCGGGCGGGAGCCCGCCGTGGCGTCGGCGTCGTCGGGGGTGCTGACGGCGGCGATGCAGCAGCCGGCCGCCTCGCGGATCCCGCTGTTCACGGCGGCCGACTTCGCGTGGAATCCGAGCGCGTACGACAGTGCCTCGTCCTGGCAGGCCGCGATCGACGACCTCGCGGGAACGGACCCCGACAAGCGCGCTTCGCTGCGGGCGCTGGCCGGCAATGACGCGTCGTCCGCGCTGGACGAGGGCGCGGAGTCGGCCTATCTGCAACCGTTGTTGAAGGCCTTCTGGGCGGCTTACGAAGGCGGGGACCATACGGATCTGGAGGCGGCGGCGCAGCGGCTGAGGGCGGCGTTCGCGGCGATGCGGGACGCGCCGGAGCGGCTGGACGGCCTGGCGGACGGCGGGTTCGGCGCCGAGGTGCGGCCCTGGCTGAGTCAGCTCGCGGGGTACGGGAGCGCGGGCGGGAGGGCCGTGGACATGCTGCTGGCCCAGCAGCGCGGGGACGGCGCGGCGGCGTGGCGGAACCGGCTCGCGGTGGAGCGGGCGCGCAAGCGGATAGCGGCGAGCACGGCGACCGTCGGGAACGGGGTGCTCGGGCCTTTCCTGGCCAAGGCCCTGACGACGGCGGACGCGTGGAGCGGCGTCGGCACCGACGCCCGCACGGCTACGGCGACACTGGGCTCGGCGCGGGCCACGGAGTTGTCGTCGATGACGGACGGCAAGGAGGCGACCGCCTGGACGAGTGATGCGCCGCCGCAGAAGGACGACGCCTTCGGGGTGGACCTGGGCACCGCGCGGACGGTGCGCGAGGTGCGGGTCACGATGGGCGCCGAGGACTATCTGCGCGACGCGGTCCTGGAGTACTCGGCGGGCGACGGCTCGGGCTCCGACGGCGGCTGGAAGCAGGCCGGGGTCTTCCGTGACCGGGCGACCGTCACCGCGAGCCTCCCGGCGGGCGCGAAGGCCCGCTACGTTCGGCTGCGGTCGACGTCGGCGCAGGAAAGTGCCGTGTCGGTACGGGAGTTCACGGTCACGACGACCGACGACGAGCGGCCGCCGGACACGTCGCCGGTGACCGACGGGGACCTGACGACTGCGTACCGGGGCACGGGCGGTTCGCTGACGGTCGAGCTGGGCCCGGCGCGGGCGCTGGACGCGGTGACGGTGCTCACCGATCCGGCCGGGGCGGGGAGTTCGCCGGCCTCGGTGGAGGTGCGGGTGCCCGGCGAGGGCTGGCGGCGGATCGGCAGCCTCGGCGGCGGCTGGACGGAGCTGGCCGCACAGGGGGCGCGGGCCGATGCCGTACGGCTGGTGTGGGCGGACGACGCGGACGCGCCGCTGGTCAACGAGATCGTGCCCTGGTACGGGGACCGGCCCGCCGCCCGTATGACCCTCGACCGCACCGAGACCGACGCCGAGATTGGCGGCGACCCCGTGACCGTCTCCGCCCAGCTGGCCGACGACTCGCCCGACGCGGCCCGCGTCACCCTCACCGCCGAACCCCCGGCGGGCGTCACCGCGACCGCCCCGGGCGCCGTGGACCTGCCGCGCGGCGGCACCCTGACGGTGCCGGTCGAGGTGTCGGTGCCCGCGGGCACGGCGGCGGGCACGTACGAGGTGCCGGTCACGCTCGCCGTGGACGGCCGCACGGTCGGGCAGACCGTCACCGTCCACGCCTACCCGCGCACCGGCGGTGCCGACCTCGCCCAGGGCGCGCCGGCCACCTCCTCCGCCGACGAGACCGCCGACTTCCCGGCCTCCGCCATCACCGACGGCGACCCGGCGTCCCGCTGGTCCTCCCCCGTCGACGACCACGCCTGGGTCCAGCTCGAACTGGCCAGGCCCGCCCGGATCGGCCGCGTCGACCTCGTCTGGCAGGACGCCTACGCCTCGCGGTACGAGATCCAGACCTCCGCCGACGGCGTGACCTGGCAGACCGCGGCGACCGTCACGGACGGCGCCCCCGGCGCTCGTACCGTGCGCTTCGACTCCCCCGCCGACGCGCGCTTCGTCCGCGTCCAGGGCGTCGAGCGCGGCACAAAGTACGGCTACTCGCTGTTCTCCGTCAAGGCCTACGCGGTGGCCTCGGGCTGACGGTCCGTAGCGACTTGTCCGGGGCCACACCCGCGTGCCACTATTCACTCAGTACATGTAGCGAGTGAATAGTTACCCGGAGGTCACGGCGACCGCATGAGCACTGCCCACATCCTCCTCAGCCTCCTCGCGTCCGAGGCCGGCCACGGGTACGACCTGAAGCGGCGTCACGACGACCGCTTCCCGCAGGCCCGGCCGCTCGCGTACGGGCAGGTCTACACAACCCTGCAGCGCCTGACCCGCGACGGCCTCGCCGAGGTCGCGAAGACCGAGGACCCGGAGGACAGCGGTGGCCCGGAGCGCACCACGTACCGCATCACCGAGGCCGGCGTCCAGGCGCTGCGCACATGGCTGTCCGAGACCGTGCCTGCGGCGCCGGTGAGCGCCGCGAGCGAGATCTTCGCCAAGGTGGTCGCCATCATGGCGTCCGGCTTCGGCGACCCGGCCGACTTCCTCCGCGACCAGCGCGCCGCGCACCTCACGCGCATGCGCGAACTGACGGCCGCGAAGACCGCGCCCAACGCGACCCTGTCGGCGGTGCTGTCCGCCGACTACGCCCTCAACCACCTCGACGCCGACCTGCGCTGGATGGACACCACCGCGCAGCGACTCGACGCACTGGCCCAGGAGGTCAGAACCTCATGACAACCCCACCACCCCTGATCGAGGCCCGGGACCTGGTGAAGTCGTACGGCGCCGGGCAGGCACCGGCGCTGCGCGGCGCGATCCTGCACCTCGCCCCCGGCGAGATCCTCGCGGTGACGGGGCCGAGCGGCAGCGGCAAGTCGACCCTGCTGCACTGCCTTTCGGGCATCGTGACGCCGGATTCCGGCTCGGTCCGGTACGGGAGCGAACGCCTGGACCAGGCGACGGAGACGCGGCGGTCCGAGCTGCGGCGTACGGAGTTCGGCGTCGTGTTCCAGTTCGGGCAGCTGGTCGGCGAGCTGACCGCCCTCGACAATGTGGCGCTGCCGCTGCTGCTCGCCGGCACCTCCCGGAAGAAGGCCCACGAGAGCGCGGGCGAGTGGCTGGAGCGCTTCGGCGTACGCGGGCAGGCCGCGCTGCGCCCAGGCGAGATGTCCGGCGGACAGGGGCAGCGAGTGGCACTCGCCCGGGCCATGGTGACCCGGCCCAAGGCGCTGTTCGCGGACGAGCCGACCGGAGCCCTGGACTCACTGGCCGGGGAGCAGGTGATGACCGCGCTCGTGCACGCGGCCCGCGAGTCGGGCACGGCGGTGCTGCTGATCACGCACGACGCGCAGGTGGCGGCGTACGCGGACCGCGAGGCGACAGTCAGGGACGGCGCGGTGGCCGGCGAGACGGGCGCGGAGGTGATCCGGTGAGGGGGCTGCGGGCGGACGCGCGGCTGGCCTGGGCGCTGCTGCGGGGGTCGCCGGGCAGCGAGCGGTGGCGGCTGACGCTGACCGGGCTGGGGGCCGTGCTGGGCACGGGCTTCGCGCTGGCGGCGACGGTCGTCGCGGTGATCGGCACCCGCTTCGGCGGCGGAGTCCCCCGGTACACCAACGACCTCCTCAACGAGTCCGGTCTGCGTCCGGGCGTGATCGCCGCCCTCCTGCTGCTGGTCCTCCCGGTGCTGGCCTTCATCGGCCAGTGCACGCGGATCGGCGCCCTCCAGCGCGAGCGGCGGCTGGCCGCCCTGCGCCTGGCCGGGGCGACCCCCCGCCAGGTCCGGCGGATCTCGGCCCTGGAGACAGGCGCGGTGTGCGGGCTGGGGTCGCTGGCGGGGCTTGCGGGCTTCCTGGCGCTGCGGGCGGTGCTCGATGCGGCCCAGGGCGGCTCCGGCCCGCAGACCTGGCCGACCGACGTGCCGGTCCCGTGGGCGGCGGCGGTGCCTGTGGTGCTGGCCGTGCCGGCGCTGGCGACGCTGGAGGCCCGGTTCACGCTGCGCCGGGCGGGCGCCGACCCGCTGGGGGTCGTGTCGAAGGGCCGCCGACCACGCCCCCGGGTGGGGCGAGGGCGGCTGGCGCTGTGGGCGCTGGCACCGCTGGCGCTGCTCGCGGCGACGGGGCTCCAGCTGCTGAACACGTCCGTGCTGAACGGCGGGATGGCGATGTCGGCAGCTCTCGTCATCGCGGTCGTCGTACTGTGCGCGGTCGCGCTGCTGTTCGGCACCGCCGGGCTGGCCCTGGTCACCGGGCGGCTGGCGGCGCGCTCCAGCCGCCCGGCGCTGCTGATCGCCGGGGAGCGGCTGCAGGCCGACCCGTGGGCGGCGGCAAGGTCACACGCGGCGATGCTGCTCACGGCGCTGATCGGGGTCGGCTTCGTGGGCGTACGCCGGATGATGATCGACTATCTGGATGCCTGGCCGGAAAGTTTCGCCATCAACAGCGCCTTCTACACCGACGGCCTCAACCTGACCGGCCTGGCGCTGCTGATCGGCCTCTCGGTCACCATCAGCGGCCTCGTCGTCGGCACAGTCGAGTCGGTGATCACCCGCCGTCGCACCTTGGCGGCGCTGTCCGCCACCGGCGTGCCCCGGTCCGTACTGAGCCGGGCCGTGCTGCTGGAGACGTTTCTGCCCCTGGCGCCGACGATCGCGGTGGCCACCGCCTGCGGCCTGACGGTGGTGGGCTCCCTGCCCTTCGAGGGCACATCGCTCCCGCTGCTCGAACCGCTGCTCACCGCCGCAGCGCTGCTGGCCGCCGCCCTGCTGGCAACGACCGCCTCACTGCCGCTGCTGCGGCGCACGGCGCACCCCGCCGAGTTGCGTTACGAGTGAACAAACCACCGGACCGACCGCCGAAGGGGGGCGGTCGGTCCGGCCACGCAACAGGAGGCACGGAACACGAAAGCCCGGATATCAGGCAGATATGCCGTCTATCCGGGCCATCGCATCCTCCGCGCCGAATGGCTGCAGGTATGGCATCCAGCGCGGGTCCCTATGTCCTGTGCCGATGATCCTCCAGGCCAGGCCGGAGGGCGGCGCGGGTTGATGGCGCATTCGCCAGCCGAGTTCGGCGACATGCCGGTCGGCCTTGACGTGATTGCACCTGCGGCATGCCGCGACCACGTTGTCCCACGTGTGCTGGCCTCCGCGGCTGCGCGGGATCACGTGGTCGACGCTGGTTGCGACGGCACCGCAGTACGCGCACCGGCCGCCGTCCCGGGCGAAAAGGGCTCGCCGGGTCAGGGGCACGGGGCCGCGAAAGGGGACTCGCACGAATTTCGTGAGTTTGACAACACTGGGCGCGGGGAGCGCCCGGGTCGCGCTGTGCATATAGGCGCCGGATTCCTCGAGGCACACGGCCTTCTTATTGAGTACGAGGATGAGCGCGCGTCGGAGCGGTACGACGCCGAGGGGCTCGTACGACGCGTTGAGTACCAGGACATGCGGCACAGGTGCCTCCTTATACGCCGGCGGCGCGTGGCTCGCGCCGGGACGATCTGCCCAACAGTCTCTCCGGAAGCCTGGTCGGTGCGCCACCATGACCGGGTAACGGAGCAGAAGTGTTTTCGACCACACCTGCTCCATCCCCTTTATTCCCGCTGTTCGCGCTCGAACATGACAACGAGGCACCGGGCATCGCCCGTTAGTGTGGTGGACCAGCCCTACCGGAGGTTTCCCTGCTGTGTCCGCATCCACGACGACCACGACGACCAACTTCGACCACGCCCAGGCTTCCGCGACGAACGCCGCGGACTATGTCAGCCAGAACTGGGCCGGATGGCTGGCGGCGGGACTGCAAATCCTGCTGATCGTGGTCATAGCCGTGGTTCTGCGGGTCGCGGTGCGGCGGATGATCACCAAGTTCATCGAGCGGATGAACCGGGGCGCGGAGGCCGCCGGTGCCACCGCACTCGGCGGACTGCTGGTCAACGCGGAGCGGCGGCGGCAGCGCAGCGAGGCGATCGGCTCGGTGCTGCGGAGTGTGGCGTCCTTCGTGATCCTGGGCACCGCGGCGCTGACGGTACTGTCCGTACTGAAGATCAATCTGGCTCCGCTGCTGGCCAGCGCCGGTGTCGCCGGTGTCGCGATCGGCTTCGGCGCGCGCAATCTGGTGACGGACTTCCTCTCCGGCGTCTTCATGATCCTGGAGGACCAGTACGGCGTCGGTGACGTCATCGACGCAGGCGTGGCCAGCGGCACCGTGGTCGAGGTCGGGCTGCGGGTGACCAAGCTGCGCGGTGACGAGGGCGAGATCTGGTACGTCCGCAACGGCGAGGTCAAGCGCATCGGCAACCTCAGCCAGGGCTGGGCCACGGCCTTGGTGGACGTCCAGGTCGGCTATGGGCAGGACCTGGAGCGGGCACGGACCGTGATCACCGCGGCGGCGGAGGAAATGGCCAAGACCCAGCCGTGGGACGAGGCCCTGTGGGAGCCGGTCGAGGTGCTGGGGCTCCAGTCGGTGGCGGCGGACTCCGTGGTGATCCAGGCGCAGGCCAGGACCATGCCCGGCAAGTCCGCGGCCGTCGCGCGCGAGCTGCGCTGGCGGATCAAGCAGGCCTTCGACGAGGCCGGCATCGCCATTGTGGGCGGCACGCCCCTCGCGGCGGCCGACGAGGAGCAGGCGGACCCCGCTGCCGGCGTGGCGGCGCCCTCGGCCCTGTCCAACCCGGACTCCGCGCAGTCGGCGGCCGCCCAGCCGATCGTGAGCCCGCGCCCGCCCGGCAGGTAGGAATCCCGGCAATCCCGGAAACCCGGATTTCGCGCCCCGGTACCGTCATGGTGCCGGGGCTTTTCCGTGTTTTGACGTACGCCTCTTGACGCCCCGGCAGCCTGGGCTTACCTTCCCTTTCATCAACAGGAAAGTTTCCTAACTATCTGGGTGATGGGAGGATGGCGCGCATGGCAGTTGGCACCCCCGGAACCCCCGGCACACCGCGCGTACTGCGCGCCATGAACGACCGTGCGGCCCTGGATCTGCTCCTGGAGCACGGCCCTCTCTCCCGCACCCGGATCGGCAAGCTGACCGGGCTGTCGAAGCCGACGGCCTCGCAGCTCCTGGCCAGGCTCGAAGCGGCCGGCCTGGTGGTCGCCACCGGCACGACCGCCGGGCGCCCCGGCCCCAACGCCCAGCTCTACGCGGTCAATCCCACCGCCGCCCACGTGGCCGGGCTCGATGTCACCGCCGAGCGGATCCGGGCGGCGGTCGCCGACATCACCGGCAAGGTCGCCGGCGAGTTCGAACTCCCGACACCGGGCCGCCGTGCCCAGGGCACCGTCGAGCAGGTGCTGCAGGCCGTTGACGGCGCCGCCAAGGCCGCCGGGGTGCTGCGGGGCGACCTGCACCGCATCGTCATCGGCACCCCGGGCGCCTTCGACCCCAGCACCGGACGGCTGCGGTACGCCAGCCACCTCCCGGGCTGGCACTCCCCGGCTCTGCTGGAGGAACTGGCCGCTGCGCTGCCCGTACCACTGGAGTACGACAACGACGTGAACCTGGCCGCGGTGGCCGAGCAGCGGCTCGGCGCGGCCAAGGACCACGAGGACTTCGTCCTGCTGTGGAATGAGGGCGGCATCGGCGCCGCCATCGTCCTCGGCGGACGGCTGCACCGGGGCTGGACCGGCGGCGCCGGCGAGGTCGGCTTCATGCCGGTGCCGGGCACACCGCTCGTACGGCATGTGGCCAAGGCCAATGCGGGCGGCTTCCAGGAACTAGCCGGCTGCAACGCCGTCCTGCGCTTCGCGCGTGAGCTGGGACTGCCGGAACCGCAGGGCTCACTCGCGGACGCGGCGGCCGCGCTGGTGAGCGAGGCCGCGGGGGCGGAGGACGGCCCGTACGCGGAGTTGCTGCACCGCTTCGCGACCGGCCTCGCGGTGGGGCTCGCCTCGCTGGTGACCGTGCTCGACCCCGAACTGATCGTCCTGTCCGGCGGAGTGGTCGCCGCCGGCGGGGAGAACCTCCGTGCCCTGGTCCGGACCGAGCTCGCCGAACTGGCCGTACCCCGGCCCCGTTTGGTGCTCGGCACGGTCCAGGAGCACCCCGTCCTGTGCGGGGCGCTGCAGAGCGCCCTCGCCACCACCCGCGACGAGGTGTTCGACACCTCCCGCTGACCCACCCGCACACGTAGGCCCTGTCGGACCGGCATCCTTGGCCGGCCCGCCGACCTCGCACACCCTTCGCACCCCCTCTTCGCCCCCTCTTCAACCGTTCCCCGGAGGAAGCGCAGTGTCACGTCTGACGAAGGCAGCCGCCGCCATCGCGGCAACCGCCGCCATATCCCTGCTGGCGAGCGCGTGTACGGGCTCCAGCGAGAGCGCCGCAAACGACGACCCGAACAAGGACGTCACCATCACCTTCTGGCACGGCTGGTCCGCGCCCAGCGAGGTGAAGGCGATCAACGCCAACATCAAGGCCTTCGAGAAGGTCCACCCCAACATCCACGTCAAGGTCCAGGGCAACATCACCGACGACAAGATCAACCAGGCGCTGCGGGCCGGCGGCGCCGGCGCCCCGGACGTCGTCTCGTCCTTCACCACCGACAACGTCGGCAAGTTCTGCTCGTCGAAGGCCTTTGCCGACCTCTCGCCCTTCCTGAAGAAGTCCGGAATCGACCCTGCCAAGACCTTCCCGACGGCAATGCTGGAGTACACCCAGTTCGAGGGGAACCGCTGCTCACTGCCGCTGCTCGGTGACGCGTACGGCCTCTACTACAACAAGGACGCCTTCAAGGCCGCCGGGATCACCTCGCCGCCCAGGACGATGTCGGAGTTCAAGGCCGACGCCGTCAAGTTGACGAAGACCAAGAGCGATTCGTACTCCCAGCTCGGCTTCATGCCGGACTTCCACGGCTACGAGTCCACCACCACGCACCTGTCCGCGCAGTGGAGCCCCACCTACTTCGACAAGAACGGCAAGTCCAACGTCTCCAAGGACCCCGCCTTCGCCTCCATGTTCAACTGGCAGCAGGACATGGTGAAGGCGCTGGGCGGCTTCACCAAGCTGGAGAAGTACCGCACCACCTTCGGTGACGAGTGGGACGCCAAGAACCCCTTCCAGACCGGGCAGGTGGCCATGGCCATCGACGGTGAGTGGCGGGCCGGGATGGCCGAGGACGCGGGCGTGAAGTTCCCGATCGGCGTGGCGCCCTTCCCGGTGCCGGACGACCAGGCAGCCTCGTACGGTAAGGGCTACGTCACCGGCACGATCATCGGCATCGCCAACACCAGCGCCAAGAAGAACGCGGCCTGGGAGCTGGTGAAGTACATGACCACGGACACCGACGCGGTGGTGAGCTTCGCCAACGCCATCCACAATGTGCCGTCCACCTACGCCGCTCTGA
Organism: Streptomyces soli; assembly: GCF_003999195.1. Lineage (GTDB taxonomy): Bacteria > Actinomycetota > Actinomycetes > Streptomycetales > Streptomycetaceae > Actinacidiphila > Actinacidiphila soli. Next base: position 11,790 of record NZ_RJVR01000297.1, read on the forward strand.
AGTCCCCGAAGCTCAGCACCGATCCCGCCTTCCAGACCTTCGTCAAGATCGCCCAGAACCCGGGCAGCAACACCACCCCGCCCAGCGTCAACGGCGGCACGTACCAGCTGACGCTCCAGGACTTCGGCTACGCGTACGAATCCGGCAAGCAGACCGACCTCACGGCCGGCCTCAAGGGTGTCGACACGCAGGTCGACAAGGACATCGCGCAGGCCAAGTGATGAGCACCGCAACCGGCACCGTCCACCCCATGCTGAAGGCCAAGCGCCGCCGCGAGACACTGCGCAACCTGGCCTTCCTGTCGCCCTGGCTGATCGGCTTCACCGTCTTCTTCGCCTATCCGCTGGTCTCGACCGTCTACTTCTCCTTCATGAAGTACGACGGCTTCGCCGCCCCCACCTGGAACGGCGCCAAGAACTGGTCGTACGTCTTCAACGACTACCCCTTCTTCTGGCCCGCGCTGCGCAACACCCTGTGGCTGGTCGTGGTCATGGTCAGCCTGCGGGTCGTCTTCGGGCTCGGCATCGGCCTGCTGATCACCAAGATCAAGACCGCCCCCGGGCTCTTCCGCACCGCCTTCTACCTGCCCTACCTGGCCCCGCCGGTGGCCGCGACCATGGCCTTCGCCTTCCTGCTCAACCCCGGCACCGGCCCGGTCAACCACCTGCTCGGCGACCTCGCCCTGCCGCAGCCCGGCTGGTTCAACGACCCCGGCTGGTCCAAGCCCGCGCTGACCCTGCTGGCGCTGTGGGGGATCGGCGACCTCATGGTCATCTTCATGGCCGCGCTGCTCGACGTGCCCAAGGAGCAGTACGAGGCCGCCGAGCTGGACGGCGCGGGCCCCTGGTCGCGCTTCCGGTACGTGACGCTGCCGAACATCTCGCCGATCGTGATGTTCGCCGTGGTCACCGGCGTGATCCAGACCATGCAGTACTACACGCAGCCCCTGGTGGCCGGGAAGGTCGCCAGCGGAGTCATCGGCGGCTCGGGCCAACAGTTCGAGCCCGGGTACCCGGACAAGTCCACCCTCACCCTGCCCCAGCTCGTCTACAACCTCGGCTTCCAGCGCTTCGACACCGGCTCCGCGTGCGTGATCGCCCTCGTACTCTTCGCGCTCGCGATGATGTTCACCGCGCTGCTCATGCGCCGCCGCAGCGGCTTCCTGTCGGCGGAGGACTGATCCCCATGACCACCAACTCGACCCTGGCGCCCCCGGCCGCCGCTCCTCAACTGGCGGCGTCGGCCCACGCCAAGCGCGCCGCGACCCGCCGGGCCGCACTGGAGTGGATCGCGGTGCACGCGCTCGGCATCGCGGCCACGCTCTTCTTCGTCCTGCCGTTCGTCTTCGTCCTCCTGACGGCCGTGATGACGGACAACCAGGCGCTCACCGGCGACCTGTGGCCGAAGGACTGGCGGTGGAGCAACTTCGGCACCGTGTGGAACACCCCCGGCTTCCTCACCTGGTGGCGCAACACCCTGCTCTACGCCGGGCTGGGGACGCTGCTCACCGTGGTGTCCAGCACCCCGGTCGCGTACGCGCTGGCCAAGTTCCGCTTCCGGGGCCGCAATACGGCGATGATGCTGGTCATCGCCACGATGATGCTGCCCCCGCAGGTCATCATCGTCCCGATGTATCTGTTCTGGGCCAAGCAGCTGCACATGTCGGGCACCCTGTGGCCGCTGATCATCCCGCTCGCCTTCGGTGACGCGTTCTCCATCTTCCTGCTGCGGCAGTTCCTGCTGACCATCCCCAAGGAATACACCGACGCCGCCCGGGTCGACGGCTGCGGAGACCTGCGCACCATGCTGCGGGTCGTCCTGCCGATGGCCAAGCCGGCCATCGCCGCCGTCGCCCTCTTCCAGTTCTTCTGCTGCTGGAACGACTACTTCGGCCCACAGATCTACGCCAGCGAGAACCCGGCCGCCTGGACGCTGAGTTACGGCCTGGAGTCCTTCAAGGGGGCCCACCACACCAACTGGAATCTGACGATGGCCGCCACGGTGCTGGTGATGGCTCCCGTGATCGTCGTCTTCTTCTTCGCCCAAAAAGCCTTCATCGAAGGCGTGACCCTGACAGGAGTGAAGGGATGAAGCTTGCGGTGGTTGGCGGCGGGTCCACCTACACGCCCGAACTCATCGACGGATTCGCCCGTTTGCGTGACACCCTGCCCGTCGAGGAGCTGGTGCTTGTCGACCCGGCTGCCGAGCGCCTCGCGCTCGTCGGCGGGCTCGCCCGGCGGATCTTCGAACGGCAGGGCCACCCCGGCAAGGTCACCACGACCTCGGACCTGGACGCGGGCGTGGCCGGCGCGGACGCCGTACTGCTGCAACTGCGGATCGGCGGGCAGGCGGCCCGTAACGAGGACGAGACCTGGCCGCTGGAGTGCGGCTGCGTCGGCCAGGAGACCACCGGCGCGGGCGGCCTGGCGAAGGCGCTGCGCACAGTGCCGGTCGTCCTGGACATCGCCGAGCGGGTACGCAAGGCGGCGCCGGACGCCTGGATCATCGACTTCACCAACCCGGTGGGGATCGTGACCCGTGCGCTGCTGAAGGCCGGGCACCGCGCGGTCGGGCTGTGCAACGTCGCGATCGGTTTCCAGCGACGGTTCGCCCGGCTGCTGGACGTCACCCCGGACCAGGTGCACCTGGACCACGTGGGGCTCAACCACCTCACCTGGGAGCGGTCGGTGCGCCTCGGCGGCCCGGACGGCGCGGACGTACTGCCCAAACTGCTGGCCGAGCACGGCGATGCGATCGCCGGCGACCTGCACCTGCCGCGCGCGGTCCTGGACCGGCTCGGCGTCGTGCCCTCGTACTACCTGCGCTACTACTACGCCCACGACGAGGTCGTACGAGAGCTGATGTCCAAGCCCTCGCGGGCCGCCGAGGTGGCCGCCATCGAATTGCAGCTCCTGGAGATGTACGCCGACCCGACCCTGGACGAGAAGCCCGAGCTGCTGGCCCGGCGCGGCGGCGCCTTCTACTCCGAGGTCGCGGTCGCCCTGGCCTCCTCCCTGCTGCGGGACAGCGGTGACGTACAGGTCGTCAACAGCTTCAACAACGGCACCCTCCCCTTCCTCCCCGACGACGCCGTCATCGAGGTCCCCGCGACCGTGGACGCCACCGGCGCCTCGCCGCTGCCCGTCCCACCCCTCGACCCGCTCTACAGCGGCCTGATCGCCAATGTCACGGCGTACGAGGACCTGGCTCTCGACGCCGCTCTCCGCGGCGGCCGGGACCGGGTCTTCAAGGCGCTGCTGTCCCATCCGCTGATCGGTCAGTACGAGTACGCCGAAGCCCTGACCGACCGTCTCATCGCGCACAACCGGGAGCATCTCGCGTGGACCTGACGCCACAACCTCTGGTCCTCGCCGTCGACGCAGGCAACAGCAAGACCGATGTGGCGATCGTCGCCGCCGACGGGTCGGTGCTCGGCACCGCCCGCGGCGGCGGCTTCCAGCCCCACATCACCGGCGCGGAGGCGGCGGTGGGGGCCCTGGCCCTCATCGTGGCGGACGCGGCGGAAGCGGCCGGCCTGTCCGTCACGCCGGGCGTCCCGCTGGTCGAGCATGTGTCGGCGTGCCTGGCCAACGCCGATCTGCCCGCCGAGGAACGGGAGCTCGGACTCGCGGTCGACGCGCGTGGATGGGGCCGCAGCACGCAGGTGGCCAATGACACCTTCGGCCTGCTGCGGGCCGGCGTCGACGCGCCGCGCGGGGTCGCCGTGGTCTGCGGCGCGGGCATCAACTGCGCCGGGATGCTGCCCGACGGCCGTACCGCCCGCTTCCCGGCGGTCGGGCGCATCTCCGGTGACTGGGGCGGCGGTTACGGCCTGGCCGAGGAGGCGCTGTGGTGGGCCGCCCGCGCCGAGGACGGCCGCGGGGGCCCGACCGCGCTGGCGGAGACGCTGCCGGCGCACTTCGGGCTGCCCTCGATGTACGCGCTGATCGAGGCCCTGCACCTGGGACACCTCGCCGTCCACCGCCGGTACGAACTGGCACCGGTGCTCTTCTCGACCGCCGAGGCCGGCGATCCGGTCGCCCGGGCCATCGTCATGCGCCAGGCCGAGGAGATCGTCACACTGGCCTGCGTCGCCCTGGAACGCCTGGACCTGCTCGGCGAGGAGGCCGACGTGGTGCTCGGCGGCGGGGTCCTCGCCGCCCGCCACCCGCTGCTGATGGACGCCATCGCCGAGGGCCTCGGCGCCCGCGCCCCCAAGGCCGTCATCGCCGTCGTCACCGCCCCGCCGGTGCTCGGCGCCGCCCTGCTCGGCCTGGACCACACCGGCGCCGGCCACAAGGTCCAGGTCCGGCTGCGGGCGCACTACGGGACGGGGGAACCGGAGGAGCACGCCATGCGTGAAGACTGACAAGGGAGCTGGGCGGTGGGGGCGCAAGATCCACGCATTACCGATGCGGATTGTCAGTATCTGCGGCCATACTGCTGACCAGGAGATTGACCCCGCGTACGCGGGGTCGGTCCAGGGGGGAGGGTCAGTGACGCAAACGCAGTATTCCGGGCGTCCCGGCGACGGCGTCGACGTGATCGCGTCCGCGACCGGGTCGGACGCCCCGCGGCGCAGGCCGGCATGGGCCGAACAGCCGGGCAGGCTGCGGGAGGCAGCGACCACCGAGCCGGGACGGCTGCGGGTCATCGGCGCGCTGCTGGCCGTCCTCGTGGTGGCCTTCGGCGCGGTCACCGCATGGCAGATCACCGACCGCGCCGCCGCCGCCGACAACGTGGTCAACCGCAGCGAGCCGCTGAGTTCCCGGGCCGCCGACATCTACCGCTCACTCGCGGACGCGGACACCACCGCCGCCGGCGGCTTCCTCGCAGGCCGGCAGGACCCGGCGGACGCGCGGAAGCGCTACAACGACGACATCCGCATCGCCTCCCGGTACATCGCCGAGGCCGCCGCCGCCTCGGAGGGCTCGGACCAGGCGAAGGCCCAGATCGAGAAGCTCAACGAGCAACTGCCGGTCTACACCGGCTACGTCGAGCGAGCCCGGGCCAACAACCGCCTGGGATACCCGGTCGGCGGCGCCTATCTGCGCCGCGCGAACACGACGATGACCCAGGAGATCCTCCCCGCCGCCAAGGAGCTCTACCGCATAGAGACCGCCCGGCTTGGCGCGGACTACGCGGACGCCAAGGCCCTGCCCTGGGCCGCCTGGGGACTCGGCGTCCTGGCCCTGGGCGCCCTGGTCTGGGCGCAGCGCCGCAGCTACCGGCGTACGAACCGGGTCTTCAACCAGGGCCTGGTGGCCGGCTCGGCCGCGACCGCCGTGGTCCTGATGTGGCTGGTGGTCGGGCACAGCCTGGCCCGCATCCAGCTCAACGACTCGTACGTGAACGGCGCCAGGTCGCTTCAGGTGCTCAACACGGCCCGGATCGAGTCGCTGCAGGCCCGGGCGAACGAGAATCTGACCCTGGTGGCGCGTGGCAGCGGCGCGTCCTACAACGATGCGTACCGGGCCGAGTTGCAGGACCTCGCGGGCAAGGGCGCGAACGGGAAGACCGGTCTGCTGGCACAGGCGCTGTCAATGGCCGACGACGCCAAGGGCAGGGATACGGTCAAGACGGCCATGAAGGCCGCCCAGGCGTGGTGGGCTCTCAACGCCACGGCCCGCAAGGACGACGACTCCGGCGAATACCAGGACGCCCTGGCCCGGACGATCGGCGGCAACCTCAAGTCCGGTCAGAAGGCTGCGCAGTACACGGCCCAGTGTTTCGACGCCGTCGATACGAATCTTGCGACGGCCGTCGCCCACGAGCACACGGCGTTCCAGCGGTCCGCCAACGACGGGCGTGGGGCACTGGGCGGGCTGGCGGCTGGGGCCGCACTGCTCGCGGTGCTCGGCGCGGCAGGCGCGGCCCTCGGAATCGGGCGCCGGCTGTCGGAGTACCGGTGAGCGGCGGAGGGAGGAAGTCGATGTTGTTGAGCGGGAGACGGAAGCTGCGGGGCTGGGGCGGGGTGGCCGGGATGGCCGCCGCATGCATGCTGGCGGTCTCCGCCACCGCGCTGCCCCTGCACGACCAGGCGGACACGGCGGCCGGGCGGGACACCCCGCTGAGGACCCAGAACAAGCAGGTCTCGGCCACCGACACCAGCTGCGGCCAGCACCCGGAGGCGAGCCTCACGCCCTCCACCGCGAGCGGCCCGGCCGTCGACCGGATCAAGAAGGCGGGCAAGCTGGTCGTCGGCGTCGACCAGAACAGCTACCGCTGGGGCTATCGTGACGCGGCCAGCGGCGACATCGTCGGGTTCGACATCGACCTGGTCAAGGCCATCGCCAAGGACATCCTCGGCGACGAGAACGCGGTGCAGTACAAGACCGTGCCGACCAGCAAGCGCTTCGAGGCGATCAGGAAGCACCAGGTGGACATGGTGGTGCGCACCGTCACCATCAACTGCCAGCGCATAACCGAGGAGAAGGTCGCGTTCTCCACCGCCTACTTCCAGGCCGGGCAGCAGCTGCTCGTGCCGCGCCAGGGCTCCACCATCAAGGATTTCAACAACACCCTGAACGGGAAGAAGGTCTGCACGGCGAAGACCTCGACCGGTCAGGCCAAGCTGGAGGAGCAACCGCACGGATCGCACATCGTCCTCGTCGACAACCAGTTGGACTGCCTGGTACTGCTCCAACTGGGCGAAGTCGACGCCGTCTTCACCGACAACGCACTGGCCGCCGGACAGGCCGCCCAGGACCCCGCCGTCCACCTGGTCGGCAAGCCCGCGACCACGGAGTACTACGGCGTGGCCATGAACTCCGGCGACACCGACCTGGTGCGCCGCGTCAACCAGGTCCTGGAGAACTACCGCAGTGGCGGGACCGGCAGCCAGTGGGAGCAGGCGTACCGTACCTGGCTGAAGGCCGTGCTTCCCGGCATCGACGGGCCGCCCGCGCCGCTTTACAAGAACGGATAGACCACAGGCATCAGAGGGGCCAGAGGGACCGGCGCACGACACGACGACACGAGAGAAGGTGCGATGGCGGTCGCGGGACCATCCGGACCGGCGCTGAGCCGTGAGGAGGTGGACCGTGCGCTCGCGCGGCTCGGCGAGGAGCACGAGGCGATCGAGTCGTCCCTCTTCGCGCTCCAGGACCACTCGGGCCGCAGGCTCCTGGAGGGCGCCGAGCTGACCGGCACCACCAAGGACCGGTGGGCCGAGACCGAGCAGGCCATCACCCTGCTCTGGGCGCACTTCGAGGCGTACACCGACGCCCTGACCACCGCCCGCGCGCTGCGCGGCCGCCGTCGCTGGCCCACCCAGACCGAGCTGAACGAGCTGACCGAGCTGCTGTGCGGCTCCGGCGTCACCGTGGCCGGCGGCACCGTCCCGGACGCCGCTCGCACGCTCACGGGGCCGGCCCGGCTCAGCGAACGGCTCAGCCTGGAACAGCTGTTGGCGCGGATGAACGACTGGTACAGCCAGGCGATGGAGATGGTCGCCGCCGCCGACGCCGTGTGGTCCGCGCTGCCCGCCCGCGTAGACCTGCTCGCCGCCGAGGCCCAGCGGGTGCGTTCCCTCGCCCACTCCGTCGGGGTGCGACCGGGCGCCCACCCGGCCGGCGACGATCTGGAGGAGCTGCTCCACGGGCTCACCGACCTCAGATCCGAAGTGGTCACCGACCCGCTCTCGTTCTTCACCGGCGGCCGCCCCGACACCTCCCGCTACGACCGCTCGGGCATGGCGCTGGAGGACATACGCCGGGAGGTCGAGGCAGTCCTGCATGTGCGCGACGACGCCGACCACCGGCTGATGCGGCTGCGCGACGTGCTGTCCCGGGCCGACCGCACCCTCACCGAGGCACGCAGCGCGCGCGGCGAGGTGCTCGCCAAGATCGCGGCCTCCGAGGTGCCCGCGGTCAGCGGCGCGCCCGCCGCGCTCCCCGAGCAGCTGGCCGCCGCCGCCGAATACCGCCGTACGGGCCAGTGGCACCGCCTCTCACCGCTGCTCGACAGCCTCGAGGAGAGCGCCGACGAGGAACTGCTGCGCGCCCGCGACTCGCTGACCGCCGTCACCGCGCCGCTGGCCGTCCGCGCCGAGCTGCGCGGACGCCTCGACGCCTACCGGGCGAAGGTCTCCCGGCACGGCATGGCCGAGGACCTGCTGCTCGTCGAACGGTACGACCAGGCCCGGCGTCTGCTGTGGAGCGCGCCCTGCGATCTGCGTGCCGCCGAGCACGCCGTGCTGCGCTACCAACAGGCTGTCGCCGAGGCCGTGGTGCCACGGCAGGCGGGGCCTGTCGATCACATGGGGGATGGACGATGAAGTGCCAGCGGCCGGGCTGCACCGGCACCATCGAGGACGTCGGCAGCGGCGACCTGTACTGCGACACCTGCGGACTCGCTCCGGTACCGGAGCCCGCGAGTGCCGGCGGCGGCTCGGGGCCCTCCGGCTCCGGGCGTTCCGGCTCGCTCGCGGGCAGCCGCAGCGGCTCCGCCGGGGCCTCGGGCGCTTCGCGCGCCTCACGCCGCTCGGTGTCCGGCCGGCTGTCGCGTTCGCTGAGCGGTGGCACGACCGGCCGCTCGGTGTCCGTACGCAGCTCCAGCAGCAGCGGCCCCACCCGGGGCAAGCTCGGCGCCGGACTGGTGACGGTGCCGCCGATCCCCAAGCCCGACCCGGCTGCCGCCGTGCTCAAGGACCCCCAGGTCCCGGAGCGCAAGCGCTTCTGCAGCAAGGGCGAGTGCGGGGCCCCGGTGGGCCGTTCGCGCGGTGACCGGCCCGGCCGGACCGAGGGCTTCTGCACCAAGTGCGGCCACCCGTACAGCTTTACGCCCAAGCTGCGGACCGGCGATGTGGTGCACGGGCAGTACGAGGTCGCGGGCTGCCTCGCGCACGGCGGCCTCGGCTGGATCTATTTGGCCATCGACCATGCGGTCAGCGACCGCTGGGTCGTCCTCAAGGGCCTGCTCGACACCGGTGACGAGGACGCGCTGGCCGCGGCCCTGTCCGAGCGGCGGTTCCTCGCGGAGATCGTGCACCCGAACATCGTCCGCATCATCAACTTCGTCGAGCACCTCGACCACAACACCGGCTCCCTCGACGGCTACATCGTCATGGAGTACGTCGCCGGCAAGTCGCTCAAGGAGATCGCCAACGAGCGTCGCACCCCGGACGGCAAGCGCGAACCGCTGCCGGTCGACCAGGCCATCGCGTACGCCCTCGAAGCCCTGGACGCGCTCGGCTATCTGCACAGCCGCAATCTGCTCTACTGCGACTTCAAGGTCGACAACGCCATCCAGACCGAGGACCGGCTCGAGCTCATCGACATGGGCGCCGTCCGCCGGATGACCGACCACGACAGCGCGATCTACGGCACCCCCGGCTACCAGGCGCCCGAGATCGCCGAGCTCGGCCCGTCCGTCGCCTCCGACCTGTACACGGTCGCGCGGACCCTCGCCGTCCTCACCTTCGACTTCCAGGGCTATCAGAACGTCTTCGCGGACAGCCTCCCCGACCCGGACAACATCGAGGTCTTCTCGACGTACGAGTCCTTCTACCGGCTGCTGGTCCGGGCCACCGACCCGGATCCGGGCAAGCGCTTCTCCTCCGCGCAGGAGATGTCGGACCAGCTGCTGGGCGTGCTGCGCGAGGTGGTCGCCCTGCAGACCGGCCGGCCCCGGCCCGCGATGTCGACCCTGTTCGGGCCGGAACTTCGGGTCGTGGACACGGAGCTGGTGTATCCGCTGGCGGGGGACGCGTCGGTGCTCGGCGGCGCGGACCGCGGGCTCCAGCGTGAGCTGCGCCGCAAGGCGTCGGCCCGCGCGAAGGGTACGAACGGCTCGAACGGCAACCCGGCGGCGCTGCTCGCCGAGCACATCGCCGCGCTCAGCCCCGGCGGCGCATCGGCCCCGGCGCCGGTCCTGACACCGGCCCCCGCGCCCGCTCAACTGCCGCCCGGGGCGGCCCGGTACAGCCCGACGGTGCCCGGCACGCGGTACACCGTCCCGGCGCAGGCGGGGGCACCGGCCGCCGAGGCC
>NZ_RJVR01000251.1 GCF_003999195.1 Streptomyces soli
CGCTGCACGCCCTGGCGGTAGGCGGTGCGGGCGGCGCGGCGCGCCAGGCGGCTCAGGGCGCCGGGTGCGGCGGACTCGGCCGCGGTGGCGGCGCCGGGCAGCGGCTCGCCCTTCGGGTCGAGGCCGTGGCGGGCGAGCACGCCGGGGAGGTAACCGGGTGCGATACCGGGCGTGTAGTACGGGGCGAGCGGCGGCAGTTCGGCGGCCCCGGTGAGGGCGGTGACCCTGTCGCGTACGGCTCCGAAGGGGTCGCCGTCGGCGGCGACACCGTGAGCGCGGGCCCAGGCGGGGTCGGCCTGCGGGACGAGGCCGGCGTCGATCTGGTCCCAGGAGGCGTACGCGTCCGAGCCGAGGAAGTGGTGGTTGCCCAGCGGCTCGCGGATCCCGAGGTCGGTGAGGACGGCCGTCGGGATGGCGCGGTGCATCGCTTCGAGGGCGGCCGTCGAGGAGACGGTGACCAGGAGGTCGGTGCGGTCGAGGACCTCGCCCATGTGGCCGTAGACCAGCTTGAGGTTGGGCGGCAGATCGAGCTTGGCAACCAGCTTCTGGTAGGGCTGCTCCTCGACGTGGGTGGTCTGCTCACCGGGCTTACTGCGGAGCTTGACCAGCACCTCGCGGCCGGGGTGTGAGCGGGCGTGCTCAACCGCCCGGCGCAGCAGGTACGCACGGTCGGCGCGGTTGTCCGGGACGGAGGGCTGGGCGGCGAAGACGACCGTGAACGGACGGTCGGAGGACGGCTCGTAGGTCGCGCCCTCCAAGAAGGGCAGCACGGTCTCGACGACGCTGTCCGCTGCCGCGGCCGCTCCGACACCCGAGTACACCTCGCGGAAGCGCTCCGCGTCGTAGGCGCTGTTGGCCAGGACCAGGTCCGCGCCGGCTCGCAGGAGCAGTCCGTCGGCGAGCTTCTCGTAGACGACGCCGACATAGCCGGTGACGACGACCGGACGGGCGGGGGCGCCGCACCAGGCACGGGCGAGGCCGTGCAGCAGCGCCTGCACGGTGCCGCCGACACAGGAAAGGATCAGTACGTCGGCGGTGTCCGGGGAGGTGTCCGCCGAGCCCTTCATCTCGTCCAGGAAGGCCGCGGCCGTGACCTCGCGCATGGAGTCCGCCGGGATGCCGACCTCTGCGAGCTGGCGCGCGGTCGGGGTGGCCCGGCCACGGAGCAGTCGCGCGTCGAGGCGGGCACCGGGGGCTATACGGCAAGCCGTCAGCGCACCCCATTTCCAACGGGTGTCCGAATCGGCGAGGACGATGACCCGAAGTGGGTCGGCGGTACTTTCTGGCACGTCCAAGACGCTAGGAATCCTTTCCAAGCTGGTCTCATACACAGGGACAACGGAAGGTTAACAACACACCTCCGAATGGCGAACCCGCCCGCTATGACAGCCGATTCACACTTTCCGCACCCTACGTTCACCCTCAAGTGGGTGGCGCGTAGCGCTCGAGGGGGATCCGACCTAAAGTGCGCAAGGTGGTAAAGCTCTCTGTAATCGTGCCGTTCTACAACGTTCAGACTTTCGCACCGGACATGATCAGAAGTATCCGTGCGAACGCCCGATCGGATTTCGAATTCATTCTCGTCAATGACAGGGCGACGGACGAAACCCCGAAAATCCTCGAACGTGCTGTCCCTTCACTTCCGGGAGCCCGGTTGATCTCCCATGAGAGAAACGGTGGTCTCGCCACCGCCCGCAACACCGGAATCGACGCGGCACGCGGCGAATACCTCACCTTCCTCGACGGCGACGACTGGCTCGCCGAGGGCTATCTGCCCCGGCTGCTGGACTCCATCGAATCCCTCGGCACCGACTTCGTCCGCACCGACCACGTCGTCTGCCACGGCCGCAAGCGCACCATCGCCCGGGTCCCGCAGGGCCGCCGCGGCGTGCGGCTCGACCCGCGCGAGGCGATCCTGCCCGCCGACCGCTCGACCTCGGTGGACTACGCGTACGCCTGGGCCGGCATCTACCACCGGCGGCTCGTCGACGCCGGGCTGCTGCACTTCCCCGACGGGCTGCGCACCGCCGAGGACCGGCCGTGGATCTGGCGGCTGCACCGCGAGGCGAAGTCCTTCGCGGTCGTCGGGCTGCTCGGCGTCTTCTACCGGCGCGGGGTCACCACATCTCTCACCCAGATTGGTGACATCCGTCAACTGGACTTCATCCGCTCCTTCGATCAGGTGCTCGCCGAGACGGCCGCTGACCCCGAGGCTGACCGCTTCATGCCCAAGGCGGTGCGCACGTACTGCGCGATCATCGCCCACCACCTCAACTCGATCGAGCGCTTCGAGCCTTCGGTCGCACGCAGGCTCAAGACGCTCAGCGCCGCCGCGCTGAAGGCGATGCCGCAGGACGTACTGACGGAGGCCCTGGATTCCATGGACGTCGAGCGAAGCGTGCGGCTGCGCCGGCTGCGTCGCCGGCCGTTCGTGACCGGCACCGGAAAGGCGGCCGCCTGATGCGTCGTACGCAGATCTTCATGGCGTCCACCCTCTACGGCGCCGCCACCCTGGCCGCCGCCCTGGACGCGGGCCGCTTCACCCCCGCGGAGCGGCGATTGCTGCTGGTCAGCAACAACGCCGCCGTGCCCGAGACCACCCCGGCGCTGGACACCATGCCGGGCTTCGAGGTGCTACGCGGCCGCTTCGACGGCGTTCTGTCCTGGAACGAGGCCATCGCGCCGCTGCACCCCGGCGGCTGGTCCCCGCGCAACGAGGACGTGCCGCTGTGGGAGCGGAACTTGCGCCGACTCTGGGACCTCGGCGAGGACGAGGTGCAGCTGGTCGTCGAGTCGATCCAGGTCGAGCCCGCACTCGCGCTGGTCAATGTCTTCCCCTCCGCCCAGGTGGAGGTCTACGCCGACGGCCTCATGTCGTACGGCCCCACCCGCAACAAGCTCGAGCCGCTGATCACCACCCGGATCAGTCGGCTGCTCCACCTGGACCTGGTGCCGGGCCTTCGGCCGCTGCTGCTGTCGGAGTACGGGGTCGGGGCGGAGGTCGTGCCGGCCGGGGCCTTCACCAAGGTCCTCGCGGAGATGGCGGAGGCCTCGGAGCCCGGCGCGGATCTCGCGGGCCTGCCCGCGGACGCGGCCCTGCTGCTCGGCCAGTACCTGTCCGCGCTCGACATCCTCAACGCCGCCGAGGAGGAGGAGCTGCACCTGACGATGCTGCGCGGCGCGGTCGCCCTCGGGCACCGTGATGTCGTCTTCAAGCCGCATCCCTCGGCCCCGGCGCACTGGTCGCGGCGGCTGGAGGAGGAGGCCGACGCGCTCGGCGCCAAGCTCACCGTCCTCGACTCACCGGTGCTGGCCGAGGTGCTCTACGAACGCCTCCGCCCGGCGATCGTCATCGGCTGCTTCTCGACCGCACTGCTGACGGCGTCCGCCTTCTACGGCATCCCCGTCGCCCGCACCGGCACCGGCCTCCTCCTGGACCGGCTCTCCCCCTACCAGAACAGCAACCGGATCCCCGTCACGCTGGTCGACGCCCTCATTCCCGACGTCGCGGACCCGGCCGCCGCCGCGTCCGCCGTCCCGCCGGACCTCAACCCGCTGCTGCGGGCCGTCGGCTACTGCATGCAGTCCCACTCCTACCCCCACCTGCGCGACGAGGCCGTCGCTTTCCTCGCCGCCAGCCTCGACAACGACTCCTGGCGCTACTTCAAGCGCCGGCGCCTCACCGCCCTGGCCCTCCCCGGCGCCGTCCCCGCCCCGCTCGCCTTCATCCCCCGCAGCCCGGCCGTCCGCCGGGTCGCCCGGCGCGCGATGGCCCTGAAGCGAGCGGCGCTGGGCTGAGAGCCTGTCGGGTGACCTCTTGGAATCGCACGCACCAGACCGCGTCCGCTCTCCGATCGAAGGTCACCCGACAGGCTCTGAGCCGCGGCGTCAGAAGATCAGAAGGCGTCGGTGGGGACGTACGTGCCCCAGACCTCGCGCAGGGCGTTGCAGACCTCGCCAATCGTGGCGCGGGCGCGCAGGGCGTCCTTCATGGGGTAGAGGACGTTGTCGGTGCCCTCGGCGGCCTTACGGAGGGCGGCGAGGGCATCGTCGACGGCCGTCTGGTCGCGCGCGGCCCGCAGGTCGGCGAGGCGGCCGGCCTGCTGGGCCTCGATCGCGGGATCGACGCGCAGGGGCTCGTAGGGCTCCTCCTCGTCGAGCTTGAAGCGGTTGACGCCGACGACGACGCGCTCGGCGGAGTCGGTCTCGAGGGCGATGCGATAGGCGCTGCGCTCGATCTCGTTCTTCTGGAAGCCGTGCTCGATGGCGTTGACGGCGCCGCCGAGGTCCTCGACCTTCCGCATCAGCTCAAGGGCGGCGGCTTCGACCTCGTCGGTCATCTTCTCGACGACGTACGAGCCCGCGAAGGGGTCCACGGTCGCCGTGATATCGGTCTCGTACGCCAGGACCTGCTGCGTACGCAGCGCCAGCCGCGCGGACTTGTCGGTGGGGAGCGCGATCGCCTCGTCGAAGGAGTTGGTGTGCAGGGACTGCGTGCCGCCGAGCACCGCCGCGAGGCCCTGGACGGCGACGCGTACGAGGTTGACCTCGGGCTGCTGGGCGGTGAGCTGGACGCCGGCGGTCTGGGTGTGGAAGCGCAGCATCTGGGACTTCGGATTCTTGGCGCCGAATTCGTCGCGCATGACCCGGGCCCAAATGCGCCTGGCCGCACGGAATTTTGCGACCTCTTCCAGGATTGTCGTACGAGATACGAAGAAGAACGACAGCCGGGGCGCGAACTCGTCCACGTCCATGCCGGCGGCAACCGCTGTACGAACGTATTCGATACCGTCCGCGAGCGTGAAAGCGATCTCCTGCGCGGGGGAGGCGCCGGCCTCGGCCATGTGGTAGCCGGAGATCGAAATGGTGTTCCATTTCGGAATCTCGGCCTTGCAGTATTTAAAGATGTCCGCGATCAGCCGCAGGGAGGGCTTCGGCGGGAAGATGTACGTCCCGCGAGCGATGTATTCCTTGAGGACGTCGTTCTGAATGGTGCCGGTGAGCTTGTCGGCGGTGACGCCCTGCTCCGCGGCGACGAGTTGGTAGAGCAGGAGCAGCAGAGCGGCGGGCGCGTTGATCGTCATCGACGTGGACACCTTGTCCAGTGGGATGCCGTCGAACAGCACCTTCATGTCGTCGACCGAGTCGATGGCGACGCCGACCTTGCCGACCTCACCGTGCGAGATGGCGGCGTCGGAGTCGTGGCCCATCTGGGTCGGCAGGTCGAAGGCGACGGACAGGCCCATGGTGCCGTTGGCGATCAGCTGCTTGTAGCGCGCGTTGGACTCGGTGGCGGTGCCGAAGCCGGCGTACTGGCGCATGGTCCAGGGGCGGCCGGTGTACATGGACGGGTAAACACCCCTGGTGAAGGGGTACGCGCCGGGCTCGCCCAGCTTCTCGGCCGGATCCCAGCCGTCGAGGGCGTCCGGACCGTAGACCGGCTCGATCGGCAGTCCGGACTCAGACTCGCGCGCCATGGGTTCACGCCTCCCGCTCAAGGCTTGCAGCGACTTTGCTACCGCTCAGTAAGGGTCCTGCTCTCAGCACGGACTGTAGTCGTGGGCGTGCGGCCGGTGGAGGTCCGCACGCTGGGACCTTGCTCACAGTCTTATGCCATGTTCGCGGAACTACACGGCCGGGAATTGTGTCTCTGGGGATACGAAAACATTGAGGGGGACAATGTGTCGGCACGAATAGGTCTGACTGCTGCCGCCATCCTGGCGATGACCTCGGTCGTCGGCTGCACCACGCAGGCCACGCAGGCCTCCGCCCCGGCTTCCGCACACGCCTCGCCTGCCTCTCCGAGCGCGGCCCGTACGTCCACCAAGCCCACGGCGACCGGGACCACCACGCCCACGGCCTCGCCCACCGCCACCCAGCAGGCCGTCTCCGCGAAACCGGTCATGGCGCGCGGCTCCAGCGGCGCCCAGGTCCGCGAGCTCCAGGCCCGGCTGAAGCAGCTCGGCCACTTCACCCTCTCCCCCACCGGCTACTACGGCACCGTGACCGCCACCGCCGTCCGTGCCTTCCAGGCCAAGCACGGCCTCCCCGCCTCCGGCACGGTCACCAAGACCACCTGGACAACCCTGCGCTCCCTGACCCGGGAACCGACGAACGCCGCCATGTATCCGCCCACCACCCGCCCGGTCGCCAAGCTGGACAAGCGCTGCCTCACCGGCCGCGTCCTGTGCATCAGCAAGACCAGCCGCACCCTGTCCTGGGTCGTCGACGGCAAGGTGCTCAGGTCCATGGACGTCCGCTTCGGCTCCCAATACACCCCGACCCGCGAGGGAACCTTCACGGTCAACAGCAAGAGCCGCCACCACGTCTCGACCATCTACCACACGTCCATGCCCTACGCGATGTTCTTCAGCGGCGGCCAAGCCGTCCACTACTCCGCCGACTTCGCCGCCCGCGGCTACGCCGGCGCCTCCCACGGCTGCGTCAACGTCCGCAGCCTGAGCGGGATCTCCGCACTCTTCGACCAGGTGCGGGTCGGCGACAAGGTCGTCGTCTACTGGTGACGGCACCTACGGCAACTGCGGCACCTGCGGTTCCGGGCAGGCGAGTGAGCCAAAGTGAGCGGCCGCTGTTGAAATGGGGGCACTCCCCCAGCCTTCGGCCGGGGGGACCCCCACCCAGCGGAAGCACTGGGGGAGAGAACGCCCGCAGGGACTCAGCGCAACGGGGGCGAACCGAGCCTGAGAAAAAAAGAGGACGCGGGCGGGGCGGGGGGAAAAGCGCCCCGCCCGCGTTCCTCGGAAGGACACCCGGTACGGGGGGACCAGGCGTCCTGTAGGCCGATGACCAGTCGGCCTATTCACTACAGCGCCGGGGGGACGGAAAGTGTCACACCCGGGGGCGTGGCCGGGCCGGGGGGTTGGTGCAAGTGCCCGGCCACGCCCTGGCGCGAGTCCGTACGGTACGGGGAGAACCCGGACCCGCTTGGCCGATGACCAATCGGCCCACCTCCTACAGCGCGGAGCACCGAAAAAACGTCACTCGGTCATCAGTTCGCGTTCTGGTCCGACCCGTTGGAGTGGTCGTTGCCGCTGTTCCCGGTCGTGCCGCCGGGCTGCTGGCCGTTGTCGCTCGTGCCGCCTTGCTGGTCGTTCCCGCTGTTCCCGCTGTTCCCGCCGGTTGCGTCTTGCCCGGTGTTCTGGGGGTCGCCGGAGCCGTTAGCGCCCAGCAGCCCGGCGCAGTAGCGGCGTACCTGGTGCCGGCCGCCGCCCGCCACGCTCCGGAGCTTCTCGAAGCCCTTGCCGTCGTGGTTCGCGTACGCCCTGCACAGCGCCCGGTAGTCCGGGGTGTCGGCGGGCCCGGACGGCGTGCCGCCGGCGACGCCGCGCGAGGCGCCGCCCGCCGGGCGTTCGCGGTCGGGTGCCGAGGAGGTGGAGCCGCCGGGGGCCGCGGAGCCCGAGCGGTGGCCGGAACCGCCGCTGTGGAC
>NZ_RJVR01000356.1 GCF_003999195.1 Streptomyces soli
GCGGAGACGTGGGCGGCGAAGGCGGTGAGCACCCGCCGTTCGGAGGCGGCCAGGCGGCGGCCGCGCAGGACCAGCAGGCTGTCCTGCCCGACCGGGACCTTCACGGCGGCCTCGTCGGCCCCCGGTCGCGGTCCGCTGTCCCGGTCGAGCAGGACAGCGGACTCCATGCCGAAGGCCTCCCTGGTCCGCTCCAGCAGAGCAGGCACCGCGTGGTCGCCGCGCAGGATGCTCCCGGCCAGGGAGGAGAGGGTCTCGGCCTCGGCGGTGGCGTTGGCGGCCCGCCGGGACAGCCGCAGGGAGCGGTCCACGATCGTCGCGACGGTCACCGCGACCACCGCGAAGACTGCAAGGGCGAGGGCGTTGTTGAGTCCGCCGATGGTGAACTGACCGATGGGTGGGATGAAGTAGTAGTTGAGGAGCAGGGAGGCCGTGATCGAGGCCAGCAGGGCGGAGACCACACCTCCGATGCAAGCGACGCCGACGACGGCCAGCAGGAAGAGCAGAGCCTCGCTGGTGAGGTTGAGGATTCCGCGGTTGTTGGCGAGCAGGACCGTGAGCAGCACCGGCAGTACCAATCCGGCGACCGGTCCTGCCACCCGGCGGGCCAGGGGCAGGGTGCTGCGGGTGGTGGGCAGCAGGCGGCCGCGGCCGGCGCGTTCGTGGGTGACCCGGTGGACGTCTATGTCGCCGGAGAGTTCGGTGGTGATCTCGCCGACGCCGGGTCCGGTGACGAAGCGCATCAGCTGTCCGCGGCGGCTGGTGCCCATGACCAGTTGGGTGGCGTTTTCCGCGCGGGCGAAGTCCAGGAGGGCGGTGGGGATGTGGTCGCCGACGACCGAGTGGTAGCTGCCGCCGAGGCTCTCGATGAGTTCGCGCTGTCTGGCGAGGGCGGCGGGTGAGGCGTCGGCGAGTCCGTCGCTGCGGGCGATGTGCACGGCGAGCAGGTCACCGCCGGCGGAGCGGTCGGCGATCCGGGCCGCCCGGCGGATCAGGGTGTCGCCCTCCGGGCCGCCGGTGAGGGCGACCACGACGCGTTCGCGGGTCTCCCAGACGCCGCCGATGCTGTGCTCGGAGCGGTACTTCTGCAGGCCCTCGTCCACCCGCCCGGCGACCCACAGCAGGGCCAGTTCGCGCAGCGCGGTGAGGTTCCCGATCCGGAAGTAGTGGGACAGCGCGGCGTCGACCTTCTCGGGCGCGTAGACGTTGCCGTGTGCCATGCGCCGGCGCAGGGCCTCGGCGGGCATGTCGACCAGTTCGATCTGGTCGGCGCGGCGGACGACCTCGTCGGGGACGGTCTCGCGCTGCGGGACACCGGTGATCTTCTCAACGACGTCGTTGAGCGACTCCAGGTGCTGGATGTTGACGGTGGTGACGACGTCGATGCCCGCGTTGAGCAGCTCGTCGATGTCCTCCCAGCGCTTGGCGTTGCGGCCGCCGGGGATGTTGGTGTGGGGCAGTTCGTCGACCAGCGCTACCTGCGGTGCGCGGGCGAGGACCGCGTCGAGGTCCATCTCGGGAAAGACGGTGCCCCGGTACTCGCGTTCGGCCCGGCGAATCATTTCCAGGCCGTCGAGCATCGCCTCGGTGTTCGGACGCTTGTGGCACTCGACGAACGCCACCACAACATCGGTCCCGCGTGTGGCCCGGCGCCGGCCCTCGTCGAGCATCCGGTAGGTCTTGCCGACCCCGGGCGCAGCACCGAGGAAGACCTTGAGCGTGCCAGGCCTCCCCCAGCCTTCGGCCGGTGGGGGCACCTCCCAGCCGCCAGGCTGGGGGAGGACCCGCCCCCTGACTTCGTCGGGGGGACCCCCAATCTCGCTTCGCTCGCCCGGGGTGTCGGATGCCGCCGCTCTGACGGTTCGCGTCACCGGGAACCCTCCTCCTTGCATAAGTGCCACGCTGCCCGCTGGCGCAGAGTGTTCCTGTGCGAGCGGGCAGCGTGATGGGTGCGGGTCATGCGTCGCTACTTGACGTTGGCCAGGGCCAGGTTGAGTTCGACCACGTTCACGTACTCCTCGCCCAGGAACCCGAGCGCCCGGCTGTGGGTGTTGTCGGCGACGAGCTTGTTGACGATGCTCGGGTCGATGCCCCGGTTCTTGGCGACGCGGGCGACCTGTTCGTACGCGTACGCCGTGGAGATGTCCGGGTCGAGGCCGGAGCCGGACGCGGTGACCGCGTCAGCCGGGACCTTCGAGGCGGGCACCCCGTCGAACGCGGCCACGGCCGCCTTGCGTTCCTTGATGGTCTTGATCAGGTCGGCGTTGTTGGGGCCGAGGTTGGAGGCGCCGGAGGCCAGGGGGTCATAGCCGCCCGCGGAGGGGCGGGGCTGGAACCACTTGGGGTCGGGCTTGGCCACCTCGTTGGCGTCGTTCGGATTCTTCTTGGGGAGGTTGAAGTTCTGGCCGAGCAGGCTGGAGCCGACGACTTTGCCGTTCTGCTTCACCAGCGAGCCGTTGGCCTGGCCGGAGAACGCGGCCTGGGCGACGCCGGTGATCAGCAGCGGGTAGGCGATGCCGGTGATCACGGTGAACACCAGCAGCATCCGCAGGGCCGCCAGGTGGTTGCGGACCACCGTGGAAAGGGAGCTGGACATGATGGTTGCCTTCTGTCTCGGTCAGCGGAGCCCGGGGATGAACTGGATGATCAGGTCGATCGCCTTGATGCCGATGAACGGCAGGACCAGTCCGCCCAGGCCGTAGACCAGGATGTTGCGGTTGAGCAGGGCCGCCGCCGAGGAGGGCCGGTAGCGGACTCCGCGCAGGGCGAGCGGGATCAGCACGACGATGATCAGCGCGTTGAAGATGATCGCCGAGGCGATCGCCGACTGGGGGCTGTGCAGGCCCATGATGTTGAGCCTGTTCAGACCCGGGTACGCGATCGCGAACATCGCCGGGATGATCGCGAAGTACTTCGCGACGTCGTTGGCGATGGAGAACGTCGTCAACGCGCCCCGGGTGATCAGCAGTTGCTTGCCGATCTCCACGATCTCGATCAGCTTGGTCGGGTTGGAGTCCAGGTCCACCATGTTCCCGGCCTCCTTGGCAGCCGAGGTGCCGGTGTTCATGGCCACGCCGACATCCGCCTGGGCCAGCGCGGGTGCGTCGTTCGTGCCGTCTCCGGTCATGGCGACGAGCTTGCCGCCCGCCTGCTCCCGCTTGATCAGCGCCATCTTGTCCTCGGGAGTCGCCTCCGCGAGGAAGTCGTCGACGCCCGCCTCCTCGGCGATCGCCTTGGCGGTCAACGGGTTGTCACCGGTGATCATGACCGTACGGATGCCCATCCGCCGCAGCTCGTCGAACCGCTCCCGCATGCCCTGCTTGACGACGTCCTTGAGGTGAATGACGCCGAGCACGTGGGCGGTGACTTCGCCACCGCTTCGTACCAGTTCCCCGACCACCAGGGGGGTGCCGCCGCTTGCGGAGATGCCGTCGACCAGCGGGCCGACGTCGTCGGTGGGGTGTCCGCCGTTGTCGCGCACCCACTTCATCACCGCGGTCGCGGCGCCCTTGCGCAGCGACCGGCCGTCCCCGGAACCGTCGAGGTCCACGCCGCTCATTCGGGTCTGGGCGGTGAAGGGCACGAACTCGGCGTGGCTGAGTTCGCCTTCACTGCGTCCGCGAAGACCGTACGTCTCCTTGGCCAGGACGACGATGGAACGGCCTTCGGGGGTCTCGTCGGCCAGCGAGGACAGCTGGGCTGCGTCCGCGAGGTCGTTGACGTCGACCCCGCCGACCGGGAGGAATTCCGCGGCCTGGCGATTGCCGAGGGTGATGGTGCCGGTCTTGTCGAGCAGCAGGGTGTTGACGTCGCCGGCGGCCTCGACGGCTCGTCCGGACATGGCCAGGACGTTGCGCTGGACGAGGCGGTCCATGCCGGCGATGCCGATCGCGGACAGCAGCGCCCCAATGGTCGTCGGGATCAGTGCCACCACGAGGGCGACCAGGACCACGATGGTCTGCTCGGCCCCGGCGTAGATGGCGAACGGCTGCAGGGTCACCACGGCCAGCAGGAAGATGATCGTCATCGACGCCAGCAGGATGTTCAGCGCGATCTCGTTCGGCGTCTTCTGCCGGGCGGCGCCCTCGACCAGGGCGATCATCCGGTCGATGAAGGTCTCGCCCGGCTTGGACGTGATCTTCACGACGATCCGGTCCGACAGGACCTTCGTACCGCCGGTCACAGCGCTCCGGTCGCCGCCGGACTCGCGGATGACCGGCGCCGACTCGCCGGTGATCGCCGACTCGTCGACCGACGCGACACCCTCGACGACGTCACCGTCGCCGGGGATGGTCTGCCCGGCCTCGACGACCACATGGTCGCCGAGCTGGAGCTGGGCGCCGGGCACCTCCTCCTCACGCAGCTCCGTCGCCCCCGGCTTCCAGCCGGTCAGGCGTCGGGCCACCGACTCGGTCTTCGCCCGCCGCAGGGTCTCGGCCTGCGCCTTGCCACGGCCCTCGGCGACGGCCTCGGAGAGGTTGGCGAAGATCGCGGTCAGCCAGAGCCAGACGGTGATCACCCAGGCGAAGACGGACGGGTTCTTGATCGCTGACAGGGTGGTCAGGACCGCCCCGACCCAGACCACGAACATGACCGGGTTCTTCACCATCACCCGGGGGTTGAGCTTCTTCACCGCGTCAGGCAGGGAGGTGACGAGCTGCTTGGGGTCGAGCATGCCGCCGGAGACCCGGTGCTGCTCCGGTGCGGAGGGATCGCTCCCCGGCGTGGCGGGGGGTTCGACGGTGGTCAGGGACATCAGGAAAGGCCTTCCGCGAGCGGCCCCAGCGCGAGTGCGGGGAAATAGGTGAGGCCGACAACGATGAGGATCACGCCGGTCAGCAGACCGACGAACTGGGGGCGGTGGGTGGGCAGGGTGCCCGCCGTCACTGGCACCGGCTGCTGCCTGGCCAGCGACCCGGCCAGCGCCAGCACGAACACCATCGGCAGGAACCGGCCGAAGGCCATGGCCAGGCCGAGCGCGGTGTTGTACCAGTCGGTGTTCACGGAGATACCGGCGAACGCCGAGCCGTTGTTGTTGCCGGCCGAGGTGAAGGCGTACAGCACCTCGGAGAAGCCGTGCGGCCCGGAATTGAGCATCGAGGCCCGTTCACCCGGCAGCGCCATCGCCAGCCCGGCACCCACCAGCACGATCGCCGGCGTGGTCAGGATGTACAGGGAGGCGAACTTCATCTCCCGGCCGCCGAGCTTCTTGCCCAGGTACTCCGGGGTCCGGCCGACCATCAGCCCGGCCACGAAGACCGCGATGATCGCCAGGATCAGGATGCCGTAGAGGCCGGATCCGGTGCCGCCGGGCGCGATCTCGCCCAGCATCATGTTGAAGATCGTCATCCCGCCGCCACCCGGCGTGAAGGAGTCGTGGAAGGAGTTGACCGCGCCGGTCGAGGTGAGCGTGGTGGAGGTGGCGAACAACGCCGACGCCCAGATCCCGAACCGCTGCTCCTTGCCCTCCATCATGCCGCCGGCCAGATGCCCGGCCTGGCTGCTGACGCTGTGCAGCTCGTTGGCGGTGATGATGGCGACCGAGGACGCCCAGATGATCGCCATGACGGCGACGATGGCGTAACCCTGGCGGTGGTCGCCCACCATCTTGCCGAAGGTGCGCGGCAGCGAGAACCCGATCACCAGCAGGAGGTAGATCTCCAGCCAGTTGGTGAAGGCATTGGGGTTCTCGAACGGGTGGGCGGAGTTGGCGTTGTAGAAGCCACCACCGTTGGTGCCGAGCTCCTTGATGACCTCCTGCGAGGCCACCGGGCCACCGGTCAGGCTCTGGTGGTCGCCCGCGATCGTCGAGATCGACTCGACGCCGTGGAAGTTCTGGATCATCCCGCTCGCCACGAACACGATCGCGAAGACGATCGCCAACGGCAGCATCAGCCGCAGCACGATCCGGGTCAGGTCCACCCAGAAGTTGCCGACCCGGTCGGTCTTGTTCCGGGTGAAGCCGCGGATCAGGGCGGCGACAACGGCAATGCCGACGGCGGCGGAGACGAAGTTCTGCACCGCCAGGCCGGCCATCTGCACCAGGTGGCCCATCGCCGCTTCGCCCGAGTAGGCCTGCCAGTTGGTGTTGGTGACGAAGGACACCGCCGTGTTGAACGCCAGGGGCGACGGCACCGCCGGCATGCCGATGGACAGCAGCAGGTGGTTCTGCAGCCGCAGGAATCCGTACAGGAAGAGGACGGAGACGGCGGAGAAAGCAAGGACGCTGCGCAGGTACGCCGACCATTTCTGGTCCGCGTCGCCGTTCACGCCGCCGAGCTTGTAGACGATCTTCTCGGCGCGCAGGTGCTTGGGGGTGGTGAGGATGTGGGCGATGTAGTCGCCCAGCGGCCGGTAGGACAGGGCGAGGGCGCCGACCAGGGCGATGACCTGGAGCCAGCCCGCGAGGGTGTCGTTCATTTAGAACTTCTCCGGGAAGATCAGGGCCAGGACCAGATAGCCGACCAGGGCCACGGCGACGACGAGTCCGACGACATTTTCGATGCTCACAGCCGCTCGACCCCCTTGGCCACGAGGCCGAGCACGGCGAAGACCGCGACGGTGACGACGATGAACAGTAGGTCTGGCATGTACGAGACACCCCGGAAGTAAGAAAGGGATATAACCGCTCAATCCTCTCGGAGGTGGGGGCATCACGAGTGGACCTGAGCAGTGTCGGCGAGCACCGACCCCTGAAGCCAAGCGCCCACGAGTTCCCCTGACGACCCCCGTTAGCGCGCTCCTGACGCCGTGACGTAGCACCTTGATGCCGCCTTGATGCGACATTCGGAATCCGGTGGTGCCGAAGAGGGGAAGATCGACGCGCCTACGGGCGCACCGTCATCCGCGCGGCAGTCGGGGTGCGTCCTCGCCGGGTCGCCGGGGCGGGAGCGGCAGGCGCCAGGTGTTGCGGCGGTGCACAGCCGTGAGGTCGCGCTGCAGAGGGGACGGCGGTACGGCCAGGACCGGGCATGTCGCGTTTGCCAGGCAGTAGCGACTGGTCGAGCGGCACAGCGCCCGGCGCAGCAGGCCGCGCTGACCGGCGCCGATCACCAGCAGGTCGTCTTCCCGGTCGGCTGTCAGCACCAGCACGGTGCCCGGCGTTCCGCGGACGGCCCGGGCTTGCAGCCGGTGCTCGCTCCAGCCCCAGCCGAGGGCCGTGTCCAGTGCGGTACGCAGCCGCTCCGTGGCCAGACGGCGGCCGTCCTCCAGCAACGGCGGAAGCGGGGCACGACGGTAGGCGTACTCGCCACCGACAGGTTCCCAGGCCAGCACCGCCAGCACCTCGGCGTCCGTATGGCGGCTCTCGACCACCGCGCGGTGCAGCGCGGCAAGGCTGCCCAGCGATCCGCTCACCCCTACCACGATGCGCCGGGGGCCGGTGCCGGTCTCGTCCATGGCTGCTACCGCTCCCTATCCGGTGTACTCCTCGCTGCCGTACGACATCGAAGCGCGACCGCAGGCCGGGGGCGACCCTCCTGACGCGCCCCTGACGGGAGACAACGCCGGATTGACGGCTCCCTGACCCGGCCAGTGCTACTCCCCGAGGCCGACGTCCTCCTGGTCCAGGGCCCGCTGGATACGCCTGCGCGTGGTGTCGCTGACCCGGTGCTCGTCATAGAGCCGTTGCAGCTCGGCGGCCTCCGCCTCGATCAGGGCACGCCGCGTCGCGCGATAGGCGGTGGCGGTGGAGTCCGCCGGATCCGCCGCCTCGTCCATCTCGGACCGGGCATGGTCGATGCGGGCCTGCAGACCGCGGCGCAACTGGTCCACAACGACCTCGGGTGCGGCCTCCAGGTCGGCGAGCTGCTCCAGCTGCGTGAGCCCGGCACGAGCGAGGCTCTCCCGGGCCTTGGCCTCTTCGCGGGCGGTGCTGGTGGGTTCCAGGGCGATGCCGGAACGGCGGACCACGGGCGCCAGCGTGAAGCCCTGCAGGACGAGGGTGAAAACGACGACCGCGGTGGTCAGGACCAGCACCAGTTCCCGCTGCGGCAGCGGCGTGCCGTCGTGGGCGGTGAGCGGAATGGACAGAGCCGCCGCAAGCGGCAGGACGCCGCGAGTGCCGGCCCAGGACAGCACTGCGGGGACCCGCCAGGAGATCGGGCCGATGCCGCGCCGGTGCTGCATGGCGGCGGAGAGTGGGAAGACCCAGAGCATCCGGACGGTCAGCAGGGTCCCGGCCACCGCGAGCGCCTGCAGCGGCCAGATGTGACCTTCGGCGCCGAGATCGTGGATGAGCGACGGCAGCTCCAGACCGATGAGGGCGAAGACCACACTCTCCAGCAGGAAGACGACGGTGCCGTAGACCGCGTGCACCTGCAGGCGGATGGGCGCATTGGTGAGCCGCTGCGTCTGCCCGCCCAGCACGACCCCGGCGACCACAACAGCGGTCACCCCCGAAGCGTGCACATCCTCAGCCAGAACGTACGCCGCGTAGGGGGTGACCAGCGCGATCACCGTCTCCAGCACCGGGTCCTCGGTACGACGCCGGATCAGCGCCACCGCCCCGGCCACCGCCGCGCCGACCAGCGCCCCGCCGCCGCCAAGAGCCACGAACTCACCGGCGGCCGTGCCCCCCGACAACGCCCCGCCGGCCACGGCCGTACCCACCGCGACCTTGAACAGCACCAGGCTCGTGGCGTCGTTGAACAGGCTCTCGGCCTGCACCATCATCTGGATGCGCGGCGGCAGCGCGAGCCGTCGCCCCAGCGCGGTCACCGCCACCGGGTCCGTGCTGGCCAGCACCGCTCCCAGTACGAGGGCCATCGTCCCGGACAGGGGAGTCAACGCCGCCGCCACCGCACCGACTGCGGCGGCCGAGGCCAGCACCAATCCGAAGGCGAGCACCGTGACCGGCCGCCACACCCGCCGCAAATCACGCCAGGAGATCTCCTCCGCCGAGGCATACAGCAGCGGCGGCAGCACCACCAGGTTGATCACCTGCGGCGATACCCGGAAAGCCATCACCCAGGGCAGCAGGCCAACCCCGATACCGGCTATGACCAGCAAGGACGGCGCCGGGATACGCCAGTGACGGGCACCCGTAGCCACGGCGGTGGCCAACGCCACCAGGATCAGTACTGCGGTCAGGTCACTCATGGCGCGTCCCCCGGGTCGTCTGAGCTGGTCATGCTTGATTTGCCGCCGACCAGACTTCCCGGCACTCCGAGGCCAGTCTAATGAATCTCTGACGTCAGGATTTCGTCGGTCGACGACCCGCCCCGCTCGCCCCGCCACACACTGGAAGAGCAGATCCAGCGGCGGAAGGAGACCGCGCATGCCCGACGGAGCCGTCGTCACGATGGCCGGATTCACCGTGGTGAGCGGCGCGGTAGCGCTGCTGACAGGCATCGCCGGACTACGGACAATCCGCCGCCTGCGCCGCGTGGGCGTGGAGGTGCGGGCGATGGTCAAGCGTGTCGGCCCGGCCGCGGAAGATGAGCGGGCACGGCCGGTACTGCAGTACGTAACCCAGGACGGACGGGTCATGGAGGTCGCTTCGCCCGCACCCGCGTCCAAACGGCACCCCCTGGCCGACGGCAGCCTGGTACTCGTCAGATACGACCCGGTCGATCCCCGCGAACTGCTGCTCCACGGACATGATCGGACCACGCCTGAGTACGTGATGGTGGGCACGGGCGCTGCCTTCATGCTTCTGGGCATCGGCCTGCTGCTCGCATAGTCCCGCCCCTCTCGGGCCACCGCACTCGGCTCTCCGTCAGGAGTACGTCAAGATCCTCCGACATGGCGTCAGGGCGGCGACAACACAAGGCCCTTCACCGCGATCGAGGCCCAAGAGTATTCATCGCGGGGAGTGCGGCGTACGCCGCTCCGCGATGCGAACAGGGGGCTCATCGCGATGCCGGAGACCAGCGTTACCAAGCAGCGACCTACGGCACCGCACCAGGCATCGGCCCCGGACCTGACCGGCCCTCCCCGACCGGCCGGGGAACAGCACCGCGAACCGCGAGTGTCCCCCAGGGGGATACGCGTGCCGCGCCGCAGACCGAGGGCTCTGCGGCTCGGCCTCCCCGCGACAGTCCCCGGCAGGCTGAAACTCCTGCGCGGCGCCGCACTGGCCGCCTCGGCCCTGCTCATCGCCGCACTCGTCGCGACAGGTCTGCTGACGCACGCCTCCTGGTCGGACATCCGGGGCCGTTCCGCACCTCAGGTGACCAGCGCAACCGGCCTGTACTTCGCGCTGGGCGACATGGACGCCCAGCTCGCCAACCAGCTGATGCTCGGCGCCACCCCCAGCCTCGCCGCCGACCGCCGAACCGCAGCCCGCGTCTACGCCCAGCGTCGTACCGAAGCCGCCACCCGCCTCCGCGACCTCGCCGAGGCGGCACAGGGCGACCCCGCCGCCGAGAAGACCGTCGCCCAGGCCATCGCCGACTTCGGCAGCTACGAAGAGGGCGCCGCCCGCGCGCTCCTGCTGAGCGACCAGACAGCCCGCCCGGCGGGCAAGACCGATCCCGGCGCCCTGGCCGCCTACCGGTACGCCACCCAGCTCATGCGCACCCGGCTCCTGCCCGAGGCCGACCGTCTCGTCACGGCCAACAACAACGCCTTCGACGCGACCGCCTCCGCCACCACCGACCAATTGTCCTCGGCCCGGGTCGCCGTCCTCGCCGCCGGCATCCTGCTGCTCACCCTCCTCGTCACCCTCCAGCTGTTCCTCACCGCCCGGTTCCGGCGCATCGTCAACCCGCCACTGGCCGCCGCGTCCCTGATCGCCCTCGGCGTTCTCATCACCGCGACCGTGCAGATCTCCGGCCAACAACAGCACCTGCGGGTCGCCCGCCACGACGCCTTCGACTCCGTCGTCGCCCTCACCCGCGCCCGCGCGGTCGCCTACGACGCCAACGCCGACGAGTCCCGCTATCTGCTGGACCAGCCGCACGCCGCCGAACACCAGCAGGACTTCTTCGCCAAGAGCCAGCAGTTGATGCGGCTGCCCTCCGCCACCCTCACCGACTACGACGCACGGTCCGCCGCCGCCATGGACGCCTACCGCGCCGACCACACGGACCTGCGCTTCACCGGCTTCTTCGGCGACGAATTCCGCAACATCACCTTCAGCGGCGAGCGCCAGGCGGCGGAGAACGTCATCGCCAGTTACCGCACGTACCAGCAGGACGACCGGCACCTGCGTGCCCTCGCCTCCTCAGGGCATCTGACCGAAGCGATCCAGTACTGCGTGAGCTACCGCACCGGCGAATCCAACTGGGCCTTCGGCCAGTACGACACAGCACTGCGGAAACTGATCTCCATCAACACCACCGCCTACGAACAGGCGGCCGCCGAAGGCGCCGACAACTCGCTGTCCCTGCCGCTCGGCCTCGCCTCCGCCGCGGCCGCCATCGCGGCCCTCGCCGTCCTCGGCCTGCGCCCCCGCCTGACCGAGTTCCGATAATCGCCGGGGGCCCGTACGCCCGCGGGGACTCCGCGTAAGTGAGACGTCAGGGCATTCGCGAGTCGCGTCAAGCGCGCGTCAGGGCCTGGTCAGGGCCCGGACCGGCGGGCATAGCTTCGGTGAGCGTCCTCGGCCACCGTGCCGGACCGGCGCAGTCCGTCTTTCCTTCAGGGAGGAACGCCATGTCGCAGTGCCAGCTCGCGGAGGACCCCGAGCCTTCACAACCTGTCCCGGCCGGACCGCTCTTCGTCCCCGTCCGGCCGGGGCCCATGGGCTGTACGGCCCGCTTCTTCCGCACCCCGCTGGGCGGCCGTACGGCCGTCGGCTTCACCACCGAGCGGCAGCTCGTCGCCACCCTGGGCAGCGACCAGGAGTGGATCATGCTCTCGGAATACGCGCTGCGAGCCCTGGCCGCACCTCTGGGCGTCACCGCCCTCACCGTGGATCCGCAGCTTGCTGCGCCTGCCCCGGCGGCCACTCCCAGGACGAAGCCCTGGCACAACTGGGATCCGCAGGCCGTCGGTGTGCTGCGGGTGACCGGTGCCGCAGCCGTCGTCGCCTGCCTGAACCTGCTGATCGGCTGAAGGGGGACCGCCATGACCACCATCTCTGTGTCGCCGGAAACCATTGGGACCACGCCCGGCCCGTTCTCCGTCTGGCCGGGTTCCGCCCGGCCTGCCCCCGGCGGCGATGTGACCGTCGGCGGGGTGTCCCTGGCCGAGGCCGCCGACCGATTCGGCACCCCGCTGTACGTCCTGGACGAGGACGAGGTCCGGGAACGCTGCCGCACCTACCGCGCCGCGTTCCCCGACGCCGACGTCATCTACGCCGCCAAAGCGTTCCTGTGCCGGGCCGTCGCCCACTGGGTGCAGGAAGAAGGCCTCGGCCTGGACGTCTGCTCCGCCGGAGAACTGGAACTCGCGGTCACCACCGGCTTCCCGCCGGAAAAGATCGTGATGCACGGCAACGCCAAGAGTCCGCAGGACCTGGCCACCGCCATCCGCCTCGGCGTCGGGCGCATCGTCATCGACAGCACCTGCGAGATCGCCCGACTGGCCGCGCTGCTACCGGTGGGCACCCGCCAGCAAATCATGGTGCGGGTCGTCCCCGGCATCTCAGCCGGCGGACACGCCGCCATCCGCACCGGCACCGACAGCCAGAAGTTCGGCCTGTCCATCACCGACGGCTCCGCCCAACACGCCATCACCCGCATCCTCGACCAGCCCAACCTGGACCTGGTGGGCCTGCACTGCCACATCGGCTCCCAGGTCACCACCGTCAAGCCGTACGTTCTGGCCGTCCGACGGCTGGTCGGCCTGATGGCCCGCATACGCGAGCAACATGGCATCACCCTCCCCCAGCTGGACATCGGCGGCGGACACGCCGTCGCCTACCGGCCCGGCGAGGAAGCCCTCGACATCACCGCTCTGGCCGCCCGGGTACGCACCGAACTCACCGACGGCTGCACCCGGGCCGGACTACCCGTACCCCACCTCACCATCGAACCCGGCCGCGCCGTCATCGGCCCGGCCGGTGTGGCCGTCTACCACGTCCTCGCCGTCAAACGCACTGGCGACCACACCTTCGTCGCCGTCGACGGCGGCATGAGCGACAACCCCCGCCCCGCACTGTACGGAGTCCGCTACGCCCCCACGCTCATCGGCCGCCACACCTCCGCCACACCACACCCGGTCACCGTTGTCGGCCGGCACTGCGAAGCCGGCGACATCCTCGCCGACGACGTCCTGCTCCCCGACGACATCCGCCCCGGCGACCTCCTCGCCGTCCCCGTCGCCGGCGCCTACCACCTCTCCATGGCCTCCGGCTACAACCTGATCGGCCGCCCACCCGTCGTCGCCGTCACCCACGGCACCGCCCGCGTCCTCGTACGCCGCGAATCACTCGCCGACATCAGCAGCCGCGACATCTGCCTGTAGCGGCGGCTCCTTCACCATCCCATCACCGAGCCCTCCCGGGCGGGCTGTTTCTGTCGCCTGCCCGGGAGCCTCCATCGCGTAAGAGAGTTCCCATGCTGTGCAGACACTCAGGGACGAGGTCCTGATGAGCGTCGAGAACACCATCGGCCTGATCGTCGCGTGCGCCCTGGTGGGCTCCCTGACCTTCGCCCTGATCTTCTCGGAGCGTTTCTGATGACCGCCTCCGCGCCGGCCAAACCGGCTCCCGTGCAGCCGGTGCGACCCCCTGATACCGAACGGCCGCGCCGGGTGGGCGCCGGGATGCTCGACCCGAAGCAGTTGTGGCGCGCGCTCCCCGAGGCGCTGCGCAAGCTCAACCCGCTGACGCTGCTGCGTAATCCCGTCATGTTCGTCACCGAGGTGGGCGCCGCGCTCACCACGGGGATCGCGATCGCCCATCCCAGCCTCTTCGGCTGGCTGATCACCGGTTGGCTGTGGCTGACGGTGGTCTTCGCCAATCTCGCCGAGGCTGTCGCCGAGAGCCGTGGCAAGGCCCAGGCCGACTCTCTGCGTCGCACCCGGCAGCAGACGACGGCCCTGCGGCTGGTCGGCTGGGAAGCGGGGGCGGCCAGGTCCTCGTATCTCGAAGAGATCGTGCCGGCGGCGGAGTTGCTGCGCGGGGACATCGTGGCGGTGCCGGCCGGGCAGCTGATCCCCGGCGACGGCGACGTCATCGCGGGCGTGGCGAGCGTCGACGAGTCTGCGATCACCGGCGAGTCGGCGCCGGTGATCCGTGAGTCGGGCGGCGACCGCAGTGCCGTCACCGGTGGCACCAAAGTGCTGTCGGACCGGATCGTCGTGCGGATCACGCAGGAACCAGGCGACAGCTTCATGGACCGGATGATCGCCCTGGTCGAGGGCGCCAACCGGCAGAAGACCCCGAACGAGCTGGCGCTGAACCTGCTGCTGGTCATGCTGACCTTTGTCTTCCTGGTCGCGGTCGTGACATTGCAGCCGATGGCTATCTTCTCCAAGGGCTTCATGTCGGCGGCGCCCGACACGGCGGTGCTCACCGGCAATGGCGTCACCGGCATCGTTTTGGTGTCGCTGCTGGTGTGTTTGATCCCGACCACCATCGGCGCGCTGCTATCGGCGATCGGCATCGCCGGGATGGACCGCCTCGTGCAGCGCAACGTGCTGGCCATGTCCGGGCGTGCCGTTGAAGCCGCGGGTGATGTGAACACCTTGCTGCTCGACAAGACCGGGACCATCACGTACGGCAACCGGCAGGCGAGCGCCTTCCTGCCGGCCGGGGACGTCCCGGCGGGTCGGTTGGCCAGGGCCGCGCTGCTGTCCAGCCTCGCCGACGAGACGCCCGAGGGCCGCTCGATCGTCGAATTCGCGCGAGAGCACTACCAGTTGCCCTCCCCGGACGCCCTGGAAGGCGCCGAATGGCTGCCGTTCACCGCCACCACCCGGATGTCGGGGGTGGATCTGCCGGACGGGCGGCGGCTGCGCAAGGGCGCGGCGGCCGCAGTCGCCGCGTGGGTGCGCGAGCAGGGCGGTGAGGTGTCGGCCACCCTGGAGGAGTCGGTCGAGCGGGTGTCGGCCTCCGGCGGTACACCGCTGGCCGTCGCGGAGACCGGGGCTGACGGCACGGCACAGGTGCTCGGCGTCGTCCATCTCAAGGACGTAGTCAAGCCGGGACTGCGCGAGCGGTTCGACGAACTGCGCCGCATGGGCATCCGTACGGTGATGATCACCGGCGACAACCCGGTGACGGCGAAGGCGATCGCCGAGGAAGCGGGCGTCGACAATTTCCTCGCCGAAGCGACCCCCGAGGACAAGCTCACCCTCATCAAGCGCGAGCAGGCCGGCGGCCATCTCATCGCCATGACCGGCGACGGCACCAACGACGCGCCGGCCCTCGCGCAGGCGGACGTCGGCGTCGCCATGAACACCGGAACGTCGGCCGCCAAGGAGGCCGGCAACATGGTCGACCTCGACTCGGACCCCACAAAGATCATCGAGATCGTGGAGATCGGCAAGCAACTCCTCATCACCCGGGGAGCCTTGACCGCCTTCTCCATAGCCAACGACATCGCCAAGTACTTCGCGATCCTGCCGGCCGTGTTCGGCGCGGTGTATCCGGGGCTGGACGCCCTGAACATCATGCGGCTGCACTCGCCGATGTCCGCGATCCTGTCCGCCGTCGTCTTCAACGCAGTCGTCATCGTCGCGCTCATCCCGCTCGCCCTGCGCGGCGTGCGCTACCGCCCGAGCAGCGCCTCCGCCCTGCTCACCCGCAACCTCTGGGTCTACGGCCTGGGCGGAGTCATCGTGCCCTTCCTGGCCATCAAGATCATCGACGTGGCCCTCGTCCAGTTCATACCGGGGATCTGACCATGACACGACTCCCTCACTGGGCCGCCCAGAGCGTCGCGGCCGCCCGGGTGGTCCTCGTCCTCACCCTCCTGGTGGGACTCGCCTATCCACTGCTTATGACCGCCGCCGCTCACGTGCCCGGCCTGCGGCACAGCGCACAGGGTTCCCTCGTCACCGGCGCCGACGGCAGGACAGCCGGCAGCTCGCTGATCGGCCAGTCCTTCACCGACGCCAAGGGCAACCCGATCAAGACGTACTTCCAGTCCCGGCCCTCCAACGCCGGTACGGGATACGACGCCACGGCCTCCGGCGCCGGCAACCAGGGTGCCGAAAGCGTCGTGGACACCCCCGGCAAACAGAGCCTGCTCACCCAGGTCTGCGCGCGCAGCAAGGCGGTCGGCGAACTGGAGCACGTCGACGGCTCACGCCCGTACTGCACGGCCGGCGGGGTCGGTGCCGTCCTCGGCATCACGTACGACGGCGGCACCAGCGGCCGCGTCACCAACGCCGTCAGCCTCAACCAGGCCTGCCCGGCCAAGCCGTTCCTGTCCTCGTACCAGGGTGTCACCGTCACCTGCGCCAAGCCCGGCGCGGACTACAGCGCCACCGTGACCGTGCCCATACGCGGCAACGCCCCGGCCCACCCGGTCGTGCCGGCCGACGCGGTCACCGCGAGCGGCAGCGGCCTCGACCCCGACATCAGCCCGGCGTACGCCGAGCTGCAGGCCCCGCGTGTCGCCCGCAAACGCGGCACCAGCGAGGCGAGCATCCAGAAGTTGATCAAGAAGTACACCACCGGGCGCGCCCTCGACGTGCTCGGCGAGCCGACCGTCAATGTCGTGGAGCTCAACCTGGCCCTCGACCGCACCTACCAGAACCCGAAGCAGGGAGCCTGACCATGGCGGCCTGGATCCAGGCAACGATCGTCATCGCCGTCGTCGTGGGGCTCCACGTCCCGCTGGGCGACTACATGGCGCGCATGCTCGACGGCGGCAGACACTGGCGGGGCGAGAAGGCCCTGTACCGGTTGTGCGGCATCAACCCGGACAAGGAACAGACCTGGCGGCACTACCTGGTGGCGCTGCTGGCCTTCTCCGCCATGAGCATCGCGGCGCTCTTCGTCCTCTTCACCCTCCAGGGCCCCCTGCCCTGGTCGCTCGGCCACGCCGGCATGCCGTGGCAGCTCGCCCTCCACACGGCCGTCAGCTTCACCACCAACACCAGCTGGCAGAATTACGCCGGCGAGTCCACCACCGGCCACCTCGCCGTCATGGCAGGCCTGGGCACCCAGGCCTTCGCCTCCGGCGCCGTCGGCATCTGCGCCGCCCTCGCCCTCATCCGCGGCCTGGTCCGGCGCTCGACGACCGACCTCGGCAACTTCTGGGTCGACCTGATCCGTACGATCTTCCGCGTCATGCTGCCCCTCGCGGTCGTCTCAGGTCTGGTGCTCATCGCGCTCGGCGTCGAGCAGAACCTCGGCGCAGCGCACACCGTCACCACCGTGGCCGGCGGCCACCAGACGCTGATCGGCGGCCCGGCGGGCTCCTGGGAACCCCTGAAGCTGTTCTCGGGCGACGGCGGAGGCATCTTCAACGCCAACAGCGCGCACCCGTACGAGAACCCCTCGGCCTGGACCAACACCATCGAGATCGTGCTGATGCTGCTCATCCCGACCGCCTTCATCCGCACCTACGGCCGCATGATCGGCAGCCTGAAGCAGAGCTGGACGCTCCTCGCCGTCGTCGGCATCCTCTTCGGCCTGCTGCTCGCCGCCGGCTCGCTGGCGCAGAGCGCCCACACCGGCACGGTCACGGCCGCGGTCGGCGGGCAGACGGAGGGCACCGAGACCCGCTTCGGCGTCCCCGGCAGCACCCTGTTCGGCATCTCGGCCACCGGCTCCGCCGACGGCGCCGCCAACGCCTCGTACGACAGCTTCTCCAGCCTCGGCGGCGGTGTGCTCATGGCCGCGATGATGCTCGGCGAGATCGCCCCCGGCGGCACCGGCAGCGGTCTGTACGGCCTGCTCATGGCCGTCATGATCGCCGTCTTCATCGGCGGGCTCATGATCGGCCGCACGCCCGAGTACCTGCGCAAACGGATCGGCTTCGCCGAGATGCGGTACGTCGTCCTGTACGCCCTGGTCGCGCCCACCGCGATCCTGGCCTGCTCGGCGATCGCGGTGGCCCTGCCGCAGGGCCGGTCGTCCATGGGCAACGCCGGCCCGCACGGCCTCAGCGAGCTGATCTACGCCTACACCAGCAACGTCAACAGCAACGGCAGCGCCATGGCGGGTTTCAACGGCGCCACCGACTTCCACAACCTGCTCATGGTCGCCGCCATGCTGATCGGCCGCTATGTCCCCATCGTCTTCGTCCTGGCGTTGGCCGGCCGACTGGCCATACAGCAGCCAGGCGTCGTCACCGTCGGCACCCTCCGCGCCCACGGCGTCAACTTCGTCGTCCTGGCCACCGGAGCCGCCCTCGTCCTGGCACTGCTCAACTTCCTGCCGGCCCTGTCCCTCGGCCCGCTGGCCGAAGGGCTGTACTAGCAGTACCGGCGGCGCGGACGGCTCCGGCGTCAAGGACGCGCCAAGACGGCGGAGCACGGCGTCAGGGAAGTGTCAGGAACGGGGTCACGGAGATGCGGCGCACCTAGCGTCAGACCCATGGAATCGCGAAGTGCCCGATCCGCCTCGGCGCGCAACCGGCAGCACCCGGGGCCGCCATCGGGCAAGGGCTTGGCCGGCGACCGCCACTGGCGCGGCGACGCCCGGTACGCGATCCGGTGCGCCCTCGCCTTCTACGCGCTGGCCATGCTGATCGACCAGGGCGCCGGCACTCTCACCCTGCCGCGTGCCGGCCTGTGGACCGGGCTGGCCCTTCTGGCCCTTGTCGTCCTGCTGCCGCCCCGGGTGAGCGTCGGCGAGGGGTGGCTGGCGGTACGGGGTCTGGTGCGCGAGCGCCGGGTGCGCACCGATGCCCTGGTCGAGGTTCGTCAGTACGAGGGCATCTCGGCCCATCTGCTCCTGCGGGACGCCGCCGGCCGCTGGCTGGAGCTCGATCCGCGGGTCCTGGTCGGCAATGCGTTGATCTGGCACGAGGTGGACGCGGGCATCCGCCGGTCCCGCGAACGCGGCACTCTGCGTTCCGGGACGGACGTACTGCGGCGGCTGAGCGAGCGGATCGACGGTACGGAGGCCCAGGCGGTGTTCCGGGCCTCCGGCCTGGAGTAGCTCAGGCGGTCCCCGCACCGCCGACGGCCACGAACTCTCCCTCCAGGTCAACTTCCTGGCCGCCTACCTGCTCACCCGCGCCCTGGCCGGACCGCTGACCGTGCGCTCGGGCAGCCGAGTGGTCAACGTTTATTCCGCGATGCACCGCACCGCCTCCATCTCCTGGAACGACCTCAACCGCGCCCGCCGCCACTCCCGGCACACCGCCTACGCCCAGTCACAGCTCTCCCTCACCGTCTTCGCCCGCGCCGAAGCCCCCACCGGGTGCACGGTCGTCAGCGTCCACCCCGGCATCTGCGAGACCACACTGCCGCCGCTGTACGCATACGAGGGCGAGCCCGCCGCCCAAGACGCCGCCCGCGTGGTGCGCCTGTGCGACCCGGCGACCGAGCTGGTTCCCGGCGGCTACTACGACCGCACCGCGCTCTGCCCGGCCGCGCCCGTCGCGACCGAGGACCGCACCGTACGCCGCCTGTGCAAGCTCGCCGACCGCCTCGTCGCCGACCGGGCCGGCCGGCGCTGAACCCATGGCCGTACCGCTGCAAGCAGCCTGCACCTACAGTACGAGCCATGGCTGGAGAGACGTCTCCGACGCAGACGCCGGGCACCAGCCGCGGCACTCTACCGGGCTATCCCGGCTTGTCGGGGGTCCCCCGCCCCAGCACGCTGGCGTGGGGGACCTTCGATCACGTTGGGAATCCGCAGCAATGAACTCCTCGCGACGACTGCCCATAGCCCGCAGGACCCGCTACGGCATCGCGGCCGCCCTCCTGACGACCACGACAGTGGGGCTCGGCGCCTGCGCCGGCCACAGCGACCGCGCCGCCAGTAGCGACGACCGGGCCCCGGCCGCCGTGGCCGACGGGATGCCGGCCAAGTACGTGCCGTGCGGCAAGCCGCCGGCGAAGCTGGAAAAGCTCGACCAGGACTTCCTCAACCAGCTCGCGGCCGCCGACGGCACTCCGCTCTACAAGCTGTCGTACAAGACCGCCCGACAGGTGCTGGACAAGCTGCAATCGGGCCCCGTTGCCAAGCTCCCCGCCCAGATCAGCGAGCGGACCGTCCCGGGAGGCCCCACCGGCCCAGTGTCCATCCGCATCGTCCGGCCGAAGGGCATCAAGGAAGACCTGCCCGGCATCGTGTACATCCACGGCGGTGGCTGGGTCCTGGGCAACGCCAAGACGCACGATCGCCTCGTCCGGCAGATCGCCAACGGATCCCGCGCCACCGTCATCTTCGTCAACTACACCCCCTCCCCCAAGGCACACTTCCCCGTCCCCATCGAGCAGGCTTACACCGTCGCCAAGTGGGTGGCCCACCACGGCCGCGAGATCGGCGTCGACTCCAAGCGTCTGGCCGTGGCCGGAGACTCCGTCGGCGGCGACATGACCGCAGCGGTCACCCTCATGGCCAAGCAGCGCGGAGGCCCCCACTTCCGGCAGCAGGTCATGCTCTACCCGGTCACCGACGCCAACTTCAGCACCCCCTCGTACAACCGCTTCGCCGAGAACTGCTGGCTCAGCCGCCCGGCCATGAAGTGGTTCTGGGACGCCTACGCGCCCCACCACGCCGACCGCAGCAATCCGCTGGCCTCTCCCCTGCGCGCCACCGTCAGCCAGCTGCGCGGCCTGCCCCCTGCGCTGCTGATCACCGACTCCGATGTGCTCTTGGACGCCGCCCGCGCCTACGCCGCGAAACTGCGCTCCGCCGGCGTCCCGGTCACCGCCTCCCACTACAGCGGTATCACCCACGACTTCATGATGCTCAACTCCCTGGCCGGCACCCGGGCCCACAAGCAGGCAGTCGCCCAGACCACTGCCGCCCTGCGTAAAGCGCTGTACACACCGGCGGACCCGCGACCCCGCAAGTAGCCAGGGGCCGCAACCGCGACGGGCACCGCCGGCATCGACGGGCAGCGTGCCCCCCTAGCCCCAGTGGCGAGGGCGGCAAGCTGCCGGCCGAGATCCATCGGTGCCCTGGAAGGCCGAACCGGTCAAGCGTGTGTTCATCCCCAAGAGCCACGGCAGTCAGCGCCCACTCGGCATCCGATCATCCTGACCGGGTCCCTCAGGCCCGCGTGAAGAACGCTCCTCTGGAGCCCGAGTGGGAAGCCCGGTTCGAGCCGACGTCCTATGACTTCAGGCCCGGCCGCAGCTGCCAGGACGCGATATCCGCGATCTTCTGTGACGCTGAAAGGCCTGCTCTGGCACCGGCTCGTCGCCCAGGGCAGGCTCTTGACGGAATCAGCACGGAAACCGCGACCGGCATCCTCTTCGGCCCGCTCGTCTTCCGGCTGATGAGCGGACACGCGCCCCTCGATGAGGAGCACGCCGACGCAATTTCCGCAGCTGCCCTTGAGGGACTCCTCGGCCCCGACATGTAGCCGGGACCGTCGGTCAGACGATTGCTCCCGCATCACGAGATCAGCCCCCGCCGTTACGCAGGCAGGGATTGCTCGGTCCAGACCGTCTTGCCCGAGGCGGCATAGCGCGTCCCCCGGCGCTGGGTGAGCTGGGTGACGATGGACAGACCTCGGCCGCCTTCGTCGGTCTCTGCCGGTCGGCGCCTGTGGGGGCCCGAGCTACAGGTGTCGGATACCTCGCAGATGAGCGTGTGCTCGTCCCGGATCAGGCGCATATCTATAGGGCCGTTGGCGTAGCGCATGGCGTTCGTGACGAGTTCGCTGACGACCAGGACTGTGCTGTCGGCCAAGTCCTCGAGCTTCCATGTCACCAACTGCCGGCTGGCCCAGGCACGAGCCGCGGCCACAGCGGCGGGGTCGGGTGGCAGGGTCATGGTGGCGACGCAGTCGGCCTCCAGCGCCCGTGGGCAGGTCAGGAGGAGGATCGGCTGGCGGTCCGAGGGGAGGTCGCCCAGGACGTCGGCGACAAGTCGTGGCAAGTCCGATGAGGATCTGGACAACGCCTCGTGGAGCCGTTCCGTGGTCCCGTCAGAACGTGGGAGCGGTGCCTGGGTATTGGCGTCGCACAAAACCAGCGTGCTCCCCGGCGGTACCTCGAACTCAGAGGTCTCAAAGGCCTGGTCATCGGCACCCAAGGGGGAACAAAGGGCGAAGCGGGGGACGCTGACACTGCCGTCAGGGTGGCCGATCGCCAGGGAGGGGTTCCCCGACCTCGCCGCGTCGCAGCGTCCGCTGACAGGGTCGTAGATCGCGTACAGGCAACTGGTCCCGGCCCCCCGGGGATTGCGTGGGTGTTGTCGAACCAGCCGAATCACCACGTCGTCCAGGCGCGCGAGCAATTCGTCGGGCGGCAGGTCGAGTGCCGCGAGCGTGGTGATCACCGCTCTCGACTGGCTCATGCTGACCGCAGCCTGAACGCCCCGCCCTTCTGCCTTGCCCACCACCAGGGCCACCCGCGCGCTGGACAGGGGGATCACGTCGAACCACCAGCCCGCACAGACCCCAGCCGGGATATGGCCGTGGGACGCTTCGAGCGCGCTGACCGACGGAAGCTCCTCATTCAGCCGGGAACCCAGCACAAGCCGGGAGAGAGAGCGCACCTGGATCTGGCGGCGAACGACGTCCAGGCTAAGTGCAGCATGCTCCGCGAGCCGCTTGGCTTCCCGCAGGTCGCGTTCGTCGAACGGCGCCGAGTCGGCCTCCCGGTACAGGACCCACAGGCCGAGAACTGTGCCCCCGACGGTCAACGGGAGCGCAATCAGGGAATGCGCCCCTGCCTCGCGGAACAGTCGCGCGCGTACGGGGTCAAGGGCAAGCCACTGGCTGTCGTGGTCCAGGTGGCGGATGAGGCGTGGGCGCAGATCGAGCAGACTCTGCCAGTAAGGGGTAGCAGGCGGTATCCGGCTCACATCGCCCACGGCGCAGGCGCTACGTTCACCTTCTCCGCGCGCGCTCGAAAATGCAGCCCGTCGTAGGTGATCGCCCCGGCCGACGGGGCCAAGCGGTGGCCTGTCGCCGCAGAACAGGAGGTCGAGCACGTCCACGGTGGACACGTCGGCCAGCTTGGGCACAGCTGACGCAGCGAGGGTCTGAGAAACACGGAAGAGCCTGTGGGAGGTGACCGTGGTCCGACGAGCGGGGGTACAGGAAGTCATGATGTCCGCCCTGTGGGTAAAGCATCGCATTGGTCCATTTCGATCCTGCTGCGCGCGCGCCTCTTAGTCGTCCCCACTCATCCGCACATCCGCGTACGTGATACGCGTCACACCATGCGGGGCACTCCCGCCGGGCGTGCGGCATTACCGCACGGTAGCTGCGGGGTCTCCGCTAATCCGATCGAGATCGCATGGGATGACATTTCCGGCATTACGGTTGTCGTATGGATGCCGTCCGCGCCATCAACGGGGAGTCTGCGCCGCATGTGACCGTCGTGCTCGCCGACGACCACCTGGTCGTCCGCGCCGGCATGCGGCTTCTGCTGTCCCAAGACCCAGCGTTTGACATCGTCGCGGAGAGCGCCACCCTTCCTGACACCCTTCGGGCTGTAGAGCAGCACCACCCGTCCGTGCTGGTCCTCGATCTGAATCTGGCCGGTCAGTCCAGCCTGGGGTCGATCCCTGAACTGCAGGCAGCCTCGCCACGCACACGAATCCTGGTCCTCACCATGCAGGAAGATCCCGCGTTCGCCCGCGAGGCAATGCGGAACGGCGCGGCGGGCTACCTGCTGAAGGAAGCCGCCGCGGAGGAGCTCCTGGGAGCCACTCGCCAGGTCGCCGCAGGAGCCAGCTACGTCCAACCCTCCTTGGGCGCCCGCCTGGCCGTCGCCGCCCTCGACACACCCGGCGCAGCAGCCGACGGCGCATTGACTGTCCGTGAGGGGGAGGTGCTGTCCCTGCTCGTCCTGGGCCACACCAATCAGGAGATCGCGGACCGCCTGCATGTATCCGTTCGGACGGTGGAGACGCACCGGGCCAGGATCCGCAACAAGCTTGGGGCCGAGAGCAAGGCAGACCTGATCACCGCAGCGCGAGAACGCGGAATGCTGGCGTGAACGACTCGCCGCGCACGCGTGCCGGCGTCCTGGTAGAGGCCGCCGGCACACTCCTGCTCCTGACCGCACTAACGTTTGAGGTCGTAGACCACTCACTGGGCTCCGAATTCGCTCTCTCCCTGGCTGCTGCCGTCCTCTTCCTGGCTGCCGCACCCCTGAGTACCGAAGCCCGACGGCCGTGGCTTGTGATCATCAGTGGGATGTCGCTCGTGATCGCCGTGGCGCTCCTGATCCGCTACATGGATGCGCCGCTTCTCAACGGTCTGCACCTCGTGCCGCTCACGCTGATCGCCTTCGCGGTCGCGATCGGACGCCGTTCAACTCTGCGCCGCCGCAGTCTTGATCGGGAATGGAGCCAGGCCCGTCGAGATGGAGAAGAACGAGAGCGGCGGCGCTGGGCCCGTGAGTTGCACGACGAAACGCTCCAAGAGCTTGGTGCGGTCCAGATCGTGCTGGCCACCGCAGCTGCCAGCACCAGTACCGGCAAGATGAAGGAGGCCAGCGGTCAGGCACGACGCCTGATCGGTAACCAGATCACGTCTCTAAACCAGGAGGCTGCCGAGCTGCTTGCCGTTGAAGGCGGTGAGCCAATCTGGAAGAGCCAAGCCCCACCTGACGGGAAGACGTACGAAGGCCTCAGCGGTGGACGGCGGCCGAAAACGCCGGCGCGGGCCGCCACCTCTTTGATGGTGCCGCGCTTGATCCTGCCGCTGCCGCTTCCTGATTCGGTTTGGGATTCGGAGGGTCCGGGATCAGCCGCAACGGTCGCGTCGCCGTGACGGGGGGCGCGCTTGGGCATGCTGCTCTCTCCTGTGGCCGGTCCGTCCTGGTGCGGCGGACACGCTCCGTCGTCGGCGCTCGGATCCCGTTCGGAGGCCATGCTATGTGGCCGGACCGGCGGGCCCGGGCGGTGAGGCATGGTCAGGCGACCCGCGTCAGGTCGGCGCGGTTGACCTGATGGGCCAGCGGAAGCCCGCCGCACAGGCGTTCCAGCTCCTCCACGGCGGTTCGGCCGAGCCGTTCCAGCTCGTTGCCGAGGGAGCCGGCGATGTGCGGGGTGAGGAAGACGTTGGGCAGCCGGTACAGCGGGGAGGAGGGCGGCAGCGGTTCGGGCTCGGTTACGTCCAGGATCGCGCTGATCCGGCCGCTGACCAGTTCGTCGGTGAGCGCCTTCTGGTCGATCAGGCCGCCTCGCGAGGTGTTGATGAGGACGCCCCCGTCGGGGATGAGCGCCAGGCGGCGGCGGTCCAGCATGTGGCGGGTGGCGGGCAGGTCGGGGGCGTGCAGGCTGACGATGCCGCAGCTGCTGAGCAGGTCGTCGAGGGGAAGCGGCTCCGCGCCCAGCCGGGCCGCGGCCTCGTCGTCCGCCCAGGGATCG
Organism: Streptomyces soli; assembly: GCF_003999195.1. Taxonomy (GTDB): domain Bacteria; phylum Actinomycetota; class Actinomycetes; order Streptomycetales; family Streptomycetaceae; genus Actinacidiphila; species Actinacidiphila soli. The sequence continues at coordinate 25,298 of NZ_RJVR01000356.1, forward strand.
AACAGGACGGGCGAGAGGTCCATGGGCCGCAGCAGCTCCAGGACCCGGCGGCCGACCCGGGACGCGCCGATGATGCCCACCCGGCGGCCCAGGTTGCCGATGCCGGCGACTTCGGCGGGACCCGGGTGGCGGTGGTCGGCCCGGTAGCGCTCGCGCCGGCCGAAGGCGTCCTTTCCGGCCAGCAGGATCGCAGCCAAGGTGTACTCGGCGACCGGCACGGCGTTGGCCTCGGCGGCGGAGGAGACCAGCAGGCCACGCTGCCAGCAGTCGTCCGTGACCAGCCCGCGGACGCTGCCGGCCGCGTGGATCACGGCACGCAGCCGGGGTGCGGCGGCCAGTGCGGCCGAGTCCAGGGGCGGGCATCCCCACCCCGTGAGGAGTACCTCGGTGTCGGCCAGCACCGCGGCCAGCGCCGGGTCGCCGAAGTTCTGGACGACCAGCGCGGGGTCGACGTCCACCACGGTCCGCAGGCGGCTCAGCACGTCGGGCGGGAAGAGCCCGGGCAGGTGCCGGGGGTCCATGGCGAAGAGCGCGGTGAGTCGGTCGGCCATCGGGCGTCGCTCCTGGGGAGTTCGGAGTTCAGGCTTCGGGGCTGGGTCGACTACTGCATTCAGAAAACGATTTCTAACGTAGCGAGCACCTCCGCCCCGGTCAATGGATCTGCCCGAGGACACGAACAAGCCCAAGCGCCGTCGCATCCACCTGCGGTGATCGAGCGTCGGAAGCTCCGACTCGCAACACCTCGGGGAAAAGCGGGCGCAACAACCCCGGCATAACCCCTCATCGAGCGCCGAGAGTTGGACGTAGCCACCTCGCCTTCGACCACGGCATCCGCCGTTGCCTCGGCGCTCCCCTGGCCAGGGCAGAAGCCGAGATCGCGCTCGGCTCGCTGTTCGACCTCGGCGACCGGCTGCGTCTCGCGGTGCCCGCCGAAGAACTCCAGTGGCGCCACACGCGGCTCAGGCGTGGCCTGACATCCCTGCCGGTCGTCATCACCTAGGCGCTAGGTCGGCAGGGCGACGCCGAGGGAGTCGGCACCGATCGGCTTCGGTGCGCCCTCTTCGTAGAAGACGTCGAGGTCGGTGATGGTGAAGCCGGCGCGCGTCAGCATGGCGACGATCGGCCGGGTGAGGTGGCATCCGTCGAAGAGTCGTTGCTCCAAGGGGTCGAGGCGTCGTTGCCAGCGGCGGATGTTCTCGTCCTCTTCGGGGGCCAGCCCGTGCTCGAGGAAATGCAGGGTCCCTCCGGGCTTGAGGACGCGCCGCACCTCGCGCAGGGCGGCGCCGGCGTCGGGGATGGTGCACAGCGTCCAGGTGGACAGGGCGGCATCGAAGGTGTCGTCCCCGAACGGCAGCGACTGACCGTCCGGTGCGGCGCGCCGCACCGGGATGTTCGACGCCCTGATGCGTTGTTCGGCGAGCTTCCATCCGAGGTCGGACGGCTCGACGGCGGCCACGCCGGTGACGGCCGCCGGGTAGAAGGGCACATTGTGCCCGGAACCGAATCCGAGCTCGATGATCTCGCCTTCCAGGCCCTCGCAGACGCGGCGTCGTAGCGGCTCGGCTGTCTTCATCCCGCAGGCGACGTTGACGATCCGGGGCACGATTCGTTCTGCGTAGAAACCCATCGTGACCTCCGTGTTTCACCTCCAGCATGGCACCGGAGCGGCCTGTACGCATCGCTGTCGCCGCCAGGTGCCTCCCCGGCGGTCAGTCCCGCCGGGCCAGTACCCGATAGGCGTTGGCCAGCCCCCAGCGGCCTGCCATCGGCTTCACCAGCAGCCGGTCCAGCAGGGTGCCGGCGATGAGCGCGGGGACGCCGGCCAGCAGTACGGCGGAGCGCAGGACGCGGCGGAGCCGGTTGGGCCGTTCCGCCAGCCAGGGGGCGTCGTCGGGCGGGGCGATCGCGTTGAGGAGGAGCCATACGGCGGCGAGCAGGTCGACCGGGTCGTGCGGTTCGGCGTGCTGCTCGGCGACGACGGTGAAGCCGAGGCTCGCCAACTGCTGGCGGAGGTTGGCCACCGGAATCGAAGTGGAGGTGCTGGGGCTGGAGCCAGGGCAGCCACCAGCGGCCGAGCAGGCGGGCGTAGCGGCTCTCGGGGTCGGGCACTTCGATCAGCAGATGGCCGCCGGGGCGGATCGCCTGCCAGGCCGCACGCAGTTCGCTGCGGGGCTCGGTGCTGTGTTCCAGGTAGTGGAACATGCTGACCACGTCGTAGCCCTCGGCCATTTCCTCCGCGAACTCGACGAAGCTGCCGCGGAAGCCCCGCTCCACCCGGCCTTCCCGCTCGGCCAGTTCGACGCCCTCGGTGAGGTCGAGGCCGTCGAAGGTGGTGCCGGGGAAGACGGTGCGGGCTGCCTCGCAGAAGTGGCCGTGGCCGGTGCCGACGTCGAGCCAGTTCTTCGGGGCGTCCGCGTGCGGGGTCATGGACTCGGCGCGCTGCCGGTACATCTCCTGCCGGCCGGCGAAGACACCGCCGAGGCTCTTCTCCCCCAGCCCGTCGTAGAAGTCCCGGTAGTAGAACTCCAGGCCCTCCGCGCTCAGCCTGGGGTTCTGGAAGGTGTGGCCGCAGTCCTCGCACCGGTCGAGGAGGAAGCGGCCCGGCTTGTGCTGGAAGCGGTCGACCGTACGCAGACGTTCCCGCAGGCGGTCCGAGCCGCACCACGTGCAGTCCTCCCGGCGCGGCTCGAAGAACCGCTCGGTGCCCTGGGCCAGGTCGGCCTGATAGCGCGGACGCAGCGCGGCGACGGCTTCGGCGCGGCCGGGCTTCGCGGGCTGCCGCTCGGGGCTTTCGGTGGAACCGCTCATTGCTCCTCCTTGAGGGCCAGCTGTTCGAGGTGGGCGGCGGCCGCAGGGGCGCCCCCGGCAGCGCGGAAGGACGCCCCGACGCGGACGGCCGCGGCCCGGTAGCCCGGCTCATGGAGTACGGCGTCGAGCGCCTCGCCGAGCTTGGGCGCGGTGGCCCTGCCGAACCTGACCCGGATGCCCGCCCCGGCGTCCACCACCTGCCCGGCCACCACGGGCTGGTCGTCGCGGATCGGGGCCACGACCAGCGGGACGCCGTGCCACAGGGCCTCGCACACGGTGTTGTGCCCGGCATGGCAGACGACGGCGCCGACCCGCTCCAGCAGGGGCAGTTGGGGGACGTGCGGGAGCACCAGCACATCCTTGTCGTGGTCGTGGTCGTGGTCGTGGTCGTGGTCGTGGTCGTGGTCGTCGACGGCGCGCGGGCCGAGTGAGCCCGCCGGGTCGGCGATCACCATCTGGAGGCGGTCGGCGCGGCTGCGCCCGGCCTCGCGGCACTCGCTAAGGAAGCGCGCCCCGGCGTCGGCGTTGGCGGTGCCGAGGCTGACCAGGACGGCGGGGCGCTGCGGGTCGAGCCAGTCCCAGGGGAAGGCCGGCGCGGAGGGGCGGGCGGCAATCGACGGGCCGACGTAGCGGATCCGCTCGCCCGCCCGCGAGGGCCGCCCGGCGAGTTCCTCGGTGGTGAAGGCGAGAACCAGGTGCGGGGAGAACCTGGGGTCCGCCGTGCCGGCCGGGTCGCCGATGCGGCTGCGCAGTTCGGCCATGAGCCCGTCGATCCAGGCGTCGACCATCGGCATGCCGTCGAACGCGCCGGTGAACTCGGCCGACGTGGTGGCCGAGGTCGCCCACGGTATGCCCAGCCGCTCGGCGGTCAGGCCGCCGGCGACGGCCTGCTGGTCGGCGACGATCACATCCGGGCGGAACTCCTCGGCGGCAGCCCGTACACCCGGAGCCATCTGCTCGGCGAGCGGCGCGAGGAAGCCCTCGTAGAGCAGTTTGAGCGCGCCCGCGCCTCGCAGCTCCGGCGGGCGGACGGCGCCGTCCTCGCCAGGCCGCGGCCCGGCGCAGCGGAAGACCACCGCTGCGTCCCCGGCCAGCGGCGCGACGACCTCCGGCATCCCGGCCCAGGCCACCTGGTGGCCGCGGGCGGCGAGTTGGGCCACGACGCCGACGGCCGGATTGATGTGCCCGACGAGCGGGGGCACCACGAACAGGAAGCGGCTCACCGGGCGTCGGCCTCCGCGAGTTCGGTGTCCTGCCGGACGCCGGACAGGACGATGTCGAGGATCTGCGCGGGAACCTCGACCAGGATGGAGTGCTCGTGTCCCGGGACGATGACCGTCCGGCTGTCCGGTAGCAGCGACTCCAGCCAGTCCGCCTGGGTGCGGCCGCCACCTCGACCACGAGCGCGCCCGGTTCGGCCGCCACCACGGCGAAGTCCCTTGGCCGGCCCAGGAATCCGGTGCCCTCGGCCTTCGCCACGGCTTCCTTCGCCGCCCAGAAGGTGGTGGCCCACAGCGCCTCGGGCTCGCCGGTCGCGGCGCACACCTCGGCGAGAAGCCGCCGTTCCGCCTCACCAAAGGCGACCGCGAGGGTCCCCTCGTCGCGGTCGGTGATCTCCTCGATGTCGATGCCGGGGCTCTCGCCCTCGGTACGAGCCGTCACCAGGGCGACCGCGGCCTCCGCCCGGTGCGCCAGGGTGAGGTCCAGGTCCGGCAGGGTGCGGCCGTACTGCCCGGCGGCGTACGGGCGGCCGTGTTCGTCGGCCGGTACCTGGATCTCGGCGGGGAAGACCGGGCCCTCGCCGCGCTCCCAGAGCCACTGCCGTACGGCGTCCTTGGCGGCGATCCGGCCGAGGAGCCACTGCCTGCGGCCCCGGGGAGGACGGCTCTCGTACTCGGCGCGCTCGGCGGCGGCGAGATGATTGCGCATGATCAGATCGCGGGAGGCCAGGTCCGGCCAGCGTTCGTGGAGCAGGACCCAGCCGCCGGGCTGTGGCCGGGACAGCGTGTTGCGCTCCGGGAAGCGCTCGACCGGCTTGGTCTCCGGGTGGTTGTCGAAGCGGCGGTCCTGCCAGCCGGCGATCTCGGCCCACACCTCGCCGTCCGCGACGAGCTGTACGTCGGCTTCGAGTACGACATCGGTCAGCGACACGATCCTGACCAGGCATTCCAGGTCGGCGCCGGGGCGAGGGTGCGGCCCGAAGAAGCGCATCTGCCGCATCCCGACGGGGAAGACCACGGTCCCTTCGGTGCGGGTGGCCATGATCCAGTAGCCGAGCAGCTGTCCGACGTTGTCCAGCAGCGCTCCGGGCGCGGCCGGTGTGGTGATCGTGCCGCGTACGTGAGTCTCACCGATCGCGGTGATCTCGGTGATGCCCTGGAACGCCGGGCCGTGGAACATCCAGCGCTCGCTGTAGAGCTCGGCCGCGGTGTGGTCGGGAGCACGCTCGGTGGCGGGTTCCGTACCCCAGGGCGCCGGGCGGCCGCCCGGGTAACGGGGGGCGACTTCCACCGTGGCGCGGGCGGCGCGGCCGAAGGTGACGGCGAACCGGTCCGGGTGGTCGGCGGCCGGCACCGCGGTGACCGGCACCTCGACTGCCGGGGCGGCGGTCACCCACTGGTCGAACCGGGCCCCGTGCACCGCGACGGCCCGCGTGCCGGGTGAGGCCTGCTCCGCCGCGTCCATGAGGTGCCCCACGATGGTCGTGGCCGGGACCACCGGCCACCGGTCCTTCTCATCGGGCCAGCCTGGCCGCTGCGGGAAGAAGCAATGGTCGAGCAGATACGGCATGGCGTCGGTGGAGACGCGCAGGGTGCTGCGGTAGTCCTCCTGCGGACGTGCCTGTACGGGGGTTGAGCGCACCGGTGGGGTCGCGACCGGGGTCGCCGGCCTCGCTGGGGTCGACGGCCTCGCCGGCCGGCCGCCGCTGCCTGCCGCGATGAGCTGCGCGGCGGTACCGGCGGTCTCGCGCAGCAGCGCGTCGAGTTCGGCGGCCACCGGGAAGCGCGTCGCCATGGTTTCCAGGGCAGAGCCCGTCGATTCCGCTACGGCCGGCGCCGGGGTGCGGAGGGCCAGTTCGCGGCGCAGCGCGGCCAGTTCCCGTACGTCCAGGGAGACCAGCGCGCCACCGAGGTCGAGCCGGACCGGCGGATGGGCGCCGGCCGTGGCTGTGGCCTTGGCTGTGACGGTGGCCTTCGCCGTGGACTTCGCCGTCGGACGGGGCAGGGTCGGGTCCACCTGGGCACCGTCGGCCCACAGGGCGGTGGCGACCCGGCGCAGCTGGGCGACGCCGTCGTGGTGCGGGGAGTTGGCGGCCACGGCGAGGTGCTCCCGGTCATGCAGGGTGTCGCCGATGAGCGAGCCCAGCTGTCCGGTGCCGACCTGGATGAACGCCCGGAAGCCGGCCTCGTACATGGCCTCTGTCAGCAGCCGGAACCGCACCGGCTCCAGCAGATGCCGGACGAACAGTTCGCGGACGCCCTCCCGGTCCGCCGGGAACGGGGCAGCGGTGGTGCCCGACCAGACGGGGACGCTTGGCGACAGCAGCTCGAACCGGTCGGCGGCGGCTCTGATCGGGCCCAGGTAGGGGGCCAGCATCGGTGTGTGGAAGCCGGATTGGAACGGCAGGACCTGCCCGATGACGCCCTCGGCGCGCAGGGACCGTACGAACTCCTCGACCAGTGCCTGCGGTCCGCAGACCATCGACTGGTTCGGCGCGTTGTCGTGGGAGAGTACGACCTGCTCGTCCGGACGCTCCTCCAGCACGGCTTGCACCCGCTCGGCGGAGGCGCCGAGCACGGCGGAGGCCAGGCCGGGCACGCGCAGCGCGTCCGGGTCGAAGGAGTCGAGGAAGTCGTCGGTGTCGGCAGCGGAGTAGAGGCCGCCGGCTGCCATCGCGGTCCACTCGCCGAGGCTGTGCCCGGCGACAGCGTCCGGCGCGATCCCCATGCGCCGCAGCGCGGCGTCGAGGAGGCTGCCGATGCCGAAGACGCTGACACCGTGCCGGCCGATGTCGCCGACCCGCGCCGCCCGCTCACCGGTGGGCCGGGCCAGGTCGAAGTACTCGGCGATCCCCTCGGTCCGGGGCTCGAACTCGCCCTCCAGGCCTGGGAAGACGAAGGCCACCTTTCCCGGGGAGCCCGCGCCCAGTAGTGGGGTCGGCGCGAACCAGATGTCGTTCCGGCCGCGCCAGGGACGGCCCTTGGCCACCATGCGCCGGGCCAGCGCCAGTCGCTTCGCCGTCGGGTCGACGATGCCGAGCCTGGTACGGCCGGCGCCGCCGGTGCCGCCGGTCGCTCTGGCCAGCACCGCCGAGTCGTCCGCCGCGAGCAGTTGGGCGAGCCGCTCCGGGGTGTCGGCGGCCAGGGCCAGGACGCGTTCCGGCTCGGTCACCGTGGCTCTGCGTGTGGCAGGCACCGCCGACGGCGCCTGCTCCAGCACCACATGGGCGTTGATGCCACCGAAGCCGAAGGCGTTCACCGCCGCCCGGCACACCGGCGCGTCCCAGGGCGCCGCCTTGTCGATCGTACGGAAGCGGGTCGCCTCCAGCGCCGGGTGCGGGTCGTCACAGTGGAGGGTGGGCAGCAGCATGCCGTGGTGGACCGCCAGAGCGGCCTTGACCAGCCCGGCCACGCCTGCGGTCGGCATGGTGTGGCCGATCATCGATTTGACGGACCCGATCACGGCGTCACCGTCGCAACCGAACACCTCGGCCAGAGTGGCCAGTTCGGCCGTGTCCCCGGCGGGGGTGGCGGTGCCGTGGGCTTCCAGCAGCCCGATCGACCCCGGCTCGCGCGGGTCGAGTCCGGCCGCCTGCCATGCCTGTCGTACTGCGCGGGTCTGGCCCCCGGGGTCCGGGCTGGCCAGGGCGGCGGTGCGACCGTCGCTGGCGACGCCGGTGCCGCGGATCACCGCGTAGATCCGGTCCCCGTCGCGCTCGGCGTCGGCCAGCCGCTTGAGCGCCACGACGCCGGTGCCCTCGCCGATCAGGATGCCGTCCGCGTTCCGGTGGAAGGGCCGGATGCGCTGGCTCGGGGACAGCGCGCCGAGCTGCGAGAAGACACTCCACAGCGTGATGTCGTGGCAGTGGTGCACGCCGCCCGCGAGCATCAGGTCGCAGCGGCCCGAGGCCAGTTCGGCCACCGCCTGGTCGACCGCGACGAGCGACGACGCGCAGGCGGCGTCCACGGTGTAGGCGGGGCCTCGCAGGTCGAGCCGGTTGGCCACCCGTGAGGCGGCGAGGTTGGGCACCAGCCCGATGGCGGTCTCGGGGCGGTCGGGGCCGAGCCGGTCGGTGAAGGCGACCCGGACCCGCTCCAGTTGGTCGGCGCCGAGATCGGGCAGCAGTTCGCCCAGGGTGCGTACGAGCTGGTGGGCCGTACGGACCCGCTGATCGAGCCGTACGAGTCCGGGGGTGAGGTAGCCGCCCCGGCCGAGCACGACGCCGACCCGGTGCCGGTCGGGCAGCCGTTCCTCGCCGCCCGCGTCGGCGATGGCGGCGGCGGCCACCTTGAGGGCGATCAGCTGGTCGGGCTCGGTGCCGGACACCGAGGAGGGCATGATCCCGTACCGGGTGACGTCCACCTCGGCGAGCTCGTCCACGAATCCGCCGCGCCGGCAGTACACCCGGTCGGGGGCGGCCGGACCGCCGCCGCCGTCCGGTCGGGGGTGGTAGTAGTCGGCGTCCCACCGCCCCGCCGGGACGTCGGTGACGGCGTCCCGGCCGGCTGTCAGGTTCCGCCAGTAGGCCTCCAGTCCAGGAGCGCCAGGCAGCAGCACGGCCATCCCGACGATGGCGACCGGAGGCTGTTGTCCGCCGGTGGCGGTCATGGGCGCGGTCACCAGCCCGAGGCCGTGTAGACAACGGCACCGGCCGACTCGTCGCCGTACGCCAGTTCGCGCAGCAGGGCGAGGGTGCCCTCCTCGGGGTCGATGAGTTTGATGCCGCGCCGGGCGTACTCGCGACCGAGCTCCGGGGTGACCATGCCGCCGCCGTACGTCCCGGTCGGGGCCCAGGGGCCCCAGTGCACGGTGAGCGCCCGGCGGCCGGTGCGGCCCTGCCAGCTTGCGCCGAGGGCTTCGAGCGCGTCGTTGGCGGCTGCGTAATCCGACTGGCCACGGTTGCCAAGCGCGGCGGAGATGCTGCCGAAGAGGACGGTGAAGCCGGGGCCGCCGGGCAGTTCCAGTTCTTCCAGGGCGTCCAGCAGGGCGCTCGCGCCGTCCGCCTTCGTACCGAAGACTCGCTGGAAGGACTCGGTCGACTTCTCCTCGATCAGGCGGTCCTCGATGACACCTGCGGCGTAGACGACGCCGTCCAGCCGCCCGTGCTCGGCGTGGATCTCCTTCACGGCCTGGAGCACCGCGTCGGGCTCACGGAAGTCCACCGAGCGGTAGCGCACTTGGCTGCCCAGGCTGGTCAATCGCTCGATGGTGGCGCCGACTTCGCGCTGTGCCAGGATCAGGGCCGTCTCCCGCTGGATCTCCGCGGGGGTCCGGCCGCCGCGTGCGGCGAGCGCGGCGCGCAGGGCCGTCTCGTCCCGCGCGGCGGCGGTGGCCCGGTCCTCCGGGCCGTCGGCCTCGGGGGTGCGGCCGAGCAGTTCGATGCGGCAGCGGGAGG
>NZ_RJVR01000139.1 GCF_003999195.1 Streptomyces soli
TGAGTACATCAGGGGCAGCAGCTCGCCACGGGCCCGCCCGTCACCGTGCTCCCCGGACATCGAGCCGCCGTGCGACGCCACCAACTCCGCCGCGTCCAGCAGGAAGGCACGGAAGACCTTCCGGCCGCCGCGGGCCCTGGTCGGTGCGGGTGGAGGCGGTCCGGCGGACGAGGGCGGCGGGCATGCCGGCTCCTTCGGGGGTGGTGGGTTGGGGTGCCGGTCCGGATTGCCGTCCGGACCGGCATGGGGGCGCTGCTGGTCAGCCGTGTTGGACGATTTCGAGGATCTTGAAGGCCCGGCCGCTGCCGGTGACTGCGGGGTGGGTGTAGCGCTCCACGCGGGCGAGGGTGTCGGCTCCCGGGTAGGGGCGCTGGGCCTGTTCAGCCGTCTCGGTGAGGACGGGAGCCTTGTGGTAGCTGCGGGGGATGGTCAGCCATGCGCCCCCGTCGGTGGTCCCCCAGGCGTAGCCGGTGCTGTTCATGAACGGTGCTCCCTCGCTGGTGGGTTGGGGTGCCGGTTCGGGTTGCCGCCCGCGTTCCGACATGAGTAATCGTACTCTCTTTACTGGAAGGGGGCAACCCCAAACCGGCCCTGACCTGCTGTGACTCGCAGCGATAGCTGTCACTTCGCAGCGTTAGTTGTCACCGCCGCCGGATCCGGGGCTCGCCCTCTTGAGCCGAAGCACGATAGTTGTCATCAAGGCAGGCTTGTTGTCATCAAGATCGACGGCGCAGTGCCGGGGTCGGAGACTCAGAGCAGACGGCCTGGTCAACTGCCTCACGGCGTGCCCCGGTCTGCGTCGCGGGGAAAATGAACCATGAGGTTCCTGAAGCGGCCCAACCGCCAAGCCAAGCACATTGACTACGTTCCGAGTGACGACGAGGACGAATCCGCCCGCGGCGGCTACCTGATCAGCGTCGAGCTGGAGGCACCAACGATGACGCTCGCAGAGCCGATTCGGACCATGCGCTCGGAGGAATTCTCGGTCTCTGTCCCTTCGCAAGAGCTGAAGCCAGGCGTGAACTACCTCCTTGGCGGCCCCAGGGAGCCGACCTGCGAGGTGGTTCAGGTCGTGGTAGGCGAACCGTTGCCGGGCGAGCCCCGGCACATTCGGCGAGGCAGGTTCAGGACCATCGCCTCTGCTCATCCGGCGGGCACGCTGGTCACACCGGTCACCGCTGAACGCATCGAGGACTGGTCGCAGTGGATGCCAGAGGATGTCGCATGGAATGCCGACTCGTGACAGCACGGCCGACAAGACTCGGGCCAGGGCAAAGGACCCCTGACCTGGCCCGGAACCTTGTGGAGCCCGACGACGACCGGTCTGCGGGTCGAGTCACTGGTGAAGCGTTCGTATTCGAGAGCTGCGGTATTCCCTGGGCGGTCAGGTCGCGGTCGATACGTTCGGGCAGCTGTGACCTCCCAACCGGTACTGAGTCCTACCGGCTCGCCCACGCCAAGGCCCAGGCCGAACGAGCCGAGGCCAGCTGATCGCTACCGCTGGTCAGCCCGTACTGGCCGGGATGAGTCGTCCGCGCACTGTCCTCCCGACGTTGAACGAGTACAAGCATCTATCCGTAGTCGCTGTCCCGATGGGTGAGCTGATCATCTCGTTGGAATGTGAGGCGGGAGCTCAGAGTTGATCGGGCGGCCCCACGCAGCGCGCGCATGGGCCGCGGCCAGCACTGCCATCGCGGAGGTGGCCGCCGCAGCGATCGCGAAGCCGCCGTGTGCGCCGTATGCGTCCACCGCGCGTCCGGACATCGCTGCCGCACCGGCCGAACCTGCGGCGCTCGCCGAGTTCAGCCAGGTAAACGCCTGGGTGAGAGCGGCCCGGTTTACAGATGCTGCAGTGAGCACCGAGGAGAGCACCAGGATCGGGGGGACGGCCAGGCCGGTGACAGCGAGCGCGAGCCCCAGCCCTAGAAATGAGTCGGCAGCGAGCAGCGGCAGGCAGCTGAGTGCCAACCCGGCTGTCACGAGCGCCAGTTGTACCTGCGGCGCGCCGCGCCACCGGCGCAGACCGTAGAGCCAGCCGGCCAGCAGGCTGGCGCAGTTCGACACCGCGTAAAGCGGCGCGGCCGTGTCCGCCGCGCCGTGCTCTACCGCGAAGGCCGTCACCGAGACCTGCATGGCGCCGAAGTACAGGCCCAGGGTGAGGTTGACGCCGACCTGCGCCGCGAAACCCGACCGCAGCAGCGAGCGGCCTGCGCGCTTGCGCTCAGCAGCGCCAGCCGTCGCAGGCGCTGTGCGGCGCTGCGCGGCGAAGGCCAGTCCGCCACCAACCACCAAAGTCGTGGCCAGCACCATGCCATGTGCCGGGTTGCTACTCGCTCCGACCGCGGTGACCAGGGCCGGTCCGGCCAGGTAGCACAGCCCGTTGCTGAGCGATTCCAGGGCGAAGGCGGTGGGCAGCGCTGCGGCCCGCTCGCCTCGTAGCAGCGCCGACCAGCGGGCGGCCGACAGCGCGCCGAGCTGCGGGATCGTGGCGCCCACTAGCGCTCCGGCCGCCGTCATTAGCCAATTCGGACTGCCGTTTTCGACCAGGGCCAGCAGCGAAACCACGGCGGTGGTGTGGGCGAGGAGGGCGGGTGGCAGCACGCGGGTCTGGCCGAAGCGGTCGATCAGCCGGGCGAGTTGCGGCCCGACCAGTGCCTCGGCGACGGCGAAACCGCCGGTCACCAGGCCGGCCACGGCGTAGGAGCCGGTTTGGCCGTGTACCAGCCAGATGATGCCGAGGCTGGTCATGGCGATGCCGATGCGGCCGGCGGTGGCGGTGAGGAAGAAGGCTGCGGCACCGGGGGTGCGGAGCAGGGTGTGGTAGGTCGCCGACGACACGGCGCGTCCCTTTCGCTGCCCGGCGGGGCGGACCACACGGGGTCGTCGGCGTCCTGATGTGCCGACCCGTGGTCATCGCCTGGAACCGTCCAGTGCTGGCGTGGAGCAGGGACGCGCACCCCACGCCGACTCCATCACCGGGCAAAGGTCTCTCGAGTGGTCTCGGGTGTACAAACAGACCGATCCTAGGCTCTGCGGATGCGGACGTCACTGTTCCTGCTGAGCCTCGTCGTCATTCCGCCACCAGGATGAGATAGGCCCTCGCGACGCGACACCGCCCTTGACAGGGTGGGGAGGAGCGGTCTGCCCACACGGCCGACTCCTCCACGAGCCCAACCGTATCGGTTGAACAGTGGCCTTGCTCCACCCGAGCGACATCAAAACCCACCGACATTGATTACGTGGAGATCCGCGAAGTGACTCCCAACAGCATGCCCCGCCACAGCGGCCCGGACGGGAACCGGTATCTCCTGCCTGGACACAGTCCCGGTCGGCCGCGTAACCCTCTGGGGCTGGCGGACACCATGCGGCGCCACGGCCTGCCCGCCCGCGCGGCACGGAACACCGCAATGATTGAAGCGCTCGCCGACCTGCCGCCCATCGTGATCTCCGATCTGTTCGGCATCGACCCCCGTACAGCGGAGCGCTGGGCCGCCTTCACCGGCGGAAGCTGGCCGGAGTACCTGGCCACCCGCCCAAGCTAGCCGCCGTAGCGGCGGGCAGGGGGGAGGAGTACGCCATGACCAACGGACCCACGTCCGTGCCGACCTACGTCTATGTCACCTACATCCGCGCAAGTGCGGAGCAGGTGTGGCAAGCCCTGACGGACGCGGACCTGACGGCGCGCTACTGGGGACACGCCAACGTCTCGGACTGGCAGCCGGGCTCGACCTGGGAGCATCGACGCGTCGACGGATCAGACGCCGTCGATGTCGTCGGTCAAGTGATCAAGGCCGAGCCCCCGACGCGCTTGGTCATCACCTTCGAGGACGCCCCCGACGCTGAAACGCCAAGAGAACCGTCGGTTGTCACCTTTCTCGTCGAACCACACCAGGACATCGTCCGCCTCACCGTGACCCACGAGCATCTCCCCAACCAGGAGATGCTCAACGGCATCTCGCGCGGATGGCCGGCCGTGTTGGCGAACCTCAAGTCGCTGCTTGAGACCGGCGATGTCCTCCCACAGGCGCCATGGGAGATGTCACGCGGGCACGCCTGAGACGGCACTCGCCACAAGCCTTCCCGTATTCACCCCCGCGCACGACCGCAGAAAGAAGACGACACGATGGACACCACCCCGCTTCGGGACGCCTACCGCGCGCTGCTGGACGCTGCTGCCACAGTGGCTGACTCTGGCGACACGAGCCCCGTCCCGCCGACCGGCGAATGGAACGCTGAGCAGATTCTGGCGCACGTCGCCATCGTCAACGCCGCCACCATCGCCGCCGTCTCCTGCATCGCTGCGGGAGCAAACACGACGTACGACAACCGCATCGCGCTCGACACCTGGACCATTGAACGCGTCATCTCGCTCGCTGGCGGCAACGCGGGGCTTCGGGACCGCATCCGCCTCCAAGGAGACGCCCTCTGCGCACTCGGCGGGCCGGTGCTGAGCGAGGCCGAACTCGACACACCGGTGCCCGCCTTGCTCCTATCAAACGACACGGTCCTGGTCAATCAGCCCGTGCCGCTGAGGGACCTCATCACGGGCCTCGCAGAAGTGGAGCTGCCCGGCCACACGGAACAGCTCCTAGCCCTACTGTCGGACGGCGCCCGGGCTGAAGCCACAACGTGATCTTCCGGCCGACGAGCGGTTCGAGCAGCGGTGGCACTGATGATCTGCGGGTGTTTGGGAGCGGTGGATCATCATCGTGTTGGGAGTTGAATGTCGGGGTTTGCGCTGTGGGTCTTCCGTAGATGGGACTCTCATATGTTGACGATTCCGGACTCTGGTTTTTGATGGAGTGCCATGTCGGTTTGGTGGAGACTACAACGGAGGGGCCGGTAACGCCGCAGGTCGATAGAGGGGTCTGGGCGGGGAGACGGCTGGTCTCCTGGTGGGCGGGCCCGGTGGCTACCGGTGGGGGTTCAGCGACCCTGCTGCCGTGTGCGTGGGGTGTCGGCCCGGCCGGCTAGGTTCACTCCACAGGCGTCGGCGTGGGTGGTGAGTTCGCTACCGCCGCGCATAGTGATCATGGGGAACAGTGCTGCGCCGACGGGGCGGGCACTGAGTTGGTGGTGGGCTGCCGCGGCCACGAGGAAGGGGGCGGGCCCAGCCGGGTATGGGGTGGATCCGGCAGGCGCGGTGGGAGGTGCGGCCGTGGGTTTTCACGCACGAGGGACACCCTCGCAAGATCCAGGGACAGCCAGGGGAGCCTTACAGCCAGCGCTGCTGCGGAACGCCCGCTAGCTAGAGCAGGCCAGCGGTGGTCATCGCGAGGGGTAGCCGTAGGTCCAGCTCAGCTCGGGCATGTGGGCGAAGTTCATGCCGTACACCCTGGCCACCAGGGTAGGGATGGCCAAGATCGCATCACCCGCCGGCACCGGAGCGGACCCGACGCACCTCGCGGCCGCAGGAGGTAGCCAGGGCAGGTCAGGGACGAGCGGACAGGATCGTCGGGACGCGGCTGTTCTGCCCGAGCCAGTCGGCGACGTCCCTGTCGATGTACTCGACCAGGCGCGGTCGAGCGGCAGGACCAGGGGCTGCGCAGCAAGCGCGAGCCGGAGACGGCGTTCGCCGACGGCCAGGACTTCCGGGAGCAGCTGCACGCCCGGGCGGCAGCCGACGACCCGTGCCGTGCGACGGCCGTGCCGGGGCGGTCACCAAAAGCGGTGCATTCCGCGCCGATCAGACCAGCCACCGGCCGGCCCGCGTTACGATTTTTACTCACCTCGACCACTGAGGAAGCCCGTGCCCCCCGTGTCGTCGTTCTCCCACCTTCCCCACGCCGAACAGCTCGACCTGCTCGAAGGACTCACCCGGGCCGCGCTGACCCAGTACTACGGACTCGACGGCGCGGCCGTACGGATGGTCGTGTGCCGCCCTGCTCCTCGTCTTCCCCCTCGTGCAGGGCCGCAGCCTGGGCTGGCCTGTCTGGTCGTTCGTGGTGCTGGCCGCAGGAGTGGTGGTGGCCGCGCTGTTCGGCCGCTACGAGCTGTACGTCCAGCGCACGGGCGGCGACCCGCTGGTCGTCCTGGGGCTGTTCCGCAAACGGGCGTTCACCGGGGGCCTGGTGGTTGTGCTCCTGGTGTACGGGGCACTGGTCGGACTGGCCCTGATCGTGTCGGGCGTCCTCCAACTGGGGTTCGGCTTCAGCCCGTTCATGACCGCCGTGACCAGCCTGCCGCAGGCCATCGGCTCCATGTGCGCCCTGTTCGCCTCGCGGATTCCGCGCATCGCGCGGCTCGGCCGCACGCTGATCCACCTCGGCCTCGCGGGGGTGTTCATCGGTGTCGTCGGACTCTGGTTCACCCTGCACTCCGTCCAGAGCGGGCCGTCGCACGAGAGCGTGCACGCCATGACGTTCGCGCCCGCCCTCTTCGCCGTCGGACTGGGCATGGGCCTCACCCTGGCCGCGATCTTCCGTATCGTCCTCGCCGCCGTCGACCCGCATGAGACCGGTTCTGCGTCCGGGGTCTTCACCGCGGTCCAGCAGTTCGGCGGGTCACTGGGGGCGGCGGTGCTCGGCACCCTGTTCTTCAGCGCGGGAGAGGCCGGGCGCCAGACCCTGACCGGTTCCGCGATGCGTACGGTGTGGGTGGTCGCCGGGTTCCTGCTCGTCGCGTTCCTGCTCGCGCGGCTGCTGCCGCGCCAGCCCCGTCCGCCGGGCCCGCCGGGCCCGCCGGGCCCGCCGGTGGCCGAAGGCGGATCCTGACGGGATGCCCTGCGCGATCGAGCGGGCTCGTAGGGTCGTGCGGGCACCCGCCAACACCGAAGGGATCAGCAGTGCCTGATGTCGCATTCCCCGTCGCCTCGACCCGTGTCGCCGGCGAAGTCCTCAGCCTGCAAGACCTGACCCGGGCCACGCTGGCACGGCAGTTACTGCTGCAGCGGTCGCCGATGACGGCACCGGAGGCCATCGCACACCTCCTGGGGCTCCAGTCGCAGGTCCCCAGCCCGCCGTACCAGGGGCTGTGGACCCGGCTCACGGACTTTGACCTCAAGACCCTCACGGACCTGATGACCGACCGTGCCGTCGTACGCTCCACCCTCATGCGGTACACGCTCCACCTCATCGGGGCGGCCGACTACGACTGGCTGCGCCCGACCCTGCAGCCCGTGATGGACCGCGCACAGCAGAGCTTCTTCGGCCGGCGGACCAAGGGTCTCGACCTGGGCGAGCTGGTGGCATTCGGCCGCGAGGCGCTGTCGGGCCGGGAGCTCACGCTGGTGGAGCTCCGCGGGCTGCTGGGCGAGCGGTGGCCGGAGCTCGATCCCATCGCGCTCGGCTACTCCGTGCAGTACCTGGTGCCGGTGGTGCACGTGCCTCCCTGCGGCACCTGGAAGAAGGGCGGCGGGGTCCGGATGGCGCTGGCCGAGGACTGGTTCGGCGCCCCGGTCGCCGGCCGGCCGGATCGGGCGGAGCTGGTCCGGCGCTACCTCGCGGCATTCGGGCCGGCCTCGGTCCGGGACGTACAAGCCTGGTCAGGACTGCCCCGGTTGGCCGATCTCCTGGAGTCGATGCGCCCGGAGCTGGTCGTCTTCAGCAACGAGGCGGGGGTCGAGATGTTCGACCTTCCCGACGCCCCGCATCCGGGCGCGGATACGCCCACACCCGTCCGTTTCCTGCCGGCGTACGACAACCTCATGGTCGCGTACACGGACCGCAGCCGGGTGCTGACGGAGGAACAGCGGAAAGTGATCACGTCGGGTGCGGGCGGACGGACCCGCACCCGGCCGGGCCAGCAGGGCGCGGTCGCCGCCACGCTGCTGGTCGACGGCAGGGTGCGGGCCACCTGGAAGATCGAGCGCGTCAAGCGGAACGCGACGCTCGTCGTAGAGCCGTTCGAGCCCATGACCCGTCAGGAGAAGGCGGAAGCAGCCGCGGAGGCGGAGCAGTTGCTGTTGTTCAGCGAGCCGGACGCGCAGGGCGCCGTCGAGTTCGTCTGACAGCTCCGGGCCTGGCGACCGGCCCGGAGCTGTGCGTCGTCCGTTGATCAGCCGGCGAGCTTCTCCACCGTCTCGACGAGCTGCACCGGCGACGGCAGCCCCGCCACCTCGGCCTGCAGCGCCCTCGCCCGCTCCTGGTACGGCGGCTCGCCGAGCAGCGTGCGGCAGGCCTCGACGACGGCCGACGCCGCGAAGTTCCCTCCGCTGATGTGCCGCGCGGCACCGTGTTCGTGCAGCCGGCGTGCGGTGTCCGTCTGTTCCCGCGTTCCATGACACCAGCACCTGGGGTATCCCGGCGAGCAGACAGGCCATCGTCGTGCCCGCGCCGACGTGGTGGACCGCGATGTCGCAGGCGGGCAGAACGGCGGTCAACGGCATGAACCCGGCGCCGATCACGGCGTCGGGCAGCGGCCTGAGCTGGTCCACCACGCTGTCCGCGGCTCCGATGACGATGTCGAGGCCGAACACCGTGTCGACGTCGGGTGAAAACTGACCGCTGAACGGCGGAGCAAATCTGACCCACCTCGTGGTCGTCCGATCATCCTGATCTTGGTTCGAAGGTCAG
>NZ_RJVR01000127.1 GCF_003999195.1 Streptomyces soli
CGGGGTCGGCCTCGTACGGGGTGTCATCGGGGCCCCAGGCGTAGGTGCCCGGCGCGTCCTTGGTGAGCGGCTCCCGCCACCACGAGGCCGTGACCGGCGCGGGCGGCGGCTGCGCGGCGGGCGGCGCGGGAGGTGCGGGCGGTGCGGCGGGGCCGGCGTGGCCCTTGGTCTGCGACCAGTAGACGGCGCCGGCCAAGGCGGCCAGCAGGACCAGGGAGAAGGCCTGGTTGCCGGCGCTGCCCAGCATCGACAGGAACAGCCCGCAGCCGACCAGGGTCACCAGGACCGCCGTCAGCGCCGTGCCCTCGACCCGCCCGGACAGCAGCCGGTGCGCCTCGCTCTCCCCCCGCTCGGCCCCCTCCACCGGCACCAGCAGCCATACGACGCCGTACGCGACCAGGCCGAGCCCTCCGGTCAGCGCGAGCACGCCGAGGACCACCCGGAACACCACCGGGTCGATGTCGAAGTACCGCCCGGCGCCCTCGCAGACGCCGGCGATCACCTTCCGGTCGCGGCTGCGTACCAGCCGCCGGGCGGGCGGCGTGTCGGTGACCGGCTCGGTGGTCTGTTCCGTCATGCCCCTATGGTGGCGGCCCGCGCCCCGCCGCGGCACCCGGCACAACCCTGGACCTCCCCTGAGCCTCCCTGACCGACAGTCCGGGGCAACCCTGATGCCGAACGGATGCCCGGCGTGTGACGATCGGGGCATGCCGCCAGCCGTCAGCCCGCCGACCGGGGTCTCAGGGGCCTCGTTCCTCCAGGAGCCGCCCGCGCCTACCGTGCGCAAGCTCTACCGCAGCTCCGAGGGCCGCATGGTCGGCGGCGTCGCCCGTGGCCTGGCCGGCCATCTGTCGCTGCCGGTGGCCTGGGTGCGGGTGGTCTTCGTCGTCCTGGCCACCATCCAGGGGCTCGGCATCCTGCTCTACGCGATCTTCTGGTTCGTCGTCCCGCTCGGCGTCGGCGGCGTCAACCCCGCCGAGGCCAAGGAGCCGCGCGACGCCCGCTCCTGGCTGGCCGGCCGCCGCCCCGACAAGGGCCAGATCATCGCCCTCATCGCCCTGGCCATCGGCTTCGGCATCCTCCTCGACAGCCTCAACCTCGGCCGCGCCAACGCCTACATCTGGCCCCTGCTCCTCATCGGCCTCGGCGTCGCCCTCGTCTGGCGGCAGGCCGACAACGCCCGCCGCGCCCGCTGGGTCGAGATGAGCCGCGGCAAGCGGTTCCTGCCGGTGGCACGCGGCGCGGCCGGCGTCATCCTGGTCGGCGTCGGCGTAACCGGCTTCCTGGTCGTACGCGGCTCCGCCAGCCACCTCGGCACCATCCTTCAGGCGGCGCTGGCGGTGCTGGTCGGCGTTGCGCTGATCACCGGGCCCTATCTCGTACGGATGACCCAGGACCTCTCCCTGGAGCGCCGCGAGCGCATCCGCGCCCAGGAGCGCGCCGAGGTCGCCGCCCACGTTCACGACTCCGTCCTGCACACCCTGACCCTGATCCAGCGCAACGCCGACGACCCCCGCGAGGTCGCCAAGCTCGCCCGCGCCCAGGAACGCGAACTGCGCGCCTGGCTCTACCGCCCCGAGGGCAACGGCAAGGACGACGAGCCCACCACCCTCGCCGAAGCCGTCCGCAGGGCCGCCGCCGAGGTCGAGGACGCCCACGGGGTGCCGGTCGAGGTGGTCTGCGTCGGCGACTGCCCCCTGGACGAACGGCTGGGCGCCCAGATGCAGGCCGCGCGCGAGGCGATGGTCAACGCGGCCAAGTACGGTGGGGACGAGCCGGTTCAGGTGTACGCGGAGGTCGAGGCGAGCAAGGTCTTCGTATCCGTACGCGACCGGGGCCCCGGCTTCGACCTGGACGCGGTGCCGGGCGACCGCATGGGCGTCCGGGAATCGATCATCGGCCGCATGCGGCGCAACGGCGGCGAGGCGCGGCTGCGCTCCGCTCCGGGCGGGGGCACGGAAGTGGAGCTCGAAATGGAGAGGTCGTCATGACGGATACGACAGCTACGACGGATACGACTGAACAGCGGCGCGTCCGGGTCGTACTGGTCGACGACCACCGGATGTTCCGCACCGGCGTCCAGGCCGAGATCGGCGAGACCGAGCGCACCGGCGTCGACGTCGTCGGAGAGGCCGCCGACGTCGACCAGGCGGTCACCGTCGTCACCGCCACCCGCCCCGACGTGGTGCTGCTGGACGTCCACCTCCCGGGCGGCGGAGGTGTCGAAGTCCTCAAGCGCTGCGCCCCGTTCATGGCCGACGTCGCGCAGCCGGTGCGTTTCCTGGCCCTATCGGTCTCCGACGCCGCCGAGGACGTCATCGGCGTCATCCGCGGCGGCGCCCGCGGCTACGTCACCAAGACCATCACCGGCCCCGACCTGGTCAACTCCATCTTCCGCGTCTCCGACGGCGACGCCGTCTTCTCCCCCCGCCTCGCCGGCTTCGTCCTCGACGCCTTCGCCTCCACCGACGCCCCGCCCGTCGACGAGGACCTGGACCGCCTCACCCAGCGCGAGCGCGAGGTGCTCCGGCTCATCGCTCGCGGCTACGCGTACAAGGAAGTCGCCAAGCAGCTCTACATCTCCGTCAAGACGGTCGAAAGTCATGTGTCCGCGGTCCTGCGCAAGCTCCAGCTGTCCAACCGCCACGAACTCACCCGCTGGGCCACCGCGCGCCGGCTCGTCTAGGCCCTGTCCTAGACCGGCCGCGTCGCCCCTGCGAAGGGCATCTGGTCGATCGGGGCGATGCGGACCGGGGAGCCGGGGTGCGGGGCGTGGATCATCTGGCCATTGCCGATGTAGAGGCCGACGTGGCTGACTCCCGAGTAGAAGAACACCAGGTCGCCGGGCTGTAGTTGGGAGCGCGAGATCCGCGTGCCCGCGTTGATCTGGGTGTACGTGGTGCGGGGGAGCGAGACGCCGGCGGCGCGCCAGGCAGCCCGGGTGAGGCCTGAACAGTCGTACGCGGAGGGGCCGGTGGCGCCCCAGACGTACGGCAGGCCGAGGGCGCTGTAGGCGAAGGAGACGGCCCGGGCGGCCCGTTCGGAAGGGGCAGCCGGGCCGTCGCCGGACAGGGCCGTACGGCCGGAGGCGCGGCCCGCGCGGGCGGTGGAGCCGTCGGCGGCGGTGACGGCGGCACGCTCTGCGGCGCTGAGGCGGTCCAGGACCTCCTTGGCGGCCTGAAGCTTGGCCTTGATGGTGCGCTTCTGGGTGCGGAGTTCGTTCTGCGCGCCGCGCAGGGTCGCGAGCTTGTCGTCGGCCTCGCTGCGTACCTGCTTGATCTCGCGCTGCTCGGAGGCGAGCGTCCGCAGGGCGGCGGACTGGCGGCCGCTGAGCTGGTCCACGAACTCGGCCCGCGCCAGGTAGTCCTCGGGGTTGGAGTCGAGGGCGAGCTGTACGGCGGGATCGATGCCGCCGGAGCGGTACTGCGCGGTGGCGATGGAGCCGAGGCGGTCCCGGGTGGCGTTGAGCCGCTCGGTCTTGCGGGCGAGCTCGTCCTGGAGGTTCTCGATCCGGGTGCGGGCGGTGTCGGCCTTCTCCTTGGCGCCGTTGTAGCGCTCGGTGGCGGCCTCCGCCTCCGCGTAGAGGCTGTCCACCTTGGCCTTGGCCTGCCCGGTGGTGAGCCGGGGTTCGGCCTGGCCGGACTCGCCGAACATCGAGACGGACGCGGCGCCGGCTATGGCGACCGTGGCTGCGGTGCGTGCGGTGGAGCCGGTGAACGAACGCTGCTTGGGCCTTCGGTGCGACGCCACGGACGCCTTCACTCCCTTCCTGGGCCCGCCGACCGATACGCGATCCGGCGACGGCCGCACGGGGAGCGACCGCCGCCGGATCCTCGGCGGGGGCGACCGGGCCGACGCTGACTCGCCGGCATGGGGATCGGCCACCTGGAGGAGGACGCTAAACCTGACTGTCGCCCGGAAGCGGTGAGGAGAGCGGGACTGCTCCCTTTCGGCCGGGAGGTGACCGGAGATGACCGCTGTTCGACGGGTGACCCGGATGCTTTCCGCCTCTTTGTGACCGATGTGGCGGTTGAGGCCTGCGTGGGTCGCAGGGGCTGCTACGGGAGTGGCTGGAAGGCGTGGTTAGGGTCGTGTGCCATGGACGTACTCATTCACTTCGTCGTCGGCCTCCACATCATCGGCATCGCCGCACTGCTCGGCGGCTTCTTCACCCAGCTGAAGGCCATGGGACGCGGCGAGGCCCGCTTCGTCCCCGCGATGCTGCACGGCGCGCTGACGATGCTGGTGACCGGCGCACTCCTCGTCGGCCTGAACCAGGCCGACGACCAGCCGGTGAACAACATCAAGATCGGCGTGAAGCTGGCCTTCCTGGTGGTGATCCTCGGCCTGGTCTACGTCAAGCGCGACGAGGAGCGGCAGCCGGCGGCGGTCTTCGGCACGGTGGGTGCCCTGACCGTCGCCAACATCTTCATCGCCGTGTTGTGGACCTGATTCCTCGGGATTCCTCGGTTCTTCGGGCTCAGGCCATGCGGGCGTAGCCGACGATCGGCATCTCACTGATCGGCGCGATCTGGACGACGCTGCCGGTGTGCGGGGCGTGGATCATCTGGCCGTTGCCGATGTAGAGACCGACGTGGGTGATGCCGGAGTAGAAGAACACCAGGTCGCCCGGCTGGAGGTCGGAGGACGAGACCTTGGTGCCGTAGCTGTACTGGGCGCTGGCGACGCGGGGGATGGAGACGCCGGCGGCGGCCCATGACGCCTGGGTGAGGCCCGAGCAGTCGTAGGAGTTGGGGCCGGTGGCGCCCCAGACGTAGGGCTTGCCGAGTTGGGCGCGGGCAAAGGCGATCGCCTTGGCGGCCTTGGTGGACGTCGAGGTGCTGCTGCTCGTGCTCGTACTGCTGCTCGTGCCGGCGGCCGCCTTCGCGGCGGCTTGCGCCTTCTTCGCGGCCGCCGCGTCCTGCTGCTTCTTCAGGGCCGCGAGCCGCGCCTTCTCCTGGGCGGTGAGGCTGTTCAGCAGCTTCTGGGCGGTCGTCAGCTTCTGCTGGACCGCCTTCTTCTCCTTGCTGAGCTCCTGCTGGGCGGCGTCCAGCTTCGACAGGCTGTCGACGGCCGTGCCGCGCTCCTTGGCGACCTCGATCTGCTGGGTGCGGAAGGTCTCCAGGGTCTGCTCGGTGCGGCCCGACATGCGGTCTGTGACGTGGGCGTTGTCGAGGAGCTGCTGCGGGTCGCTGGCCAGGAGGTACGTAATGGTGGTGTCCAGGCCGCCGGTGCGGTACTGGGCGGCGGCCAACTCGCCGAGCTGGTCCCGGGTGGCGTTGAGGTCGGCGGTCTTGCGGGAGACCTGGTCCAGCAGCTTGTCGGCGGTGGTGCGCTGCTTGTCGGTCTTGTCCTTGGCGGCGTCGTAGCGCTCGGTGGCGGCCTCCGCCTGCTGGTAGAGCTTGTCGACCTGCGCCTGGACCTTCTTGATGTCGACCGTGCTGCTGCCGGTGCTGGGTGCCGCGCTCGCGCTCTCCCCGAAGAGGGTGACCGTTGCCAGTGCGGCGGTCGTGAGCCCCACGGCCGCACGAGGGCCGGGGGCGGTGAGTATGCCGATGCGGGGCTTGCGGTGGGTCGCCAAGGCAGGCGGCTCCTTCCGTTGACCGCTTACCGGGTTAGCTGTCGGGTTCGGGCATCGGAAGGTCGCCCTACGGTCCGTACGAGTGGGTGTCCCGTACTCGTACTCGCGGACCGATTCACCCCAAGGTCGTCGTGCGTGGGTCCCCGGCTCCGGCTCGCGCCGGACTCAGCGAAGGCGGCCCGTGACGGCACGGTCGCCGCCGGGAGGGCGGGCCGCCTGATGCGGAACCGTAATCAACGCGAGTGGCGCTTGGGAAGGCTGATGTTCGATTTATCCCGAAACCAATTTGTGACCTTTTACCTTGCGCACAGGAAGCGTCGGTCGCTGTCAGCGCTACCGCCTAGACTCGGGAGGCGATGAGCAGCCTCTTTGACGACAGCTTCCTGGCCGACCTCGAGCCGACCGACGCGTCCCCGCCGCCGCCCGAGGACCATGTCCCGGAGCAGGTCCCGCACGACCTCTTCGGCGGCCGCTTCGACGCGCCCGTGGACCGGGACGCGTACTACCGGAACGGCGCCCACCGCCCGGTCGTGGACGCCGCCGCGCTGCTCGATGGGCTCAACGAGCAGCAGCGCGCCGCCGTCGAGCACGCGGGCGCCCCGCTGCTCATCGTCGCGGGCGCCGGCTCGGGCAAGACCCGCGTCCTGACCCACCGCATCGCCCACCTGCTGGCCACCCGGCATGTGCACCCGGGCGAGATCCTGGCGATCACCTTCACCAACAAGGCCGCCGGTGAGATGAAGGAGCGCGTCGAGCAGCTGGTCGGCCCGCGCGCGAACGCCATGTGGGTGATGACCTTCCACAGCGCCTGCGTACGCATCCTGCGGCGGGAGAGCAAGCGGCTCGGCTTCACCTCCAGCTTCTCCATCTACGACGGCGCCGACTCCAAGCGGCTGATGGCGCTGGTCTGCCGGGATCTGGACCTCGACCCGAAGCAGTACCCGCCGAAGTCCTTCAGCGCCAAGGTCTCGAACCTGAAGAACGAGCTCATCGACGAGGAGACCTTCGCCGCCCAGGCGGAGAACCCGTTCGAGAAGAAGCTCGCCGAGGCCTATGTGCTCTACCAGTCGCGGCTGCGCGAGGCCAACGCGCTGGACTTCGACGACATCATCATGACCACGGTCCACCTGCTCCAGGCCTTCCCCGACGTCGCCGAGCACTACCGGCGGCGCTTCCGCCATGTGCTGGTCGACGAGTACCAGGACACCAACCACGCCCAGTACACGCTGGTGCGTGAGCTGGTGGGGACCGGCGACGATGCCGCCGAGCTGTGTGTGGTGGGTGACGCGGACCAGTCGATCTACGCCTTCCGCGGGGCCACCATCCGTAACATCCTCCAGTTCGAGGAGGACTATCCGCAGGCCCGGACGATCCTGCTGGAGCAGAACTACCGCTCCACGCAGACGATCCTGACCGCGGCCAACGCGGTCATCGAGCGGAACGCCTCCCGCCGCCCGAAGAACCTGTGGACGGAGGCCGGCGACGGCCCGGTCATCACCGGCTATGTCGCCGACCAGGAGCACGACGAGGCCCAGTACATCGCCGAGGAGATCGACCGGCTCACGGACGCGGGGGACGCCAAGCCCGGCGATGTGGCCGTCTTCTACCGGACGAACGCCCAGTCCCGTGTCTTCGAGGAAGTCTTCATCCGGGTCGGCCTGCCGTACAAGGTCGTGGGCGGCGTGCGCTTCTACGAGCGCAAGGAGGTGCGTGACGTACTCGCTTATCTGCGGGTGCTCGCGAACCCCGAGGACACCGTCCCGCTGCGCCGGATCCTGAATGTGCCCAAGCGCGGGATCGGCGACCGCGCGGAGGCCATGCTGGAGGCGCTGGCGCTGCGGGAGAAGATCTCCTTCGCGGCCGCGCTGCGGCGGGTCGACGAGGCGTACGGCATGGCCGCCCGGTCGGCGAACGCCGTGAAGCGGTTCAACGAGCTGCTGGAGGAGCTGCGGACGATCGTGGAGTCCGGAGCGGGCCCCGCGACCGTGCTGGAGGCGGTGCTGGAGCGCACGGGCTACCTGGCGGAGCTGCAGGCGTCCACGGACCCCCAGGACGAGACCCGGGTGGAGAACCTGCAGGAACTCGCCGCCGTGGCCCTGGAGTTCGAGCAGGACCGCACGGAGGAGCAGCCGGGCACGCTGGCGGACTTCCTGGAGCAGGTCGCGCTGGTCGCCGACTCCGACCAGATCCCCGACGGCGAGGAGGGGGACGGTGGCGGTGTCATAACGCTGATGACGCTGCACACGGCGAAGGGCCTGGAGTTCCCCGTCGTCTTCCTGACGGGCATGGAGGACGGCGTCTTCCCCCACATGCGCTCCCTCGGCCAGGCCAAGGAGCTCGAGGAGGAGCGCCGGCTGGCATACGTCGGCATCACGCGGGCACGGGAGCGGCTCTACGTCACCCGGTCCACGATGCGCAGCGCCTGGGGCCAGCCCTCGTACAACCCGCCCTCGCGCTTCCTGGAGGAGATCCCGGAGACGCTGATCGAGTGGAAGCGCACCGGCGGCTCGTCGGCTCCCTCGGCTTCCGCCGCCGCCTCGGCGGCCGCGGCCTCGGGGATCTTCTCGTCGTCCCGGTCGAAGGGCGGCCCGAGCGGCTTCGCCACGCGCCGGGTCGCGAAGGACCGCCCGGTGGTGGCGCTGGCGGTCGGCGACCGGGTCACGCACGACACCTTCGGGCTGGGCACGGTCGTCGGGGTGAAGGGCGCCGGGGACTCGGCGGAGGCGACGGTCGACTTCGGCGAGGAGAAGCCGAAGCGGCTGCTGCTGCGGTACGCGCCGGTGGAGAAGCTCTAAGAGCTCGCGCAGATAGGCGCGGTGGTGGTACCTCGACTGCAAGGCAGGCACAGGTCCTGGTGATCATGGAGTTGCGACGCTCTGTGATCACCGGGGAGACCTGTGCCTGTGCTGCCATCATGGCTGACCGAACCACTTTGGGGTCAATTCGCGGCCTTGCTGCCCGAGCGGCCGGAGTACCACCCGGACCATCCGCTGGGCTGCCACCGCCCCCGCATCAGTGACCGGATCGTCTTCGACAAGATGCTGCAGCTCCTGCGATTCGGCTGCTCCTACCAGGCGATCGCCGACACGACCTGCTCGGCCACCACGATCCGCAACCGCCGCGACGAGTGGATACGACAGGGCGTCTTCGCCCGGCTCAAGCAGATCGCGCTGGATTCCTACGACCGGATCGTCGGCCTCGTCCTCGACCAGATCGCCGTCGATGGGTCGATCACCAAGGCTCCCGGAGGCGGCGAGGCCGCTGGGCGCTCCCCGGTCGACCGCGGCAAACAGGGCCTGAAACGCTCCGGCATGACGGACGGTTACGGAATTCCGCTGGGCCGCGTCCTGGCCGGAGCCAACCGCCACGACTCCCCCCTGCTCGCGCCGACCCTGGACCGCCTGGACGACCTGGGACGTTGCCCGACGACATCACCGTGCACCTTGACGCTGGCTACGACTCGGACACCACCCGCACCCTGCT
Source organism: Streptomyces soli (assembly GCF_003999195.1). Taxonomy (GTDB): domain Bacteria; phylum Actinomycetota; class Actinomycetes; order Streptomycetales; family Streptomycetaceae; genus Actinacidiphila; species Actinacidiphila soli. Next base: position 9,065 of record NZ_RJVR01000127.1, read on the forward strand.
CAGCGAACGCGGCCTGCACGGCCGTATCGCGCACAAGGGTGAGAAGGCGCCGATCCAGGCAAGCCAGAGGTGGCACGTAGAGCGCACCCACGCCTGGCAGAACGCCTTCCACCGCCTTGCCCGCTGCTACGAGCGTCGGGCTACCGTCATCGACGCTTTCTTCGACCTCGCCGATGCCATCATCACCGTACGTAGCCTGATCCGTCGGGCATGGACGACCCACCGCTGGGAGGACCGCCCCACCCGGCGACCATGACCAGCCCCCTGTGCGCCGGGGCTTGCGCGGCCCGAGACTGGACACCTGTGATCGACGCATTGCGGGAGGCCCTGGCCTCGCGGGGGCGTTCCACCTCGGCTATGTGGAGGACGCGCGTTGGCGGGCTTGATCGTATCCCGCACACAAAAAATGGTGAGCCGTCAGCGAACGGAAACATAGCCGCCAGGGCGGCCGTGCAGGCTGGGGGCATGGATGTGATTGAGGTACTGCCGAGGCTGCGCATGCTCCGCTTCCCGGTGGGGGCGGCCTATCTGTGGCGGGACGACGACGAGCTGACCCTGATCGACACCGGGACAGCGGACTGCGCGGCGAAAATCGAGGAAGTGCTGGACGGCAAACTGCGGCGGATCGTGCTGACGCACTGGCACGAGGACCATACGGGCTCGGCCGCCGAACTCGCCGCCCGACACGGCGCGGAGGTGCTGGCACATCGGCTGGAGGCGCCGGTGATCCGGGGCGAGGCGGCCGGAGCGCCGCCGATACTGGAGGAGTTCGAGGTGCCGATCCGGGCGGCCCTTCCGCCACTGCCGCCGGCTCCGCCGTGCCGGGTGGACCGGGAGGTGGAGGACGGCGATGTGCTGGAGTTCGGCGACGGGGCGGTGGTGGTCGCGGTGCCCGGGCATACGGACGGGTCGATCGCGCTCCACCTGCCCGGGCCGAGGGCGCTGTTCGCCGGCGATGCGGTCGCCAACGTCGGCCGGACCATGCTGGGTGTCTTCAACACCGACCGCGCCCGGGCCGTCGAGTCGCTGCACCGGCTTGCCAAGCTGGAGATCGACACCGCGGTCTTCGGGCACGGTGACCCAATCTCGCACGGTGCGGCGGCCGCCCTGCAAGGAGCAGCCGCCTCAGCGGTGTGACGAAGGTCAGCTCATCGGGAGGCTGCGCGGTTTGATCCCGGAGGCCCAACGGCATCGTTGTCCAAACCCCAGCGCCATGATGACAGCGCAGCACAGGTCCGAGGGTCACAGAGCGTTGCAACTCCGTGATCACGGACCTGCGCCTGTCCCGTCTGCTACCGGCTCCACCACCGCGCCTATCTGCGCGGCCTCTAAGCTTGAGATTAAACCGGTGAAGATCGTTTAGCCGATGTGGTGCTCTTGACCTCTGCTGTTGGTTGGTGCTGATTGTTTGCTGGTGGGGTGGTCTTCCTCTTCCCGACTGGGTAGCGGGTACGGGGTGGCCGGGTGGTGCCTTTCGGGCGGCCGGGGTCTGCGGTTGCGGGTTTTGGTCTTCTGGCGGGGGTGCCGATCGTGCGCCGTAGGTGACGAAAACCTCGGCGGACACGGCCTGGTGTCATCGGCTGGTCGGCGGGGATGGATCGTTCCCACGGGCGTCGCAGGTCACGCGTGAGGGTGCGGACGAAACGGAGTTGGGCGTGTGCTGCCAGGATCAGCCAGGTCCAGCGCTCGCCCGCGACGAGCCGGCGGTGCCTTGCCCGGCACACGATCTGCACGTTCACGCTGCGGCGGTAGTTCTTCGACTTCGCCGTGAGGTGGTGGTCGTGGACGGGGGTGAGGGTGCCGTCGACGAGCCACAGTTTGCTCCGGTGGGTCGGCGGCGGGCCCGGGAGTTGCGCGAGCGGTTCGGCGAGGCGATCCATGACGCGGTGCACCGCGGAGTCGGAGATGCCGAACAATGCCGC
>NZ_RJVR01000223.1 GCF_003999195.1 Streptomyces soli
AGTCGGCGCGGGCGGTGAAGACGGGGCTGCTCATGAGCGCGCCCGCGGTCCGGGCCCGGGCCTTGCCCCAGGCGCGCTCGTCGTCCCCGTCCTGCCCCTGCGGATCGGGCATGCCGGTCTCGTGCCGCAGCACGTTGGAGGCGGACACGACGCCGACGGGGGCGCCGTCGTCGTCGACGACTGGGGCCGCGGCGATGTCGTTCGCATCCAGCAGGGCGGCGACCTCGTGGAACGGCGTGTCGGGGCGGAAGGTGACGACCTCCTCGGTCATCACGTCACCGACCGTGCGGCGGTGCAGCATGGCATTGGCCTCCTCCGCTGTGCGACGGGGCGGCCGCGGTCGGACCGCCCGGGCGGACGACACGCGGCGCGCCGGCCTCCGCGTCTCTGTCGGCTCGTCCACGCCGTCTCCCCCACCCATGACAGCACCGCGCCGCTCCGGCGACCAGTGATGTCCGGCCTGGGCGGGGAGAGCCGGCGGTCCCACGGAGTGCCGGGGACCGCCGGCGCCGACATACCGCGGCAGGTCCGGAACCTCCACTCCGAGCCACGCAACCCGGGCAGCGCAGCCACGCATGTAAGTGTTTAGCGGTGATCGAGTTCCAGAGCGCCGCCGGGACGGTCCGGACGCGGAGCCCCGGCCCATGCCCGCCGCTAGGCACGCAGCCGGGCCGGAAGCAGGTCAGTGCGAGCCCGGCCGTCACCGGGACGGACCGAGGAGCCGGCGCCGCCCGTCCCGGGCAGCCCGTTCCCCTGGCAGCGCCCGGCGGCCGCCCCAGTCAGACACCGACCGACCCCACGCGGCGGTGGTCGAGGCGCACGGGGCTGCTTCCGCGGTTGTGTTTGCCGCGTCTGGCAGGTGAGACACAGAGTCAACTGCGCTCCAGCTCGGGCTGGTCGTCAGTGGGAAGGGCTAGCGTTCTCTTAAGAAGGTCCGCGACGCCGCGGCCCCAGCGGGATCGGAAGGGGTACCGGCGTCGCTCTCGCCCTCGACCGCCTACTGATGCCACTCGATGGCGCTTGACTCGCTCATTGAGTCATCCGATCTCCTGACGGCGACTCCCCAAAGGGGAGAAAATCGGGCTACGGCCGTCCGGCTGACGTCGCGGAGTCTTGGTACCACCGGAACCCGACATTGAGTAGGACGCCGGGGACCCGTCCTCAGGCACCCGGAAGTGTTGCTTCGAGCATGTGAATCAGATTCTACGGAAGTCCGGCTGAAGTACTAATAACTGTTGTCTCGGGCCGGGCGCAGGACCGGGGCGCGGATCGAGTGGACGGTGGGCGGGTGTCCGCGTCGCTTCGGCACGTGGGTTGCAGCGTGGCGCTGTTTGGGCAGGTCGCAGTGGAGACCTGAACTGACGTAGACCAGTCGTTCCGGACGCTTGATCAGCGCCGTCAGCAGGCAAGGAGCCAGGACGTTGACGGCGAAGTGCTGTTCGAGGCCGAGGCGGCGGATGTGCCGTCCAGGAGTGCCCAGTCGGTACGGACCCGCCGGCCCGGGCGCCCGAGCCGGCGGTCTCCGGCAGGTCAGACCTCGCTGTCGGCGAGTCGGTTCATGATCGCGGCGGTTTTGAGCAGCAACTGCTGTTCGGCCGGATCCAGCAGTGCCTGGATCGCGACGCTGAGCCAGGCCTCACGTGCTGCCGGGATGTTCTGCAGCAGCGACCTGCCCTTGGCCGTAGCGGTGATCAGCGTCTTGCGTGCGTCGCTTGAATCACGCTCCGAGTCGATCAGGTCACCCGCACGCAGTGCGGCGACGGTCTCGGCCATCGACTGCCGGCGCACGTGCTCGGCTTGAGCGAGGGCGCTGGTCGTGGTCGGCCCCTGCTCGATGATCCGCCCGAGCGTTGTGAGCTGTGACCAGGTCCACAGCATCTCGGTCGGGGCGGATTCGGTCCGCAGCCGTGCCCGCAGACGGGTCATCGCCTTCATCAGCTCGGCGGCCGTGTCCACGCCAGATCCTGTTCCGCTGCTCACACCGTCCACACTAGCAAATAAGCAGGCCGCCTGCTATATATTTGACAGGCAGCCTGCGCACTTTCTGACGACTGCTTACCGCGGTCCGTGTGCGGCGCCACGAGCACGCAAAGGACTGACGCCTTGGATGCACCCAGTAACGCCCCCACCGGCGCGGCGCACACGTCCGCGGAGGCGCCACGCCACGGTCCGGCCGCGAGTGGCCGGCCGTTCGGGCCGCGGTTCGTCACGCCGATGTTCATGGGCTCGGCGCTGAATCCGATCAACAGCTCGGTCATCGCCACCGCGCTGGTCTCGATCGCCTCCGCGATGGGCGTCTCGGTCGGGCAGACCTCGATCCTGATATCGAGCCTGTATCTGACAAGTGCGATCGCGCAGCCCACCGCCGGGCGGCTGGCCGAGGAATTCGGCCCGCGCCGGGTGTTCCTGGCCGGCATCCTCATCGTCCTGCTGGGCGGATTCCTCGGTGGAGTCGGACAGGACATGCCGATGCTGGTGGTCGCTCGTGTCCTGATCGGACTCGGAACGTCGGCCGGCTATCCGTCGGCGATGCTGCTGATCCGCCGCCGGGCCACTGATGTCGGATTGAAGACACCGCCCGGCAGTGTCCTCGGCGGCCTCGCCATCGCCGGAGCTGCGACGGTCGCGATAGGCCCCACCATCGGGGGCCTGCTGGTGGGCTGGTCCAGCTGGAGGGCGGCGTTCCTGATCAACATCCCGGTCGCCGGGGCGGCGCTGGTGATGGCCGTGTTCTGGATAGCCAAGGACCGTGATCCGGTCTGCGGGCGCTCCGCCCGCGAGACGATCAGTCGCATCGATCTGGCAGGCGTGGTCTCCTTCGGCGCCACCATGACGGCCCTGCTGGTGTTCCTGCTCTCCCTGCCCAACCCTGACTGGACGGCCCTCGGCTGCGCGGTCGCCATGGCGGTCGTGATGGTGTGGTGGGAGCTACGGGCCCGCAACCCATTTCTCGATGTACGCCTGCTGGTCTCCAACCTCCCACTGACCCGCACTTACCTCCGAAACGCACTCACCCTCCTCGGCACGTATGTGATCCTCTACGGACTCACCCAGTGGATCGAAGCCGCCCGCGGCCTGTCCGCCTACGAAGCGGGCCTGATTCTGATCCCGATGGGCGTCCTGTCCGCCGTTTCCGCCCGTGTGGTCTCGCAACGCCAAGCGATCCGCAAACCGCTGATCGCCGCCGCGCTGTTCATGCTCGCCGGGGCCGTCGCCACCCTGTTCCTGAACAGCCACAGCCCGATCGGCGCCATCATCGCCATCACCGCTCTGTTCGGGCTCGCGTCCGGGTCGAGCAACGTCACCAACCAGACCGCGCTCTACAAGGAAGCTCCGGCCGAGACGGTGGGCACTGCCGCCGGACTGTTGCGCACCTTCGGCTACATCGGCTCGATCGCCGCGTCCACCATCACCGGCCTCGCCTTCCATGCCCATGTCGACGACAACGGGTTGCGGCACGTCTCGCTCGTCATGATCGGCATCGGAATCGTCGTCCTGCTGATGACCGTCCTGGACCGGCAACTGGCCCGCTCGGACAAGACCCACGCCCACTAGGGAGGACGCCAAGTGCCCTCGGAGGCGTACTGCTTGTCGCCGGTGTCCGCTACGGCTCTACGCCCGCACCGTGTCTGACGCCACCCCGGGGAGCAGAGATGCGCAGGCTTCCTGCTGTATATTGTCAGGTAGCCTGCATACTTAGCGGGTGCTCACCTTCCGCATCACCGGGCAGAGCCATGCATGAGGCTCGTGACCGTCGACCACGCCGACAACATGTCGCGTGCGCCTCGCACTGAATCGCAGCTCACGCGACCGAGCACACGACCCGAATACCGAACATCAAGGAACACACCACCATGACCATGACCGTCACCCCGATCGCGCCTGAGCGCACCGCCCTGTTGCTGATGGACTTCCAGCCCGCCATCCTGGCCGGCATCGCCGACACCGAGAAGCTGCTGGAACGTGCCCGGACCGCACTGTCCTGGGCCCGCTCCGAGAACGTCCGGGTCGTCTACGTCCGCGTCGCCTTCGCTTCCGACGACTACTCGGCCGTGCCGACCCATAACAAGGCCTTTACCGCTGTGGTCGAGAACCGTTTCCTCCCCGACGGCAGCCCGGAGTCCGAGATCCACGACTCACTCGACGTGCGGGAGGGCGACATCGTCGTCCGCAAGACGCGGTTCGGCGCTTTCAGCACCACTGACCTCTACGCCAGCCTGCGCGGCGAGGGAATCGACACGCTCGTCGTGGCCGGAATCTCCACGGGGGGTGTCGTCCTCTCGACTCTCCGCGATGCCGCCGACGAGGACTACCGGCTGTACGTCCTCGCCGACGCCACCGCTGACCCCGATCCCGAAGTGCACCGCGTCCTCACCGAGAAGGTGTTCCCGCACCAGGCCGACGTCATCGGCACCGACGACCTGTGGGCGCTCAGCGGCCGTGGGCCGCTCGTCTGACGGGTCCTGTCTGTTTCCTTCGAATCACTCGATCGCCGGGCGGAGAATGTCGGCGACCGACGCGCGGTGGGCACGGGTCGAGCCGTTGCCGCCGAACCGGTCATCTGGTCCACACGATGTTCCGTAAACGCGGCCTGGTACCTCAGCAAGCGCGCCGGGGACGGTCCCCACTTGGGAACCGCCCCTCGAGCGTGTGGATCCTGGCGCCGGCCGGTAGCACTAGTACTCCAGTTGCAGAGGCGGTCCACTCCGGAAGCGGCGATCTCCAAGGCGGCCCCGGTCCGCCGCCGAGACGCAGGCAACCCCCTCTATTTTTTTCCTTGCTTGACAAAGCATCTAGCGGCCTGCGCATACTCGGTCCCGATCGGCCCGGAAATCTTGGAGCAGGCGCGCAGCACCAGCCATCCAGCGTCATGCCCGGCGGTCTCACGCCCGCCGCAAGCCGACCGGGGTGTCGTTGGCACACAGCGTCTCGCGCAACCGGAGGCCCACATGAAACTCGGCATGGCGATCGCGGATTTCACCCAGCCCAGGGGCCCGGCAGGCATCGCGGCTCACGTAGGCCTACTCGCCCGGACCGCGGAGGAGTTCGGCTTCACCCGCATCGCCGTCATGGATCACCTCTTCCAGATCGGGATCGTGGGCGCGTCCGAGCAGGAGATGCTGGAGGCGTACACCACGCTGGGCTTCCTGGCGGCTTCCACCGAGCGCGCGGAGCTTCTCGCCCTGGTGACCTCGGTCGGCTACCGCGAACCCGGATTGCTGGCCAAGATGGTGACCACGCTCGATGTCCTGTCCGAGGGCCGGGCCGCCTTGGGCATCGGCATCGGAGCGGGCTTCAACATCGCCGAAGCGCGCGGACTGGGCCTGCCCTTCCAGCCCGTTGCGGAGCGATTCGAGCGACTTGAGGAGACGCTGCAGATCTGCCTGCAGATGTGGAGCGATGACGAGAAGCCCTTCGCCGGCCGTCACTACCGGCTCGAGCGCACCCTCAACTCGCCGAGAGCGCTACGGCGCCCCCATCCGCCGATTCTGATCGGCGGGTCCGGCGAGCGAAAGACGCTCCGGCTCGTCGCGGAGTACGGAGACGCCTGCAATCTCTTCCACGGACCAGACCTTCAGCACAAGCTCGACGTGCTGCGCAGACACTGCGAGCAGGTCGGGAGGGACTACGACACGATCGAGAAGACCGTTCTGCTCCCGCTCGACCCCGGACCGCGCGGCGAGCACGTCCCGCGTCTGCTCGCAGAGCTGCGGCGCCTGCACCGGATCGGCATCGACCACGTCATCGGACCCGTCCGTGGAGCCGACCAGCAGGCCGCGCTGCAGCTGCTCGGGGAGCGCGTCGTACCGGAAGCGCTGCACATCTGATCAGAGCCTGTCACACACGGCACCACGCACACGCAATTAATTGCTTGCTAAAGCATCTGTATGGGGAGGAACCCGTGAGTACCGGCACCGAATATCCGGGCCACAAGGCCGACGTCATCGTCGTGGGGGGAGGTTCCGCGGGGGCGGTGCTCGCCGCCAGGCTCAGCGAAGACACACAGCGCACGGTCCTGCTGATCGAAGCGGGCCCGGACTACCTCGCCGGGCAGTTCCCCGACGGGCTCCTGTCCCCGCACCTGCTGGCCGACCCGAATCACGACTGGGGCTACACCGCGCGAGCCACCGACCGCGCCCCGAGCATCCCGGCTCCGCGCGGCCGGACCATGGGCGGCAGTTCCTCGGTCAACGCGGGCGTTGCCATCCGCGCGCGGGCCGCGGACTTCGCCGCCTGGGGGGAGCGTTACGGGATCAAGGGCTGGTCCTACGAGGAGGTACTCCCCACCTTCAGGGCCATGGAGAACACGCCGACCGGTGAGGACGCCTACCACGGGCGCACCGGTCCCTTCCCCATCCGGCAGTGGGCCTACGAGGAGCTCACCTCCCCGATGCGGGCCTTCGTCGACGGCTGCGTGGACCGGGGATTCCGGCGGGTCGACGACTTCAACGGCGCCGAGCAGGCAGGCACCGGCGGCTACCCGGTCAACATCGTCGACGGGGTACGCCAGAACACCGCCCTGGCCTACCTCACGCCTCAGATACGGCGCCGGCCCAACCTGACGGTGCTCAGCGGCATCACCATCGACACTGTGCTCATCGAGAACGGGACGGCGCGCGGCGTGGTGGGTGCCTCAGGCACGGTTTACCGGGCCGCCGAGGTGGTGCTCGCCGCGGGCAGTTACGGCAGCCCGGCCATCCTGCTGCGTTCCGGCGTCGGCCCGGCCGAGGATCTGCGGGCACTGAGCATCGATGTGGTCGCCGATCTCCCGGTCGGCCGGAGACTGCAGGATCATCCGTTCTTCCACTCGCTGTTCGCCCTCGCCCCGGAACACCAGACCATGACGCCCGCCTTCGGGGCGCATCTGTGGTGCGCCTCGAACGAGGCTCAGGCCGGCGAACTGGACCTCAGCATCGTCGGCACCCACCTGCCGGACGCTCCCTTCAGCCCCACAGGCGCTGCGATCCTCCTGGCCACGGCCGTCACACGGCCGGAGTCACGTGGCTCCCTCACACTGGCCAGCCGCGATCCCCACGACGCCCCGGTCATCGACGACAACTTCCTGGCGACGGCCAAAGACCGCCGTCGCATGCTGGAGGGCGTGAAGCTTGTACGCAGCCTCACGCGCACAGAGGCCTTGGTTCGCGTGGCGGCCGGCGAACTTGTTCCCGGCGACGCCGTACGGAGCGACGAGGAACTGGCGGAGACCATCGCCACCAGAATCGCCACCTACGGCCACCCGACCTCGACCGTGCCCATGGGAGGGCCCGAGGACGAATGGGCCGTCGTCGACGAGCTGGGTGCCGTCAAGGGGTTCGCAGGGCTGCGTGTCGTGGACGCCTCCATCATGCCCGAAGCCCCGTCCACCCCGACCAACGCGACCACCATCATGATCGCGGAACACATCGCCCGCCATGTGTACAAGGGCTGACGGCTCACCCCTTCCCGGCCGACCGGATCAGGCGATCGCCGATCCGGTCGGCCGGGCCGATGCGAAGGAAATGCCATGACGTCCCACTCGTCGCTCCCGGCCCACGAAGCCGCCGACCGGCTGGCCATCCGTGAGCTGATCGACACCTACGCCCACTGCGCGGACCGGCGAGACGCCAACGGCCAGATGGCGCTCTTCACCTCGGACACCCGCTTCCTGGTCTTCATGGACGCAACCGCAGCGGAACCGACTCAGGAGCTGCACGGCCGCGGCTCGCTGGCACCGGTCTTCGACAATCTCCGCACTTACCACGCCACCACGCACTTCAACGGGCAGAGCACGGTGTCCCTGGACGGAGACCGGGCAACGGGCGAGAGTTACTGCCTGGCCCATCACCTCTCGGTCGGTGAGGACGGGCAGCGGACGCTGATGATCGCTTCGATCCGTTATCTCGACCAGTTCGTCAAGCAGGACGGCGCTTGGTTCTTCGCCGAGCGCAAGCTGATGGTCGACTGGACCGAGACGCGGCCGTCCGCGGCCTGACCGCCATGACAAAGGTTCCGGCCGCACAGATTGCGGCCGGAACCTTCAGGCTTGAAGAAACGGTGCCGACGCGACGGCCCGACTCTCAGCCAAGCTTTTCGACCACCGCTTCGAACTGCCTCACCAGCGCGGACAGCGACCGGCCGTCGAGTTGGTCGACGACCCGCTTGCGGGCGCTCGCCAGGTGTACCGGGTATGCGGCCTCAAGTCGTTTCAGCCCCTCTGGGGTCAGGGAGGCGACGTTGCCCCGGCCGTCTCCTTCGTAGCGCCGCTTGACGACCTGCCCCCTGCTCTGAAGCGCCTCCACCACACGCGAGATGCGGCTTGCCGACAGGGCCGTCGCCGCGGCGAGATCCGTCATCCGGAGTTCCTGGTTCTCGGCCTCGGACAGGCTCATCAAGACGACGTACTCGGTGAGCGTCAGCCCTGTGGTGCGCAGCAGATCGTCATCCAGTGAGCGCGGAAGCGCCACGATGACACGCATCAAGGCGCGCCAGAATCGCTCTTCCTGAGCGGTCAGCGGGTTATCAGCGGTCATTCGGTAACGTTAACGTGCTCAAGCAAAGAACCTCAAGCTTGAGTAAGCGCATGAGGCGACACACATGGGAGTCACCCCACGCAGGAATCCCCGTGAACGGACGACCGGCCGGCCGCATGTCGCACCGGTCGGCCGGTCGCCGGGTGCGCCCGCCGCATCGTGCACGTGGGTCACCCGACCGTCACGGACGCGGCCGAAGGCCAGGCTGCGCCGGCAGAGCGCCGCCGCATCTCACCGGACGCGATCTCACCAGATGCGCTGGTCTTCCTGGAGTCTGACGGCGACGAATTTCGTCTGCGTGTAATGGTGCAGCGCTTCGATGCCCTTTTCCCGACCGTAGCCGCTGTTCTTGTAGCCGCCGAACGGTCCCTCGACCATCATGCCGGGCGGATAAGCGTTGACGTAAACCTGACCGGCCTCCAGCCTGGAAGCCACGCGGTGGGCACGGGTCACGTCGGCCGTCCAGACGGCAGCGACCAGGCCGTAGTCGGAGTCGTTGGCGATCGCCACCGCTTCGTCCTCGTCCGTGAAGCGCAGGACGGCGAGCACCGGTCCGAAGATCTCTTCGCGGGCGATACGCATGTCCGCAGTCACGTCCGTGTAGATGGTCGGCTCGATGATCCAGCCGGTGCCGGTCGGCCGACCGCCGGACACCAAGGTGGCGCCGTCCTGTTCGGCTATCTTGAAGTACTCGTTGACCTTGTCGTACTGAGCGCGGGTGATCTGCGGCCCGTAGGTCTCCCCCGGTACCACCTGCGTCAGCACGGCGCCCAGGGCCTTCACGAACTCGTCGTGGATGGTCGCGTCGACCAGCAGCCGGGTCCCCGCCATGCAGGACTGGCCCGCGTTGGGCAGGAACGCCTCGACGGCTGCGCGGGCGGCGGCGGCGAGATCGGCGTCCGCGAAGACGATGTTGGGGGACTTTCCGCCCAGCTCCAGGGTGAGGGGGATGATGCGGTCGGCGGCGACCCGGCCGATCTCGCGCCCGGCTCGAGCCGAACCGGTGAACGCCACCTTCCGCACCTTGGGATGCCGCACGATCGCCCCGCCGACGGTGTCGCCGGTACCGGTGACGACATTCAGCACGCCGTCGGGCAGGCCGCACTCGGTGGCGATACGTGCCAGTTCGAGTGTGGTCGCCGAGGTGAATTCGGAAGGCTTGGCCACCACGGCGTTGCCGGCGGCGAGCGCGGGGGCGATGGAGCGGGCCGCCTGGTTGAGCGGCGCGTTCCACGGGGTGATCACGCCGACGACACCCAGCGGCTCGCGCCGGGTGTAGGCGTGGAAGCCGGGGCCGAGGTTCACCACCTCACCCCCGGGCAGATTGACCAAGCCTGCGTAGAACTCGAAGTAGGCAGCAGCACCCTCCACCTCCAGGGGCGACTGCCAGGTGGGTTTGCCGGTTTCCGCCGACTCCAACTCGGCCAGGGCGGACGCCTCCACGCGCAGGCGCGCTGCGATGGCCGTCAGCACGCGGCCACGCTCGACAGGCAGGCGGTTCCACCATCCGTCGACCGCCCCCGCCGCCGCCTCGGCGGCGCGGTCCACATCGGTGGTGTCACCGAGGGCGATCTCGTGCACGGCCTCCTCGCTCGCGGGCAACGAGGACGTCAGCCATCTGCCCGATGCCGGTTCGACTTCCACGCCCGCGATCCAGTGCCCGTAGCGCCTCATCAACACCACATCTCTCTCGTGAATGAACTTTCATTCACTCCACCGTATCGCGTCTGCTTGACAAGATCGAGGCCCCTGAACGAAGTTTTAGTCGTGCCGATGCCCCCCTCTGTCACGAGTGACGAGAACCCGCTGCGCCGGAAAGTGCTCGACGCTGCACTGGAACTGTTCGAAGAGCGCACCTGGGACGGCACCAATGTCCCGGAGATCGCGGCCCGAGCCGGCGTCGCGGTGGGCACGATCTACCGCTACTTCCCCAACAAGCAGGCCCTGGGAGAAGCAGTCTTCACCGAGGCGAAGACGGCCTTCGCCAACGCCGTGATCACGGACGAAGTACGCAAGGCCGATCCCGTGACCGCCATCAAGATGATCTGGCAGCACCAGATCGCGTTCGCCACCGCCTACCCTCAAGCGTTCTCGTTCCTCGAACACCAGGTGCACGGGTCCTATCTGCGACCGCAAGCACTGGAGGTCGTCCATCGGCTCAACACCGAGCTGGTGGAGATCCTCCAGGCAGCGCAGGCGATCGGTGCGGTTCGGCCCGGCGACCCGCAGCTCCTTCTCTCCATGGTGTTCGGTGCGTTCGTCGGCGTCACGAAGTACTCGCGGGCCTCGGGCATCCCCTTGAGCGCATACGACTGGGGCAGCATCGGGCAGGCCGTGATGAGCCTGCTCGGCCTGAAGGACCATGAGCCCGGGGAGTTCACCGACCCTTGAGAGGCCGAAGCGTGTGGCGCCGCCCGCGGGTGGGAGTCATCCTCGGCGCCCGTCGTGGAGGCCCCGGGGCGGCCGCCGTACGACGCAGAGCAGATCGGCGACCGACTGGAACTGCGCGGCGAGTCGCTCGATCGCCGCAGGGTCGAGCTGATCCATGACGCGCCTGCGTGCGCTCGCCAGGTGAGCCGGATAGGCAGCGCGCAGCCGCTGCCGGCCGGCTTCCGTGATCATGGCCACGTGCCCCCGGGCATCCGTGGGGTGACGTCGCTTGACCACCAGACCACGGGTTCCCAAGGCCTCCACCACCCGCGTGATGCGGCTCGCGGACAAAGCCGTCGCCGAGGCCAGGTCGGCCATCCGCATCTGGTGGCACTCCGCCTCGGAGAGGTGCATCAAGACGATGTAGTGGGTGAGGGACAGGCCCGTGGGGCGCATCAGGTCCTCGTCGAGCGCCCGCGGAAGAGCCACGAGCAACTTCTGGAGCGAGCGCCAGAGGCGTTCCTCCTCCCCTCCCAGCGGCCGCGGAGCGGGCGGTCTTTCAGGGTTCTGCGTCGGGGTCGGCACGTGACGATCCCTCCCAACTTCCATGCTTCATAAAGCAAATATAGGCAGCGGCGGCATCGCTTCCCAGCCTGGATCGGGCGACGGCGAAAGTTGCCGATACTTGCTTGGCAAAGCATCACCATGACACAGTTTGCCTACGCAAGCAATCAATTATGGGTGGGGCGCCCAGTGCGACGACCCTGCGGGAGGCCAGAAGGGCATGAGTGTTCAATTGCCCCCCGCCGGAACCTACGAAGTCGATCCGGCGCGATCGTCCATCACCTTCACCACCCGGCACATGTTCGGTCTAGGCAGGGTGAACGGATCGCTTCAGCTTTCGGCCTCGGCGACCGTCGACCGATGTCGAACCCACGGCCACGGCGCTGCGCGCGGTGGAACTCGCCGGTGATCTCAACGGCGCCGCCGTAGCCGTCTACGGCGGAGGGCCCATCGGGCAGTTGGCTAATCGCATCGCCGCTCACCGGAACGTGGCCCGTATCGTCCTGGTCGAGCCGGCACCGGAACGCCGCCGCTTCGGCCCCGACTCACACGCCGAGCTGACCCTGAGTCCCGCCGAAGTCATGGCCCGGCTGGGCGAGTCGGCGGTGGACGTGGTGATCGAGTGCTCGGGAAATGGGGCGGCACGAGTGCAGGGCCTCCAGCTCCTGATCCCCGGTGGTGTGCTGGTCAACGTGGGGTCGGGGCCCGGCGGCGGCTTCGACCCCGACACCGTTCTCCTCAAGGAGATCACCATCCGTGGGTCCTTCGTCTACGGCCCTGAGTTCGATGGTGCGATCGAATTGCTCGCCCGCGGGTGGACAATCTCACCACGCACATCAGCCCCGTCGACAAGGCGCTGGAGGCATTCGAATCGCTCCGCTCCGCGGAGGTCATGAAAGTGCTCATCGCTCCCAACGGGTGACTTCCCCGTCGTCGCGCTCTCACGCGGTGCAGCCGGCCCCGCCGCATTCGGCCGGGCCGGCTGCCTTTTCGTACCCCAACTGCGCCGAGGGCTGCCCGCATCCGGCCGCCAGGAGTAGGACGGGGTGAGTGGCGGCCGAGGTGGGCTCCGTGTGCGCGCCGCGGTACGGCGACACCCCGGCCGCCCCGCGGGTCGGCGGGGCTGGACTCGGTTCAGCGGTCGAGGTGGGCCAGCAGCAGGTTGGGGTCCACGCCGGTGAAGTAGGCGGCGCTCGGCACGTACACGGCCGAGCCTTGTACGGCGACCGAGGTCGGGGTCGACAGGCCGTCCGCCGCGGTGAGGACGGTGCGCTGGGCGCCGCCAGGCGTGACCAGGTCAACCTGGTCGAGGGCGTTCTGGGCCGCCAGCACAGTGTTGCCGGAGCCGGTGAAGGCGAAGTCGTCGATGGCGGGCACCTGGGCCACGGTGGCGATCGGTCCTGCGGTGCCGTCGGGCCGGACCGGGATGCGCAGTAGCGTCCCCTGGTCGGTGTTGCTCACCCATACCGAGCCGTTGTGGACCTTGATGCCGTTCGCGCCGAAGCCGGCCGCACCAGGGAGCAGTTTGTCGCCGGTCGCCCAGATTTCGGCCTTCCCCGTGCGCGGCCACGCGCGCCACACCGTGCCGGCAGCGGGGTCGGTGGCGAACAGAGCGCCGCTGCGGGGGTCGAGGGCGAGGCCGTTGAGGAACTTCGCGTCGGGCAGGGCCACCGCCTGTGTGAGGGTGCCGTCCCGGCCGAGCCGCCAGATGCCGGACTCGGCGCCGGCGATGTAGTCCACGTACAGGGTGCCGTCGGGAACTTGGACGATGCCGGAGACAACGGCTGTGCCGGAGGTCGCGGGGGGCAGGGTGGCGAGGATCGTGACCTTGCCCTGCGGGGTGACTCTGGCCACCTGCCGAGCGAAGGCGAATGTCACATCCGCCGAGCCGTCGGGCTCAAGCGTGATGTTCTCGGGCTGCTGCTGCGCCGCGATGTCGAAGTGCGCGACGACGCGCGACGCGGCCTCCCGTGAGGGCGAGGCGAAGGCCGGGGCGCTCTGCGCGGCGCCGAGGCCGGCCAGCACGAGCGCGCCGAGGAGCGCGAGGCGGGAGTGTCGGGACATGGGTACGTCTCCAGGGGATTGAGGGAACCGGCCCGGCACGATTGGCCGGGGGCCGGCCATGGATGCTTGCCGTGTTGCGCCGATGGGCGCCGCCGGCACCAGCGTTGGGTCCGGGCGCGGACCTTCGCGGCCGGGAGGGCCCCGCTCCGAGGTTGCCTGACGGGCTTTCACCAGTGGTGGTGGGAGACCGGGTTGTCCGGTCACACACCACCGCTCATCAAGGCATCAGGAACACTGTGCGGTCGCCCGCCTCGGCGTCCCTTGCACGGGACGCTCAGTGTGCGCTCAGCCCTGCTGCTCGCCGGGCAGGGAGAAGGCGTAGAGCTTGTTGTTGCCGCCGTTGTAGCCGAAGCCGAACGCCTCGGTGCGGGAGTAGCCGCTGCCCCAGTAGACCGAGCCGTCCACGATTGCCGCTCCCGACCACACGGACCCGCCGCTGGGGAAGGCCCACTTGATCTCGCCGGTCTCGGCGTCGAGCGCGTACATGTTGTTGCCGGTCGGCGCGGCCGAGTCCGCGTACATCACGCCGTTGGCGCTGGAGACGAAACCGTCGTCGACGTACTGGCTCTGCGGGTCGGCGGTCTGCCAGTCGATCCTGCCGGTGGCGGCGTCGAGCGCCACCCACAGACCGCCCGTGGTATCGACTTCGTTCCGTCGTGGGCGGTGACGGTGTACTCCTGGTGACCGCCGTTGACGATGCTCGCGAAGATGTGCTTGCCGTCCGTGGCCGTGCCCCACTCGATTCCCCCGAAGGGTCCGCCCGGTCCGGCCTGGGTCTGCCACACCACCTTGCCAGTGGCCGGGTCGAGCGCGTAATAGATGCCGCTCTTCTGGCCTATGCCCAGCAGGTCCCTCGGCTTGCCGTTGATCTCGGTGGTGTACAGGTTCGGGGAGGCACCGAAGTCGTAGTCGGGCGCGTCGTTCGGGAAGGGAAGGGTCCACGCGTCCGCGGTCAGCGTGTGCCGGCTCCACTCGATGGCACCCGTCTTGAGGTTCAGCGCCAGGACGGCGTCGATGTGGTTGTCCGGGGACGGTGGGGTGCACGTCGTGTCGGTCGGGTTCAGGCAGACGCCGGGCGGGGTGGAGTAGTTGTTGCCCGTGCCGACGTACAGCGTGCCCCTCTTGTGGTCCACGACCGGCTGGCTGCCCCACACGGCGCCCCCGGTGTAGCCCTCCGGGACGGTGTAGGTCTTCCACAGGATCCTGCCGGTACGGGCGTCGAGCGCCATCACCGAACCCCGGAAGGACAGAGGCGGGTTGAGCCCCTCCTCCTTCGAGGACGTGCCGACGTAGACCACGCCGTTGTCCACCGTCAGAGAGCCGGTGATGATGGCGGCGGGGTGACTCTCCACCTGGGTATGCCACAGCTCCGCCCCCGTACGGGCGTTGATGCCCACCACGTAGGCACCCTTCAGGTTGGGGCTGGTCTGCAGGCCGGTGCCGATCACCAGTTCGCCGCGCCAGTAGGCGGGGCTGGTCCGCGACGCGTCCTGGGCGATACCGGTGTAGTCGCTGACCGAACGCGACCAGACCTCCTTGCCGGTCTTGGCGTCGACCGCCCATAGCTTGCCGCCCCAGTCCGGCGCGTAGACCGTCCCGTTGACGACGGTCGGGGTGGCCGACACGTCACCGGCGGTGGTGAAGACCCACTTCGGTTTCAGCTTGCCGACGTTGCCGGCGTTGATGATGTGCTCGGTTGCCGCGTTGTGGGTGTTGTGGTTGTTCTGGCCGGCGCTGACCCAGTCCGACTGGACCGGAACACCGGGCCGTTCGGTCGCATGTCCAGGGGCCGCGGCAATGGTCCCGGCGAGGGCCACAGCCAAGGCAGCACCCCACAGCTTCGACCATCGCGCATATCTCTTGACGAGGTTGGTTGTCACTGTTCATCTCCTCATTAGGCCCGGCGCCGGAACGCGCGCACGGCGGATTCCGGACAGTCGCGCGGGTGCGTCGGCTCTCTGCCGGTGCTGGGAACTTGCGTGGGACCGCGGCCGAGCCGCGTGCCCCGAAACGACGCCCCGGGTGGTTCGCGTCGTGCCCGTCGCCCTTCGCCCGGGGCCGGGTGCTCAGAACGGAAGGGTCCGCCGGTGGCGTCGCTCCAGATGACGTCGGTGAGGTCGGCGAGGCGGTTCGGTCCCGCTCGGCCCGACCGCTGTCCCGCATACCGCCCATGGGCGCGTGTATTTCGTCGTTGCCGGTGGGCGGGAAGTCCTCGAACACCGCCTCGCCTTCGGCCTCCCGCCACTGCCCTCCGGCGTTGTGCGTCCGCACGGGTATATCGGGCATAACAACTAACCTCACCCAGGAATTTACTTGCCTCCGGCTCCAACATTTGCTTGCTTCAGCAAGAAGATTGGGTGACGCCTTGCCACCTTGTCAAGCGCACACCGGCTGCGACGCAAACCGAACCGGTCAGATGGATCAGTTGCCTCCCTCATGTGGAAACAGGCAAGGGCGCAGCGCGCCCCAGGAAGGAGCGCGCCGGTTCGCTCGCTGCTGGATGCCCACGCGCCGTTCGGGAATCTTCTGCACACTGTCCAGACCGCCGAGTCGGTCGCCGTGCAGCACTTTGGCAGCCGCTGTTCGACTGGGACGACTGACACGAGCAGGGCCAAGACGGGTTCCGGACGGCGCCACCTCGGCGACATCGCTCACGATCCCAAGTGGTGGGACTCCCCCTACCTAGCCGAGAGGTGGCCCCGGCGGCTCGACCGCACGGGCCCCTCCCCTCCTCACGGCGACTGTCGCGTCCCCGCGGGCTTCCCGGAGTCGGTGGCGGCACGGACCTCATCACTGGTGAGGTGGTCATCCGTATGTTCCATCGCCCGGATCGTGCTCGGCTGCCCGGCGAGGAATCCGGTGCGGACGAGATCGTCTCCCGTCACCGCGTGCAGCATCCAGTTCGTGGCAACGCGAGTCCTGGCCACGAACGTGGGCAGCGCCAGCAGGTGGTAGCCGCGCGTCACCAGCTGTGCCGGAAGGCCGCTGAGCGGGATGCCCAGCGGCCGGGCAACGGAACCCAGACCGCCCAGGTCCACGACCAGGCCGAGATCACGGTGCCGGTACCGGCTCAGACTCCGTCCACGCAACCGCGCGACGACGTCGCCCCCGGCCGTCCTGCCCTGACGCAGGGCGTGCTGCGCGGAGAGTGGGCAGATCGCATCCCCACCGACGCCCAGGTCCGGTACCGCGGCGGCGTCGCCGACGGCGAACACCTCGTCGTGGCCCGGCACGGTCAATTGCCGCCTTACGCACCCGACCTCAATCCCGTTGAAGGCATCTGGTCGCTGCTGCGGAGCGGTTGGATGTCCTACACCGCCTTCACCACTCGCGAGCATCTGATCCAGACCACCCGGCACGGCCTGAGAACGATCCAATACCGCGGCCACCTCGTCGGCGGATGTTTCGCCTCGAACTCGCCCTCAGCCAGACGACATCAGGAGTTCAAGGTCAGTTAATTGGCCGTCCGTGGCTGCGTGGCTTGGCGGCCGGGCGCCTCACGACCACCCGGCCGCCAGATCCGGAAGTGCGACCAACCCACAAGAGATACTTTTTTTGGCAAGCAAATTGAAGTACGGTGCCCTGCACGAGCTCGCGGATCGCCATCCATGATCAGAGCTCCTGAGCTTGAAAGGACCATTAGAAGTGACCAGTGAGCCGACCCGCGATGCCGTTGCAGACCACCTGCTGACCCCGCAGAACGCGGCACTGATTGTCATTGACTACCAGCCCACCCAGGTGCAGTCAGTCAACTCGATGGACCAAGATCTCCTCATCCGCAACATCGTGTCGGTCGCGCGGACGGCCAAGGCTTACGGCCTGCCGATCGTGCTGTCGACTGTCAACGTCGCCAACGGGCAGGGCCCGACGATTCCCGAACTCAAGGAAGTGCTCTCGGACGTCGTCGAGATCGACCGGACGCAGATGAACTCCTGGGAAGACGGCGAGTTTCGTCGGACGGTTGAGGCGACTGGCCGGAAAAAGTTGATCATGACGGCGCTGTGGACCGAAATATGCTTGGCGTTCCCGTCGCTCGATGTGTTGCGTGAAGGCTACGAGGTCTACCCGGTGGTCGATGCGGTCGGAGGCACGTCGGTTGAGGCGCACCGCGCCGGACTCGAACGGATCGTGCAGGCCGGCGCGCGTCCGATCAGCTGGGTGTCTCTTGCAGGCGAGTTGCAGCGCGATTGGGCACGAGCCGCCACGTCTCCCGACCTTGTGGACATCGTCCTGACCTCGCGTCTGCTCAAGGGCGAGTAACACTCGTCGGCGTCACCGGATCCGGTGCGGGATCGCGGCTCGAACGACGCTGGAGTTGGAGAGGTCCCGGCTGTGTGTGCCTACGCAAGCAATTGTCCGGTATCGTCAGCTGGCGAATCGAGCCATTACCGGCCCGAACTCCCGCCGGGCGGTGACGACAGAAGGAGGCCCGGTGCTCGGTGCCCTCGGGATCAGCGAGTTCGATGAGCGGGTCTACCGCGCGCATCTGGCCAAGCCGGACCGGACAGCGCGGGAGATCGCCGAAGACCTGGGCGCCACGCCCAGCCGGATACAGCACGCGGTGGCCCGGTTGGTGGAACTGGGCGTGCTGCGAAGAGAACGGCACGGCCAGTACCGGCCGGTCAGCCCGCGGACCGCGTTGAGCGCACTGCTCGCCAAGCGCCGAGCCGATTCCGAGGCGGCGTTCGCCGCGGTGTGGGACGCGGTCGATGACCTGGCAAGTGAGTACCGCGCCAGCCGACTGCAGGGGGATCCGACCGAGCTGGTGGAGGTGATCACTGGTGAGGCGGCGGTCACCCTGCGGGTGTCCGAGCTGACCCAATCGATCCGCACCCACTTCTGGGTGCTGGACCGGCCCCCGTACCTGGGCCCGTACAGCAGCGAGTTGGAGGAGACCTTGACGATGGACCTGCTGGACCGCGGCGTCGACATACGGTCCGTCTACACCCCCGAGGCGCTGGAGCAACCTGGCCGATTCGAGCTGATCACCCGCCTCGCCCAGCTCGGCGAGCAGGCCCGGTTCCTGCCGACCCTGCCGTTCAGGTTGCGGATCATGGACCGTCGTGTCGCACTGGTCGCACTGATCGGAGGACGGTACGACAGAATCGCCGTCGTCCATCAATCGGGTCTGCTCGACGCACTCCTCGAGCTGTTCGACGTCTACTGGCAGCGGGCACAACCCATCGTCTCGACGACCCCGGAGACCCCGGACCAGCCGAGCACGGAAGATCTCCCGCTCCTGAGAATGTTGCAAGCAGGCTATAAAGACCAGGCGATCGCCCGGCAGCTGGGCACGAGCGCGCGCACCGTGACCCGCCGGATCGCCAGGATCGCGTCCCGCCTCGGCCTCGATACCCGCTTCCAGGTGGGCGCCGAAGCCGCCAAGCGAGGCTGGATCTGAGCCCGGCGAACGACCACGTGCTACCGTCCGTGGCGATGCGCGTCGAGTGGGCGCCGCGTACGCCGCCCCAGCGCGGCACGACCGCGCACGGCCTGATCTTTCTGGTCCAGGGACTCTGGGACTCTGAACCGCCCCGGGTAGGTCGGAGACTCTAGATCGTGATTGTGACCTGGGGTTTCTTGGTTGTCAGGTAGTGGGTGATCTTGGTGGCTAATTCGTAATTGTCATGCTGTGAGGGCGAGTTCGAGGCGGGCGAGGTGACTGCTGCTGGCGCGGTCGAGGGGGTGTCCGTTCCCC
>NZ_RJVR01000261.1 GCF_003999195.1 Streptomyces soli
GCGGTGACGCCCTTGCCTTTGGCTAGCGAGTTAGTCTCACCTCTCCTCGTGGGGGACTTCCACCCCTTAGCGACCGGACATGTCCGGCGTACTCAACTGACCCGGCCCTAAAGGACCGGGCTTGGAGGTAGCGCCCAGCTGGCTGCTGGGTGGGCTCCTCCGTCCAATCCACCTATGGGGTGGCTGGGACGCGTGACTCACGCCCCGCAGTCCATACGATCTCGCCCTTGCGGGCGATTTTGTGGGACGCATTGTCGTCCGCATGCATGAGGGTCCCGCAGGACCGGCACGCGAACGTCGCTTGATTGACGCGGTTCTTCCGGTCGATGTGTCCGCACTCGAAGCATTGCTGACTGGTGTACGCCGGATCGACGTACACCAGCGGCACTCCGCCCCGCTTCGCCTTGTACTCCACGAAGGAGGCCAGCTGGTGGAAGCTCCACGAGTGCAGTTGGGACCGCTGGTCCTTCCGGAGCCGTACCCGGCTCCGGATGCCCGTGAGGTCTTCCAAGGCGATACCGGAGCCGGTGCGTTCAGCGGTGGTGACGATGGTCTTGGAGACGATGTGGTTGACGTTGACGGTGTGCCGGGCTTCCTTGCGGGAACGCTTCTTCAGGAGGCGCTTCGCGGACTTGGTGCCCTTGGCCTGGAGCTTCTTCCGCAGATCGAGCTGTCGTTTCCGGTGGCGGTTCAGGCCGCGCCCGGCGGCTCGGTAGCCGGTGGACGTGGTGGCGATGTTGACGATGCCGAGGTCAACGCCGATGAAGCCGTCAGGACTGTCGTTGACCGGGGCTTCGGGAACGTCGCAGACGGCGATCAGGTAGAACACGCCGTCGCGTTCGATCAGGTCGGACTCGCCTTTGCGCTGCTCCCGCAGGGTCTTGAGCGCGTCGGCGGAGCAGGCGAAGCGGAGGTTCTTCAAGCGCCCGGCGGTGGTCCAGATGCTGACGGTCTGCTCGTCCAGCTGCCAGGACAGACACCGGTCGTCAAACGGGTGAGCTGCCTCGGGGCGGAAGGCGACCGGTTTGGACTCCGCCCGGGTCCGGCGCTTGGATCCCGGCCTGCCGAGGTTCCCGGCGCGGATGTTCGCCTTCAACGTGGTGTAGGCGTCGCGGACCTTCTTGATGGTGTGCTGCGCGGCCTGGGCTCCCAGCCCGCGTGCCTTGAGTTCGGCGTAGGTGTGCTTGCGCAGTTCGTACTCGCGCGGCACACCGTGCTCGAACGCCACGGCGGATACCCAGTTCGCACAGTCGTTGACCGTGTGCAGGGTCGCCGACAGTGTGGCGGCCTGGTCGGCCTCCGGCATCAGCTTTACCTGCGTCACGATCTTCACAGGCAGAAACGTACCATTGATCTATGTCACCACGCTGGGAACCGAACCCCAACATCCGCAGGGGCCGCACAGTCATCTACACCCTCCACGCCCACTTGGTCTTCACACCCAAATACCGGCGCGGACCGTTCACCGACGAGATCCTTCGACGCTGCGAGGAAGTCATGCGCGCCGTGTGCGCGGACTTCGAAACCGAACTGGTCGAGTTCAACGGCGAACGCGACCACGTCCACCTCCTTGTGCACTACCCGCCGAAGGTCGCCCTGTCGCGGCTCGTCGGCTCCCTCAAAGGCGTCTCCGCCCGCTTGCTGCGCAAGGAGTTCCCGGGCCACATCCGCCAGTACCTGTGGGGAGACCACTTCTGGTCGCCCTCGTACTTTGCCGCCTCCTGCGGAGGAGCCCCGCTATCGGTCATCAAGGAGTACATCGAGAACCAGAAACGCCCCGGCTGAGGCCAACAGCGCAGACCCGTGCGCCCGCGCGGGTCAGAGCAATCTTGAGAAGCGATTCCTCCCGGGCGTGAACGCCCGGGGTTCCTCGCTAGATCCCGCTGAAGCGGGACCAGAGTTTGGGGAAGCGGTCGGCCATGCCGTCCGAGTCCTCGAAGTCGAAGTACGTGCCCTCGGGCTCGGTCGGCGGGTCGGAGAGCGCCAGGTCCGGGAGGCGTACGCCCGTGAGGGCTTCGTACGCCTCGTCAGCCGCGTAGCCGAGATCCTCCGAGTCGCCGTCCACCTCGGGGTCGAACTCGTCGATCAGCGAGGCGAGGGCGTCGGGCTCGTGCAGCGCGCCCTCGAAGACGTGGCGGCCCTGCCCGATCAGCCAGCACCGGAAGAAGTCGAAGGCGTCGTCGCTCGCGCCGCCGAGCATGATGTCGGCGGCGCCCCACACGTCCCAGCGGTAGGCGCGGTGGAAGCGGTTCTCGAAGTGGCGGGCGAAGTCGACCACCGAGTCGGGATCGAGTTGCGTCAGGCGCTCGACCAGCAGGTCGGCGTGCTCCTCCGCATCACCGTCCGCGGCTTCCCGCGTCGCGTCGATGATCTCCCAGAACTCCGTCTCGTCCATCACCGCTCCAGCATCCGGCTTGCCACGGCCGCCCGCACGCGGAGCGGCCCATATGCACCCGTGTCGTTACGCGGGCACCCGCCCCGAAGCGTAGAGCGCCGCGAGCCGTTCCGCGGCGAAGACGAAACGTTCCCTCAGATCGGCCGGGCCCAGCACCTCCACCTCCGGGCCCAGCGCGAGAAGCTGTTCATAGGCGACATCCCGCCCCTCCACCGGCAGGGTCACGATCACCCGGCCGAGCACGTCCGGCGCGCCGGCCGCCGCGAGGGCGTCACGGGCGGCCGCGCTGTCGGTGACGTAGGGAAGCCGGCGCGCGCCCCTGCTCGAGAGCCGGACCATGACCTCCTCCCGCAGGATGGAGCGGGCGAACTCCGCCGCGTGCCGTGTCCAGAAGGCGGCGAGGTCTACTTCGGGGTCGCGCCGGAAGTGTTCGCCGGACACCTCGACCGCGACGGCCCGGTCCAGCCGGTACACGCGCAGCCTGCCCTCCACCAGGGCGACCAGATACCAGACGCCGGCCTTCAGCACGAGCCCGTACGGCTCCAACTCCCGCTCCACCGCGCCGTCGTCACGCCGGTAGGTGAGGCGCAGCCGCAGATCGCCCCAGACCGCCTCCGCGACCGGCGGCAGCAGCTTCGGGGTGTCGGGCTCCTGCCACCAGCCCGGGGCGTCGAGGTGGAAGCGCTGGGCGACGGAGTCGGAGGCGTCGCGCAGCTCGGGGAGCAGGGCCGCCGAGACCTTGAGCCGGGCGGCGGAGCCGGCGTCGTGCAGCCCCATGGCGCGCAGGGCGGCCGGCACGCCGGACAGGAACAGCGCCTCGGCCTCGTCGCGGCCCAGGCCGGTCAGCCGGGTGCGGTAGCCGTCCACGAGGCGGTAGCCGCCGGCCCGCCCGCGCTCGGCGTAGACCGGCACGCCGGCCTCGGAGAGCGCGAGCACATCGCGGCCGACGGTGCGCTCGGACACCTCCAGGGTGGCCGCCAGTTCGGACGCGGTCATCGAGCCACGCGTCTGCAGGAGCAGCACCAGGTGAATGAGGCGTGCCGCGCGCATGAGACCTCCAGGTGCGTGTCGTTCCCTCGCTCCGTACGGGAACGATACGCACCGAACAGGACGAAGAGGCCTCAGAGCGCCGAAATACTGGTCGCGCCCGTCTGGCCCCTCACGGGCGATGCATGGCCGTGCCCCCTCCAATACGTCCGCTGTGGCAGGTGTGTTCAACGCGGGCCGTGATTCTTCTGTGACCCGGGACGACAAAAGGCGGTGGCCCGGCCCCTTGAGCAAGGGACCGGGCCACCGCCGTTGTGCGTGCCGTACGGCTTACAGCCCGAGGTCGCCCTCGAACTCGCCGGCTTCCAGACGCGCCTTGACGTCGGACAGGTACCGCGCCGCGTCCGCGCCGTCGACCAGCTGGTGGTCGTACGACAGGGTCAGGTAGACCATGTCGCGGATCGCGATGGTCTCGCCGAGGTCCGGATGGTTGATGACCACCGGGCGGCGGACCGTGGCGCCGATGCCGAGCTCGGCGACCTGCGGGTAGTTCACGATGATCGTGTCGAACAACGCACCGCGCGAGCCGGTGTTGCTGATCGTGAACGTGCCGCCGGAGAGGTCGTCCGGGCTGATCTTCTTGTTGCGGACCTTGCCGGCCAGCTCGGCGGTCTTCTTGGCGATGCCGGCGATGTTGAGGTCGCCCGCGCCCTTGATGACCGGGACCATGAGGCCCTGCTCCGAGTCCACCGCGATGCCGATGTTCTCGGTGTCGTGGTAGGTGATGGTGCCGTCGTCGTTGATCTTGGCGTTGATCGACGGGTGGGCCTTCAGCGCCTCGGCGGCGGCCTTCACGAAGAACGGCATCGGGGAGAGCTTGACGCCCTCGGTGGCCAGGAAGGACTCCTTGGCACGGGCCCGAAGCTTCATGATCTTGGTGACGTCCACCTCGACCACGGAGGACAGCTGCGCCTGGCTGTGCAGCGCCTTCATCATGTTTTCCGCGATGACCTTGCGGATGCGGGACATCTTCACCGTCTGGCCGCGCAGCGGCGACACGGCGGCAGGCGCGGCAGCGGCCTTGGCCGGAGCGGCCTGGGTGCTCGCGGCGGCGGCGGCCCTGGCCGCCTCGGCGGCGGCGATGACGTCCTGCTTGCGGATACGACCGCCGACGCCGGTGCCCTTGACCGTGGCGAGGTCGACACCGTTCTCGACGGCGAGCTTACGGACCAGCGGGGTCACGTACGCACCCTCGTCACCGCCACCGCCACCGCCACCGACGGCCGGGGCCGGAGCCGGGGTCACCGGAGCCGGAGCGGCGACGGGGGCGGGCGCGGGGGCCGGAGCCACCGGGGCCGGGGCGGGCGCGGGAGCCGGAGGAGCGACCGGAGCCGGGGCCTGCTGAACGGGAACCGGAGCCGGAGCA
>NZ_RJVR01000374.1 GCF_003999195.1 Streptomyces soli
GACGGCCTGCGCTCGCAAAGCCCGCTCTCCGGCCATGACCGCGGCCGCCCGCTCGGTCTCCGCCCGCGCGGCCAGGTTCGCCGCAAGGGCCTGCGCCCGGCCGCTGCGTTCGGCTGCCGCCCCGGCGGCCGTCTGCGCGGCCGCGGTGCGCTCTACAGCCGCTGTGACGCGGGTCTGGGCCAAGACCGCGTCGACCGACGCGGAGGCCTGCAGACGGGCCAGGCGCTCGGTCGCCGACCCCGTCTCGATCAGTGTGCGGTTGACCTGCTGCAGCTGCCCGTCGAACTGCCGCAGTTGCGCCGAACCGGTCCGCAGACCGCTGGTGAGTCCGGCTGTCGTCGCCTGCAGGTTGACGTACAGGTTGTAGCCACTGGCGGCCACCTACTGCTCCCGTCTGGGCTTGAGCCCGATCTTGACCCCGCGCCCGTCCGGTCCGTCCGGGACCTGCTCCCGTTCCATCTCCAGCAGCTCGCACCCCGGGCAGGTGTGCGAGTCCGCCACATACGCGAACCGGTCCCCGCCCAGATCCGGCTGCCACTCATCCGCCCGCGTCCCGCAGCCCGAGCACACCGCCCGGCTGTAGGCCAGCCACGCCAGCGCCTTCGCCCGGTCCAGCGCCGACCAGCGGCCCTCCCCGGACCCGGTGAACTGCGAGTGCGGGATGCCGTAGCTGTGGCACAGCTCCAGCTCCGCCCGGAACCCCGGGTCGCAGATCAGCCTTTTCCCAGGTCCGCCCGCAGCGTCTGGTTGATGACCAGGGCGGCCGTGAACAGGGCCTTCGCGTCGCCGTCCGCCCAGGTGTCCAGCAGCTCCTGCGCGTCGGCCTCGCTCATGCCCTCGACCTCGGCGCCGCCGGCGTCACGCTCGACGTGGCAGGCCGCGATCAGCGCGGCGGGGAACGTCTCGACGTTGTACTCCATGCCCTGGTCGGCCTGCGCCTCGCTGGGCGCGTGGTCGCGCAGCAGCTGCTCCCACACCGGCCGCGGCAGCGCCCGGAACGTCAGCGTCAGCGTCGCCTCCGTCAGAGCCTCCTGCGCCCGTGTCAGGCCCGCGTCGGCGGCGACGACCTTCGGGTTGGACGCCACAAAGGCGTCGCGCTGCTCCTCGCGGATGCCCTGCTCGGTGCACTCGGCCAGCGCCCCAGCGCGGGCCTTCGCCAACGCCACGGCCGCTTCCGTAACGGCGGTCTTGGCGTCGGTGTCGTCACAGATCGACACGATGCGCTCAGCCAGCTTGCGGGCCCGCAGCCGGGCCATCTTCGCCGACCAGTGCGCGTCCTTGGCGACAGCGCCCGCCGGCGGCTGGGCAGTGGTGCTCGTGGTCATGCGGATCCCCCCAGGATCAGACGCTGGCCGGGACGGCGGCGTCGAGCGTCGGCTGGCCGGACACCGCGAACGTCACCGTGAACTTGGCCGGGTCCGAACCGGCCGAGTAGGCCGGGGCGCGCGAGGCGACACGGACGGGGAAGACGTCCATCGACTTCGACGCCGCGACGTCGCCCTTGCGCAGGATGACGACGAAGCCCTCCACGCCCTTCTTGAGCAGGGTCTCGATGGTGTCGAGGGCCTTGTCCTCGTAGAAGGTCAGGGTCGAGGCGTCGGCCTTGTCCTCGCCGGGGATCGACGTCGTCAGTGTCGATCCCAGGTCGGGGGTGTCGATCGGGGAGTTGCCCAGCGACCAGCCCGCGATGTCGGAGATCGCGCCCGACAGGTCGGTGCCCGCGGTGATCTCGGCGCGGGTCGGGATGTTGCCGACTGCGGCGATCGTCGGCAGGAAGTAGATCTTCGTGACGCCACGGCGCATGAACCGCTGCTGGGTGGTAGCCAAGGGGGGCGCTCACTCTCCGGGGACCCCAGCCCCCGGCAATGACGGAGGCCCGTCCCCAACAGGTCGCAAATGCGAACCAGGGGGTCAGCCCGTGCCGGTGCGGCCGGACGTCCGCGCGGGGCCTCCGCGGTGAGGTGCGATCCCGTCAGCTGTTCGGTGTCGACACCGTCAGGACGAATCGCTGCACGTAAGTGTAGGTCGAGTTAACGACACTGGTCCCGTCCTCCCGGTCCAGCTCCCGGCCGATCACCGTCGCCCCAACCACGTTGATCGCATTGAGGAACTGGCCACTGCCAGGCACCCGCGCCAGGAACGCCTGCCGGGCCTTGTCGGCCTGCAGCGACGCCTGCTCGGCCGTGGTGCCCACCGAGGAGACCTGCAGCAGGATGCGGGCATCAGCGTCGGCGTCCCCGAAGCTCGGCCCGATCCCGCCGGTCTGACCCAGCTCGTACAGCACGCAGTACGGGATGGTGATGCCCGTGGGCAGCGACGTCGCCGTGGGCGCCGTCCCGTACCCGCACGACCGGCCCGTAGCCGTCTGCAGCATCGTCTGCACCGCGAGCGCCACCTGCCGCCCCGACACGCTCATCTAGTGTCCTGCGTCGTAAATAGCGAGTCTAAGTATGTATACTGTTTTTATGTCACAACGAGGTCCTCGTGCTGTCGTGGTCGTCCTCTCCGATGA
>NZ_RJVR01000231.1 GCF_003999195.1 Streptomyces soli
GCCGAGGCCGGCCTGGGCGGGGGCGGAGGTCGCGCCGTCGGCGGCGGCGGCTGCGGCGGCCTGCGGGACGGCGATCTCGCGGCCGTCGGCGAAGCCGCTCACCGCGTACACGACGGCCGGCAGGTCCGCCGAGACGTCGACGGTCCAGGCGGCCCGCTGCTTGTCGCCGAAGCCCGAGGCCGCGGTGCCGGCGAAGGCGACCGGACGGGGCAGCAGATCGGTGCGGGCGCCGAGGTGCTCGTTGTTCCAGCGGTTGTGAAGCGCGCGCATGGTGGCGGCGTCGGCCTTGGTGATCAGGATGCCCACGGTCGTGACATCGGTGGAGGTCGCGTCGGTGTACGTCGCCCGCAGCAGCCGTAGGCAGCCGAGCGGGTCCAGCACCTTCGCGAGCAGCGGGTCGAAGGCGTCCGCGCAGTCGCTCTCCGGCGCGACGCCGATCCGGGTCCACGTCCGGTCGGAGCCGCCGGGTCCTGCCGCGCGGCCCTTGACGGTGCGCGGGAAGAGCGTGTCCACGGGCGTGCTGTGCCACAGGCCCCGGGTCGCGCTGTAGGCGCTGGCCGAGGCTTCCGCCGGGGTCGGCTCATCGGCCCCCGCACCGTGGTTGATCAGGGCGCCCGCGACCGCGCCACCGAGCAGGCCGAGGCCCAGGACCATGCACAGCGCCGCCATCGCGGTCCGCTGGGGGCGCGGGGCGGCGTGCTGGGTGGGGGCGTGGAGGTGGGCGTACGCGGTCTGCGCATTCGGCGGCTGCGCGTGCGCCGGCTGCGCCGGATACCGCGGAGGGTGTGGCGGGGGCGGGGGTATCGGGCGCGTACTACGCGGTGGCGGAAAGCCCGGGTGCGGCGGCGCCGGATGCGGTCCGGATCCCCCACGGTCGACTCCGGTGCTCACCCGGCGCCCCCTCGTCAGATGCGTTGTCACAGAATGCGCGTCACTCTACGGGTAACCGGACGGGTAATTGTCAGGTGGGCGGGATCGGTTGCCCCTACCGCCGAGTAGGGGCATTCTGGCAAGCTGCCCGCATGTCTGATCGCGCAGCCGATCGCGTCCGGTACGACCGGGCCACGGCACACCTCGACGCGCCGGTGGCCATCGTCGACCTCGAAGCCTTCGATGCCAACGCCGCGGATCTCGTGCGCCGGGCCGGCGGCAAGCCCATCCGGGTCGCGTCCAAGTCGGTGCGCTGCCGGGCCCTGCTGGAGCGGGTTCTGGGGCGGGACGGCTTCGCCGGGATCATGTCCTTCACCATGGCCGAGTCGCTGTGGCTGGCCCGCGCCGGGTTCAATGACATCCTGCTGGCCTATCCCTCGGCGGACCGGGCGGCTTTCGCCGAGCTGGCCGGCGATCCGAAGCTCGCGGGCGCGGCCACGGTGATGGTCGACGACGTGGCGCAGCTCGACCTGATCGACGCGTCGCGTGGTGGCGGCTCGGAGATCGTCCGTGTCTGCCTGGAGTTGGACACGTCGCTGCGGCTCCTCGGCGGCCGCGTACGGATCGGTGCCCTGCGCTCGCCGCTGCGCGAGCCCGCGCAACTCGCGGAGTTGGCGCGGGAGGTGGCCCGCCGGCCCGGCTTCCGGCTCGTCGGCCTCATGGCCTACGAGGGCCACATCGCGGGCGTCGGCGACTCCGTCGCGGGCCGGCCCTTCCGGTCCCGGGCCATCCGGCTCATGCAGGCGACTGCCCGCCGCGAGCTGGCCACCCGCCGGGCCGAGGTGGTGCGGGCGGTGCGCGCGGTCGCCCCCGGGCTCGAGTTCGTCAACGGCGGCGGCACGGGCAGCGTCCAGCACACCGCCGCGGAGGAGTCGGTCACCGAGATCGCGGCCGGCTCCGGCCTCTTCGTCCCCCGCCTCTTCGACAACTACACCTCCTTCCGCGGCCGCCCTGCCGCGCTCTTCGCCCAGCCCGTCGTCCGGCGCCCCGGCGTCGGCATCATCACCGTCCTCGGCGGCGGCTACCCCGCCTCCGGCGCCGCCGGCCCCGACCGCCTCCCCGTCCCCTACCTCCCCGAAGGCCTCCGCTACGACCCCCAAGAAGGCCCCGGCGAAGTCCAGACCCCCCTCATCGGCTCCGTCGCCGACGACCTCCTCCTCGGCGACAAAGTCTGGTTCCGCCACGCCAAAGCCGGCGAACTCTGTGAACGCTTCGACTCCCTCCAGCTCATCGAAGGCGACCGCGTGGTGAGCACCGCCCCGACCTACCGTGGCGAGGGCAGGACGTTCCTGTAGCCGGTGCGGGTGCTTGCGCGTCCGCCGGGTGATCGGGTCGGGGGCGGTCCGGGGTAGGTCCTATGAGGCAGCTATCCTCGCCGGCTCGGAACTGCGTCGCCTTAGCGTCTCTACGACCCACCCCGACACGCCCCCGACCCACCCACGAACCGAACGCGCATCGCCCGCGCCCAACCACACCGGGCAACCGGGCGGGAGGGCGGGCAAAAAAGCCCCCGGCACCCCCGGAGGGCGCGGCATAGGGTGCGGACATGAGTGATCCTGTCTTCCGGCGGGCGACAGCCGCCGACATACCGGCGATCGTGGCGATGTTCGCGGACGACGGCCTCGGCCGGGGCCGGGAAACCCCGGACGATCTGGAGCCGTACTACGCCGCGCTCGAGCAGGTGGCCGCCGATCCGAACCAGCACCTCACGGTGGCGGAACGAGATGGACGGTTGGTGGGGGTGCTGCAACTGTCGGTCATTCCCGGGCTCTCGCGACGCGGTACGACCCGGTCGATCATCGAGGCGGTCCGCGTGCACAGTGACGCCCGCGGCACCGGCCTAGGGACGGATCTGATGACCTGGGCCGTCGAGGAGTCCCGCCGCCTCGGCTGCACCCTCGTACAGCTGACCTCGGACAACGCCCGCACCGACGCGCACCGGTTCTACGAGAAGCTGGGCTTCACGGGCTCGCACGTGGGATTCAAGCTGCAGCTGTGACGAACCGGCCCTGGGAACCGACGAGGGGGGCACCTCCCAGACGGAGTCTGGGGGAGAGTCCGGCGCAGCCGGACGAAGCAAGCGCAACGCCCGCGAGGCGGCGTCAGGAATGGGTTGCAGCTGTGACCAGCCCGCGCAGCACCCGCTCGTCGTCGCCCATCTCGGGGTGCCATTGGACGCCGAGGACGAAGGGTTCGCCGGGGAGTTCGACGGCTTCGATGGTGCCGTCTTCGGCATGGGCGCTGGTCAGGAGGCCGGGGCCGAGGCGGTCGAGGGCTTGGTGGTGGAAGGTCGGGACGGAGAGGGCCTCGGGGACCAGACCGGCGTAGCGGGTGCCGGGGACGGGTTTGACGGTGTGGGCGCCGAAGACGCCCGTGGGGCCGCGGTGGCCGTCGAGGTGCTGGAGGAGGGTGCCGCCGAGGGCGGTGTTGAGCAGTTGCATGCCGCGGCAGATGCCCAGCAGGGGCAGGCCGGCGGCCAGCGCGGCGTCGATGAGTGCGAGCTCCCAGGCGTCCCGTTCCGGGGTGGGGGGCCCGGTGCGGGGGTCGCGGGGGGCGCCGTAGCGGGCGGGGTCCACGTCGGGGCCGCCGGCGATGACGAGGGCGTCGAGGCGGGCCACCGTGGCGGCGGCGTGCGCCGGGTCGTCCGGGGGGAGCATGGCGGCGAGGCCGCCGGAGCGCTGGACCATGCGGGGGTAGCCGACCGGGAGGAGCGCGGCGGGCAGCTCCCAGGTGCCCCAGCGCACGGAGGGCTCGAGGTAGGTGCTGACGCCTATGAGCGGACGTGACACGTGGGGCCTCCCTGCGGCGCGCGGAATTCTGGTCGCACCGTACCCAACTCGGTGCCCCAGCCCGTAGTTTTGGATCATTCTGACGGCCGGTAGGAGAGGTGGTCCCCGTGGTGCACCGCACAGCCCCGCTCAGCACCGAAGAACTACGGCTTCTGGTGGACACCGGGGAGATCGACACGGTGGTCGTCGCCTTCACCGATATGCAGGGTCGGCTGCAGGGCAAGCGCTTCGCCGCCGCTCACTTTCTCGACGACGTCCTGGAGCACGGCACCGAGGGCTGCAACTACCTGCTGGCCGTGGACGCCGACATGAACACCGTCGACGGCTACGCGATGTCCTCCTGGGCACAAGGCTACGGCGACTTCGCCATGCTGCCCGACCTGGCGACTCTGCGCCGCACCCCCTGGGACGCCGGCACGGCCCTGGTCATCGCCGACCTCGCCTGGCTGGAGGGCGACGCGCCGCCGGTGGCCGCCTCGCCCCGCCAGATCCTGCGCCGCCAGCTGGACCGGCTGGCCGAGCGCGGCTGGTCGGCGTACGTCGGGACCGAGCTGGAGTTCATCGTCTTCCGGGACACGTACGAGCAGGCCTGGTCCGGGGGCTACCGCGACCTGACCCCGGCGAACCAGTACAACGTCGACTACTCGCTGCTGGGCACCGCCCGGGTGGAGCCGCTGCTGCGACGGATCCGCAACGAGATGGGTGCGGCCGGGATGATCGTGGAGTCGGCGAAGGGCGAGTGCAATCTCGGGCAGCACGAGATCGCCTTCCGCTACGACGAGGCGCTGACCACCTGCGACCAGCACAGCGTCTACAAGACAGGCGCCAAGTCGATCGCCGCGCAGGAGGGCTGCGCGCTCACCTTCATGGCGAAGTACGACGCGCGGGAGGGCAACTCCTGTCACATCCATCTGTCGTTGCGGGACGAGGAGGGCGCCCCGGTCTTCGCGGGCGACGGCCCCGGCGGGATGTCGGAGACGATGCGGCACTTCCTGGCCGGGCAGCTCGCCGGGCTGCGGGACTTCTCGCTGCTGTACGCGCCGAACATCAACTCCTACAAGCGCTTCCGCCCCGGGTCCTTCGCCCCGACAGCGGTCGCCTGGGGCCCGGACAACCGCACCTGCGCCCTGCGCGTCGTCGGCCACAGCCCGGCCGCGCTGCGCCTGGAGAACCGGGTGCCCGGCGGGGACGTCAACCCCTACCTCGCGGTCGCCGGCATGATCGCCGCCGGGCTGTACGGGGTCGAGCACAAGCTCACCCTCCCCGCGCCGGTCACCGGCAACGCGTACACCGCCGAGGGCACACAGCACGTGCCGCGGACGCTGCGCGAGGCGGCCGAGCTGTGGCGGGACAGCCCGATCGCGGTGGCGGCCTTCGGGGAGGAGGTCGTGCAGCACTACCTGAACATGGCCCACGTCGAGCAAGATGCGTACGACACCGCAGTGACCGACTGGGAGCGCTACCGCTCCTTCGAACGCATGTGATGAGGTCCCCCGTGCTCGAAGTGCTCAACCCGGCCACCGAAGAGGTGATCGCCACCGTCCCCGCCGCGAGCGCCGAGGACGTCGACGCCGCCGTCGCCCGTGCCACGCGGGCCCAGGCGGGGTGGGCCGCCCTCGCGCCCGGCGACCGGGCGCGGCTGCTGCGCCGCTTCGCCGCCGTCGTGGACGGCCATGCCGACGAGTTGGCCGCCCTCGAGGTGCGGGAGGCGGGCCATACGGTCGGCAACGCCCGCTGGGAGGTGGGCAACGTCCGCGATCTGCTGGACTACGCGGCCGGGGGTGTCGAACGCCTCAACGGCCGCCAGATCCCGGTCCCGGGCGGCGTTGATATCACGTTCCTCGAACCGCTCGGGGTCGTCGGGGTGATCGCGCCCTGGAACTTCCCGATGCCCATCGCCGCCTGGGGTACCGCCCCCGCGCTCGCCGCCGGCAACGCGGTGATCCTCAAGCCCGCCGAGACCACCCCGCTCACCGCCCTCAGGCTTGCGGACCTCGCCCTGGAGGCGGGACTGCCCGAGCATCTCTTCCAGGTGCTGCCGGGCGCCGGGACGGTCGCAGGCGCGGCACTGGTCGAGCACCCCGGGGTGGCGAAGATCGTCTTCACCGGGTCGACGGCCGTGGGCAAGCAGATCATGGCCAAGTGCGCCGACAGCCTCAAGCGCGTGACGCTGGAGCTCGGCGGCAAGTCCCCCAACATCGTCTTCGCCGACGCGGACCTCGAAAAGGCAGCGAAGGCCGCTCCGGGCGCCTTCCTCGACAACGCCGGGCAGGACTGCTGCGCCCGCACCCGCATCCTGGTGCAGCGGCAGGCGTACGACCGCTTCCTGGAGCTGCTGGAGCCGGCCGTCCAGGCCGTCACGGTCGGCGATCCGGCCGATCCGGCCACCGACATGGGGCCGCTGATCTCCGCGGCGCAGCGCGACCGTGTCGCGGCGTACGTGGCGTCGGACGCGCCGGTCGCCATCCGGGGCAGCGCGCCGCAGGGCAAGGGCTTCTGGTACCCGCCGACCGTTCTGACCCCGCACGACCCGGGCGAGCGAAGCGAGATTGGGGGTCCCCCCGACGAAGTCAGGGGGCGGGTCCTCCCCCTGGCTTCGCCGGGGGCACCCCCACCGGCCGAAGGCTGGGAGAGGGTGGCGGTCGAGGAGGTCTTCGGGCCGGTCGCGGTCGTGATCCCCTTCGAGGACGAGGCCGACGCGCTGCGGCTGGCCAACGCCACCACGTACGGCCTGTCCGGCTCCATCTGGACCCGGGACATCGGGCGCGCCCTGCGCCTGGCCCGGGGCACGCAGGCCGGCAACCTGTCGGTGAACTCCCACAGCTCGGTGCGTTACTGGACGCCCTTCGGCGGCTTCAAGCAGTCCGGGCTCGGCCGTGAGCTGGGCCCGGACGCGCTGGCCGCCTTCACCGAGACCAAGAACGTATTCATCAGCACGGAGGACTGATCACGTGACCGAGGAAACAGCAGTGTGCCGCCGTCTGGTCGGCCGTACGGCGGTGATCACCGGCGCCGGCAGCGGCATCGGGCTCGCCACCGCCCGCAGGCTCGCCTCCGAGGGCGCGCGCGTCGTGTGCGGCGACATCGACGAGACCGCGGGCAAGGCGGCGGCCGAGGAGGTCGGCGGCCTGTTCGTGAAGGTGGACGTCACCGACGCCGAGCAGGTGGACGCGCTGTTCAAGGCCGCGTACGACGCCTACGGGTCGGTCGACATCGCCTTCAACAACGCGGGCATCTCGCCGCCCGACGACGACTCGATCCTCACCACCGGCATCGAGGCCTGGAAGCGCGTCCAGGATGTGAACCTGACGTCGGTCTATCTGTGCTGCAAGGCGGTGCTGCCGTACATGCAGCGCCAGGGCCGGGGCTCGATCATCAACACGGCCAGTTTTGTGGCGGTGATGGGCGCGGCGACCTCGCAGATCTCGTACACCGCCTCGAAGGGCGGCGTGCTCGCGATGTCCCGTGAGCTGGGCGTGCAGTTCGCCCGGGAGGGCATCCGGGTCAACGCGCTGTGCCCCGGGCCTGTGAACACCCCCTTGCTGCAGGAACTGTTCGCCAAGGACCCCGAGCGGGCCGCGCGGCGGCTGGTGCACATTCCGCTGGGGCGCTTCGCCGAGGCCGACGAGATCGCGGCGGCCGTGGCCTTCCTGGCGAGCGACGACTCGTCGTTCATCACCGGGTCGGAGTTCCTGGTGGACGGCGGGATCGCGGGCGCTTACGTGACCCCTTTGTAACCCGCTGACCACCGGTCCTCTCACGGGAATCTTAAGCTGAGGGACTTAAAGTGACGCCGTGACGATGACGACCCCTCCCGGCTGGTACCCCGAGCCCGGGCACACAGGCAACGACGCCCCAGCGCTGGAACGGTGGTGGGACGGTACCGAGTGGACCGAGTACACCCGCACCGCCCAGGGCCAGGCCGGCGCGACGGCCGCCCCCGGTTATCCCCCCTACCCCGGTGAGGTGGTCACCGGCGGCGCTCTCTCAGGGCGCCGCGGTGGCCGCATAGCCATAGCCGTCGTGGCCTCGGTCGTCGTCGTGGCCGCCGTCGTCGGCGGCGTCGTCGCCCTCACCTCGGACAACGGCAACAGCGGCAAGAGCGCCGCCGACAGCCAGCCCTCCCCTTCCGCCAGCGGCGGCCCCTTCGGCCAAGGCCCGGGCGGCGGCCCGGGCGGCGGCTCCGGCGGCGGCCCGGGCG
>NZ_RJVR01000023.1 GCF_003999195.1 Streptomyces soli
GTCAACCTGACCGGCCACTTCTTCTGCGAACCCACGACAACAGTCCTGTCTGGCGAAAGGGGAAGGAATCTGCCAGACACTAACCTCCCAACCAGATATGCCATAGCTAAGCAGCGACACACTACTAGTTGAGGTGGACCATTTTCTTGGGGTCGACGATCCGGTCGAAGTCCTGTGCGGTGATGTAGCCGGTGGCGAGGGCGGCTTCACGCAATGTGGTGCCCTCGTCGTCCGCCTTGTGTGCGATCTGGCTGGCTTTGTCGTAGCCGATTTCCGGCGAGAGCGCGGTGACGAGCATCAGGGAGCGGGCGAGGTAGTCGTCGATCTGCTGGCGGTGCAGTTCGGTGCCTTCGATGCAGTAGGTGCGCAGCTTCTCGCTGGCGTCTCCGAGAATGCGGGCGGAGTGCAGGAAGTTGTTGATGATGACGGGCCGCATGGCGTTGAGTTCGAAGTTGCCCTGGGTGCCGGCGAAGGCGATGGCGCTGTCCTCGGCCAGGACTTGGATGCACACCATGACCATCGCTTCGCACTGGGTTGGGTTGACCTTGCCGGGCATGATGGAGCTGCCCGGCTCATTGGCAGGCAGGGCGAGTTCACTGATGCCGCAGCGGGGGCCGGAGGCGAGCCAGCGGATGTCGTTGGCAACCTTCATCAGCGGCACGGCGAGAGCCCTCAGGCCGGCCGAGGCCCCCACCACGGCATCCAGGCTGCCTTGGGCGGCAAAGGAGTTGGACGCCGTGTGGAATGGGTAGGCGGTTAGCTGTGCGATCTCCTGTGCCACCTGGGCACCGAAGCCCTCGGGGGCGTTGAGACCGGTGCCGACCGCGGTCCCGCCGACGGCCAGCTCGTACAGACCCGGCCGGGTTGCCTCGATGCGGTCGATGGCGTCGGAAATCTGGGCGGCGTAGCCGGACCACTCCTGGCCTACGGACAGCGGGACGGCGTCCTCCAAGTGAGTGCGGCCGATCTTGATGATGTCCCGCCACGCTTGGGACTTGGCTTCCACGGCATGTTGAAGGTCCCTCACCTTCGGGAGCAGGTGCTCGTGGATCTGGCGGACGGCGGCAATGTGCATCGCGGTGGGGAAGGTGTCGTTGGAGGACTGGCCCATGTTGACGTGGTCGTTGGGGTGGACCGGTGTCTTGGACCCCAGTGTGCCGCCGACCAGCTGGATCGCCCGGTTACTGATGACCTCGTTGACGTTCATGTTGCTCTGCGTGCCGGACCCGGTCTGCCATACGTACAGCGGGAAGTGGTCGTCCAACGCGCCGGAGATCACCTCGTCGGCGACACGCGCGATCAAGTCGGCCTGCCAGCCCGGCAGGCGGCCCTCGCGCCCGTTGACAAGCGCGGCGGCCTTCTTGACGTAACCGTACGCGTGGTAGACGGCCTTGGGCATGCGGTCGTCCCCGATGGAGAAGTGGATCAGGGACCGCTGCGTCTGGGCACCCCAGTACCGGTCGGCGGGCACCTCGATGGCGCCCATCGAGTCCGTTTCGCGGCGGGTGCCAGTGGCGTCGATGCCGATCGGGACGTCCCGCACCTTCGGTGGCTGCTCGGTGGCGGCGTGCTGGTGCCCGGAGGTCATGGCGACGCCTCCTTCTCCGACAGCGGTCCATAGACCGGCTGCCACATGGTGTCCTGCACGGCCTGGACCAGATCGGCCGGCTGGCGGGTGGCGACCTTGTCCTGGACGGCCGCCCGGACTACCGCCACGGCTACCGTCGCCGAGGAAGCGCGCAGATTCGCCACCGGCGGCAGCAGCGGCGCGCCGGGGGCCCTGGCGTCGACCTGCCCGGCCACCGCCTCCGCAGCGGCGAGCAGCATCCCGGCGGTGAGCCGTGCAGCCCCGGCGACGACGGTGCCCAGACCCACACCGGGGTAGAGCAGCGCGTTGTTGGCCTGCCCGATGACGTGGCGCACTCCGCCGTACTCGACCGGGTCGACCGGGATACCCGTCGCCGTCAGGACCCTGCCGTCGGTCCAGGCCAGCAGGTCGGCCGGCATGGCCTCGATCTTCTCGGTGGGGTTGGACAGCGGGAAGATGACGGGCCGGTCGACGTGCTCGGCCATCGCGGTGACCACGTCCTTGTCGAAGGCGCCCGGCGTGGTCGAGGTGCCGATCAGCATGGTGGGGTGGACGTGCCGGACGGTGGTCAGCAGGTCGATCCTGCCGTCCGCCCAGCTCTGCACCTCCGCGGCGGGCCGTGCGTAGGGCGCCTGGTAGTCGCGCAGGTCCGGCATGCCCTCGACCAGCAGACCCTGCTTGTCGACCAGCCACACCCGACGGGTGGCCTCCTTGGGGTCCAGCCCGTCGCGGACCATCGCATCACGCAGCTGGTCGGCAATGCCCACCCCGGCCGTGCCGGCGCCGAACACCACGACACGCTGGTCACGGAAGGATTGTCCGGTGATCTTCAAGGCCGACACCGCAGCGGCCAGGGTGATCGCCCCGGTGCCCTGCATGTCGTCGTTGAACATGCGATAGCGATCCCCGTAGGTCTCCAGGATGCGGCGGGCGTTGCCCGGCCCGAAGTCCTCGAAATGCAGCAGCGCGTTCGGATACAGCTCTGAGACGGTCTCCAGGTAAGTCTCGATGAACGCGTCGTACTGCTTCCCGCGTACCCGGCTGTGGCGCACGCCCAGGTAGAGGGGATCATTCAGCAGGTTCTCGTTGTCGGTACCGACGTCCATGACCACCGGCAGGCAGCGGCCGGGATGCAGTCCGGCCGCAGCGGTGTAGACGGCGAGCTTGCCCACCGAGATCTGGATGCCCTGCACACCCCAGTCGCCGATCCCCAGGATCTCCTCGGCGTCGGTGACCACCACCAGGTCCACCTCGTCCCGGTGGAGCTGAAGTGCCTCGAACGAGCGGCGCACATCCTGCGGCCGGTCGATGGACAAGAACACCCCGCGAGGGCGCCGGTACTCGTGGCTGTACCGCTTGATCGCCTCACCTACGGTCGGGTCGTAGACGACCGGCAGCAACTCGGCAA
Source organism: Streptomyces soli (assembly GCF_003999195.1). Taxonomy (GTDB): domain Bacteria; phylum Actinomycetota; class Actinomycetes; order Streptomycetales; family Streptomycetaceae; genus Actinacidiphila; species Actinacidiphila soli. Next base: position 2,997 of record NZ_RJVR01000023.1, read on the forward strand.
GGTGATCTTGTAGCAGCCGGTAGTACAGCACCTCATTGCGGTCGTGCACCTGCTCGAGGTTGATGAACTTCGCCAGATCGGTCGGCTCTTCCTGCAACTGCTCGTAGGCACGAATTGCCTGCTGGTCAAGGGTGAGCACGGCGTCGGGCAGCCGGCCCACCAGTCCGAGGCGCTCACGCTCCTCGGCCGTGAAAGCAGTACCGCGATCGGCCAGCGGATCGAGCAGGACGGGAGGCGTATGCATCGGCATAAGAACTCCTCCACGGGCATCATCATGGACTCGATCGACCCCAACCCCCACTTCCATACTTGACCCGCTCCCCCAGGCGGCGCCACTGGAACAGGCCGCGGACAGGCCCCGTGAGCGCCGCCCTGAGTGTCTCGCTACAACGGCCGCTGGTGCGCTCGGCCCCGTACTCGCTTGGTACGGCTATCGCCATGGCGCAGTTCGGCTCGTCGATGGCCGGAATGCTGGTGCTGACCATGTTCCTGCAAAGCGGCCTCGGCCTGTCCGCGCTCGCTGCCGCAGCCGTCAGCCTCCCGGCGGCCGTGGCCATGGGTGTCTCGTCGGCGTGAGCGAGGAGGGTTGTGGTGACCGAGTCCCTGAGTTCGAGCAGGTCGAGGGTGATGGAGACGCTCAGCGAGAGCGGACAGCCCGGCGAGAGGTACACCTGAAGGTGGTGTGGTGCCGGATAGAACCCGCCGGCGGAGTCGACGCCATACGCGGCCGTGGAAGCGGTGTGGGGGGCGGTTGGTGCGAACTCGTGATGGGAGAGGCCGGGTTGGAGATCGCGAAGAATTTCCGGGCCTGAACTGCGCTGCGCAGTGGGCGCTGACTATCGTGACCGTCCCCAACAGTGTCGTGAGGCTCTGGGACGTCGTCAAGAAGGCAGTGCGCCGTCTCACAGCGCGCTGCCGGGGGCTCGTCGGTCGGTACCAGCACTCGGTCGCACGTTGACTTTTCACCCGGCGCATGTCTACCTTACGGCGCAGAATGGTCATGAGTGTCAGCAACAAGCCCTGGCTTGCTGGCCGGCAACCCTCGCATCGCGGTGGGGTGCCCCAGGTGACGACCGGACCGAAGGACATTCGGTAAGCGCGAGGCCCGGTGCGGCAGAATGGTGACGGTGGCGGAGATGTACGCAGGTCCGGGGATGGCCGCATGGCGGCGCCACGGTCGCGCCTCGGCGTACCTGAACCGGTGCGTCGACCTGCTCCGCGTCAGCAGTGCCCTGTGTACCAGCGGCCTGTGTACCGCCGCTGCGGGCACCCCTCGTCAAGGCTGACAACTTCCTGATCCACGCCTGCCTGCGGTAGCGGTGGTGTGTCAACTCCCGTCCGGCCGATGCCTCTTGGGCAGCAATCTCTCCCGACGGGCTGTCCCCATGGAGCCTCCCCACAAGTGGTGGGCGCCGGCACCAACCAGGAGAAGATCGACGCCGTCGTACGGCATCCGGTCACCGTCGTGTGAGCGCGGGCCTCGGCCGGGTACGGCGCGGGGGCAGCACGCAGCCGGAAGCCGACACCCCACTCGGTGGTCAGCAGTCCGGGCGGCCGCAGGGCCGAACTGGCGGCGGATACGGTGCACCGCAGTTCCTTGCGGGAGACCACCCGTCCGTTGCCCCACAGAAGCTCGGCGAGCAGCCGGAATGCGAGCCGGGTCAGGAGCTCCGGCGTGTCGTGCACCAACACCCGCTGTCCGCTGAAGTCGGGGCAAAGCAGGCCGAGGGCAGCGGCGACGTACGAGCCGGTCACAGTCCCCTCCCCCTGGAACGGCGCCGCGGTCCCCGCGGATGAATGCACACTGCGAGCGCGTGATCGGGACGCTTCGGCGCGAGGTCCTCGATCACGTCCCCCTGGCCGAGCGGCGGAAGCGGCACGGCGCCGGGCGGGCGGGCCGCAGCGGGGCGATCCGGAATGCAGTATTCCTGTCTCACGTATTGGTACACATATTCTTCGACAATCCTCCATATGTACGATCGGCCGGAGCCATTCACCCGGGGACGGGCCGCCCGGCCAAGCCCCGCCTGCGACGACCGAGCGAGCCACGCATGCCCGTAACCTCCCGCGCCTCAGCGCAGACCGTCGACGCCGCACGGGCCGGCTGGGACGCCTGGCACGCCTCCCGGCTGGCCGCCGTCACGGCAACCACCGGCAACCTGGCCCTCGTCGAGACCCGCTGGCTGCCCGGCGGACAGCCGGCCCCAGTGGCGGAGGCACGTGCCTGGCAGCCCGACGGGGTGACCATCACCGCGGTGCGGCGGACCGACATCCTCACCGGCGAGCCCGAGCACGCCCTCCGTTTCTGGGATGCCAACGCCCCGGCCATCCAGCACTTCTCATCGATCGACACCTTCCCGTTCGACCCGGACTGGGTGATCGAGGCCACATTCACCCCCGTCCCGACCGGCCGCCGGGTGGCGTTCGAGCACATCCGCGACCACGGGGACACCCGTGACCTGCTGGTCCCAGGAGACATCCACCTCACCCTCGACGGCGTCGAGTACGCGCTGGACGCGTTCGACGACGACGGCACGCTGCTCCTGGTCTTCGCAGACCCGACCAACGGCACCACCACCTACGGCGCCGGTCGCTTCCTCCTCATCCCCCGTCTTCCGGACAGCGAGACCGTCATGCTCGACTTCAACCGCTCCTTCGTACCGCCGTGTGGCTTCTCCGCTCAGTACAACTGTCCACTGCCGCCGCGGCAGAACCGCTTCCACCTGCCGGTCGAGGCCGGCGAGAAGCTCCCGGTATTCCGCGACGGCTACGCAGTGCACTGAGTCCACCCACCACACCGCCGGCCCGCCGCCCCGTTCCAGGCGGGCCGGCCACTGACCCAGGAGTAACGAAGTGAGAAGAAAGACGGCACCGCTGCTCGGCGGCGCCCTGGCGGTCGCGCTCTCCCTCGCCCTCACGGCCTGCGGCTCCGGAGCTCACGCCAACGGCGGTTCCTCGACGTCCGCCGCCGGATCGTACGACCGCAACGCGACCATATCCATCGGGTCGCTCTACGAGCCGCAGAACCTCGACAACACCGCCGGCGGCGGCCAGGGGGTCACCGAGGCGCTCAACGGAAACGTCTACGAGGGCCTGTTCAAGCTCACCGACGACGGCAAAGTCCAGAACCAGCTGGCCACCGGCTACACCGTCAGCCCGGACGGCCTCACCTACACCTTCACGCTGCGCAGCGGCGTGAAGTTCCACTCCGGCAAGCCGCTCACCTCGGCGGATGTGAAGTACAGCATCGAGAAGGTGACCAGCGCCACCTCACAAGCCGCCCGCAAGAGCAGCTTTGCCATGATCAAGAGCATCGCCACCCCCGACGTCCACACGGTCCGGGTGACCCTCTCGTCCAAGTCGATCTCCTTCGTCTACAACCTCAGCTATGTGTGGATCATCGACTCCACGGCCAAGGACCTGAAGACCACCGAGGACGGCACCGGCCCCTACAAGCTGGACAAGTGGACCCACGGCTCCGTGCTGAGCCTGGTGCGCTACGCCGGCTACTGGGGCACCCCCGCGACCAACGGCAAGGTCGTGTTCACGTACTTCAAGGACGCGACCGCCCTCAACAACGCGCTGCTGACCAACGCCGTGGACGTGGTGACCAGCGAACAGAGCCCGGACGCGCTGCAACAGTTCAAGAACAACGCGAACTACAGGGTCAACGACGGCCACTCCACCACCAAGTTGCTGCTGGCCTTCAACGACCGGGTCAAGCCGTTCAACAACACCTTGGTGCGCAAGGCCGTCACCTCCGCGATTGACAACAAGAAGCTGCTCCAGTCGATCTGGGGCGACTACGGCACCCTGATCGGCTCCATGGTCCCGCCGACCGACCCCTGGTACGAGGACCTCACCAAGGTCAACCCGTACGACGTGGCGCTGGCCAAGAAGGAGTTGGCGCAGGCTGGTTACGCGAAGGGCTTCCGATTCACCCTGGACACGCCCAACTACGACCCGCACCCGACCGCCGCCGCCTTCATCAAGTCCGAGCTGGCCAAGGTCGGCATCACGGTCGACATCAATGTGATCACACCGGACACCTGGTACACCAAGGTCTACCAGAACCACGACTTCACCGCGACGCTCCAAGAGCACGTCAACGATCGCGACGTCGTCTGGTACGGCAACCCGGACTTCTACTGGGGCTACGACAACAAGCAGGTCACCAACTGGGTGAACCAGGCAGAGCAGGCCAGCACCACCACCCAGCAGACCGCGCTGCTGAAGAAGGTCAACACCCAGATCGCCGAGGACGCGGCCAGCGACTGGCTCTACCTCTACCCGCAGATCGTGGTGGCCAGTTCCAAGCTGTCGGGCTACCCACTCAACGGCCTCAACTCCCAGTTCTACGCCTACGGCATCAAAAAGAGCTGACGGCTGTCCCCCGCCTCGGCGCCCCCGTCGCGGCGTCCCCCACCGCCGCGGCGGGGGACGCCGCGACGGCACCACCGCCCCACTGAATCGGTTGCCTGATGACTACCTACATCCTGCGGCGGCTGGCCTTCCTGGTCCTCTCCCTGCTGATGGCCAGCGTGGTGCTGTTCCTGCTGCTGCGCCTGCTCCCCGGTGATCCGGCCAACGCACTGCTGTCGGTCGGCGCCAGCCCGGAGCAGATCGCCGCCGCACGCCACCAGATCGGCTCGGACCGCCCGTTGCCGGATCAGTTCGTCCAGTGGCTGCACCAGCTGGCCACCTTCCACCTCGGCGACTCCTTCGTCAGCTCGCTCCCGGTCGGCCCGGAGATCGCCTCCCGGCTGAACGTCACCGTGCCGCTGACCTTGCTCTCCTTCCTGCTCTCCCTGGTGATCGCCCTCCCGGTCGGCTTCGTGGCGGCGCACCGGTCGCGCACCTGGTACGGGTCGCTGCTGAGCGGGATCTCCCAACTGGGCATCGCGGTGCCGGTCTTCTGGGTCGGCATGATCCTGATCACCTTCTTCGCGCTGCGGCTGGGCTGGCTGCCGGCCGGCGGGTTCCCGCAGGACGGCTGGTCCGACCCCGGCGCGGCGGCCGACTCGCTGGTGCTTCCCGTGATCACGGTGGCCTTGGTGATGTCCGCCTCGTTGATCCGGTACGTCCGCTCCGCCACCCTGGACGTCCTCGGCAGCGACTACTTGCGGACCGCGCGGGCGCTCGGCTCCTCCTTCACCGGCGCGATGTGGCGGCACGGCCTGCGCAACGGCGCCGCCCCGGTAATCTCCATCCTGGGCATCGAGCTGGCCACCACGCTGCTGGGCGCCGTCGTGGTGGAGACCGTCTTCGCACTGCCGGGCCTCGGCAGCCTGCTCTCCCAGGCGGTGGCCCAGCACGACTACCCGACCATCCAGGGCGTGCTCTTCGTCAGCACCTTCGCGGTGCTGGTCATCGGCTTCCTCGCCGACCTGGTGCAGCGGCTGATCGACCCGCGACTGCGCGGCCGGCTCTCCGGCGGTGCCCGGTGAGCGCCCCGGCTACCCGGCAGACCCGCCCCCGCCGGTCCTGGACGCTGGTCACCGGCTGCGTGCTGGCCGGGCTGATCGTCGCGGTCGGGCTGCTCTCCCTGGCCTGGGTGCCGTACGCTCCGGACGACACCTCGGGCGGCCGGCTGATGCCGCCGGGGCTGCCCCATCTGCTCGGCACCGACAAGCTGGGCCGCGACCTGCTGACCCAGCTGATGATCGGCGCCCGGATCGCACTGGAATCCGGCGTGGGCGCGGTGGCCATCGGCGCGGTGCTCGGCGTCCCGCTCGGACTGGCCGCCGGCTTCGCCTCGCGCTGGCTGGACGACCTGGTCGCAGCCCTGCTGGACATCCTGATCGCCTTCCCCACCCTGCTGCTGGCGATGCTGGTGGTGGCGGCCCGGTCTGCGTCGCTGGGCTCCGCCGTGATCGCTATCGGCCTGGCCATGACCGCGGTGGTGGCCCGGCTGACCCGGGTGCTGGTCAAGCGGGTGCTGACCCAGGACTACATCACGGCCGCCCGCACCTCCGGCACCTCCTGGCCCCGGGTGATCACCGGGCATGTGCTGCCCAACATCTGGGGAACCCTGGCGGTCAACCTCGCCCTGCAGTTCGGCCTCGCCGTGCTGGCCGAGGCGAGCCTGTCGTTCCTCGGCCTGGGCGCCCCGCCACCGAACGAGTCCTGGGGGCGGATGCTCCAGGAGGCCCAGGCCACCGTGCTCACCGCGCCCACCGGCGCCATCGCCCCCGGTGTGCTGCTGGTCGTGCTGGTCGTAGGGGTCAACATGATCGCGGACGGACTGCGCGACACCCTGGACCCGACCCGGCGGAGGAGCCGATGAACGTCCTCGACGTCAAAGGACTGACCGTGCACGGCCCCGGCGGCCGGGCCCTGATCCGCGACGTGTCGTTCTCGATCGAGCCCGGCACCCGGCTCGGCCTGATCGGCGAGTCCGGCTCCGGAAAGTCGCTGACCACCCTGGCGGTGATGGGCCTGCTGCCGACCGGCACCGCCGCCACCGGCAGCGTCGTACTCGACGCGCCGGGCCTGCCCCGCACCGAGGTGATCGGCGCGCCCGAGCGCAGGCTGGCTCGGCTGCGCGGTCGCGCGGCCGCGGTGGTCTTCCAGGAGCCGCTGACCGCGCTCGACCCGTTGATGCGGGTCGGCCGCCAGATCGCCGAGCCGCTGCGCCGCCGACGCGGGCTGCGCGGCCCGGCGCTGCGC
>NZ_RJVR01000391.1 GCF_003999195.1 Streptomyces soli
GAACGACACCACCTCACCCGGCAGCTCGATTGCCATCCTGACCCCCGTCGGTCATGTCTCCGACAGCTCATCAGAGACGTTGCTCAAGGAGGGGCAATGGACAGGTAAACGCACAATCAAGGTCGACGACCTCGACCCGTACACAAGAACCTCAACGCGGTCTACCGTCCACTGGTGCCCGACGCCGACCCCTGATCCGCAGACCTCTGCTCGCCCGGTGAGGCCTGGCAGGCATCTCAGTAGTGGCGCGCAAGGGGCGCGGCGACCCCCCAGAAAGGTCTGGACATTAAACAAGCCCCAGGCCGCTGACCTGGGACTTCTGTATGGAGCGGGTGACGGGAATCGAACCCGCGCTCTGAGCTTGGGAATCACCGCGCCTGGCGGGCATGAGATCGGCTCCGACCTGCTGGAACGGGCGGCCTGCGGCGCCGTGGCTGGGCCAGCCTGTGACCCTGATTGACCGTGGTTCACCGCCCCATCGGGCACGCATCGGGCACGGCACGTCCATTGCGCTGTCCGCCATGAACGGAACTGACGGTGTCATTGCTCTGCCACGGGGCTATCGTGCCGCCGTGACCAGCTCAATGGAGCGCCCCATCCTTTTCCTTGACGTCGACGGACCACTCATCCCGTTTGGGCCGTCGTCCAGCCAGACCCCTGCCCTCAGCACCGAGGTCTTCCCTGGGGGAAACCCATTGCTTGGGCGGCTCAACCCCGCCCTCGGACCGCGTCTGATGGCGCTGGGATGCGACCTGGTGTGGGCCACGACATGGATGAACGATGCGAACGACGCCATTGCCCCACGGATCGGGCTGCCGAGGCTTCCTGTCGTGGAATGGCCGGAAGCGTCCACAGAAGACGGTCCACGCGGTTTGCACTGGAAGACCCGCCACCTCGTCGAGTGGGCCGGTCACCGCCCGTTCGTCTGGGTCGACGACGAGATCAGCGCTATGGACCGTCTGTGGGTCGCCGCACAGCACGACGGACCCTCGCTGCTTCACCGCGTAGACCCGGACGAGGGCCTCACCGATGGCGACTTCTCCGAGCTGGCCTGTTGGCTCCGTACTGCCGTGCCAAACTGGGCCGTGGGAACAGGCGATTAGAAGATGCGGGCACAGCCCGACAGCCCGGCCATGCCGGTTCACATCACCACCGTGGCAGACCGTTGAGTGCTGCCGGCGTCCGCCCCTCGTTGCCGTCAGCACTGCCGGTTCGAACGAGCGATCTACACTGTCGCGTATGTGGATCGCTCTCGCAGTGGTCGCCGGTCTCATGGCCGTCGTGAACCTTACTCAGGTATTCATTGGTCGCCAGCCCATCAAGCCTTCCGTAAGCAAGCGCCCCGCGCCGCAACTTCGGCGCGAGTCTGCGGCAGCCAGTGTCATGATGCTCGGTGTCGCACTGACGGCACTGCACCTCTACTGGGGAGGGCTCCTCGTCATTCTGGGCTTCGCATCGCTACTCATCGTCCGGAAGCGCTCCACGGGAAGCTAACGTCACCGTCGCCTGAGAGCACCTCACGCAGGCGCCTGTGATCAACCGCGGGCACATAGCCCCCCGTGACGATCCCCTCGATGCGAACTATGGGCTCGGCGGTCGCTGAGGTCTGCTGGGCAGGTGGGTCGTGCTTCTGCGGCCTGCATGATGTAGATCACGACTTCCCGGGCCGGTGGACTTCGGCCCGGTCGCCTGATTCCTCAAGGACAGCCCGTACGCGGTGACGCTGCTGGAGAAGAAGCGGTGCGGGCCGCCCGGAGGTTCGGGGGGGCCGCCCCGCCGTTTGCGGCGACGATGCTCGCGGGTCAGGACCCCGCGCGACGGGCCCGGTCATAGGCTTCACGGGCCGCGCGCTGGATCTCCTCCCTGTCGCGGAGGATCGCCTCCATCTCCTCAGCGGTGTCGGGGCCAGGACCGGGGCCACGGTCCGTGAGCCACTTGTAGAGGAAGCGGGAAGCCGCGTCCTCACTGTCGAAGCGCTTCATTGTCCGGTACAGGCCCCGCTCGAAGCTGCCCACGACCCAGGCGTCGCCCTCCTGCCGGAGGTACATGAAGTCCACGGGCTTCAGCTCGAACTCGTGGAAACCCGGGATCTCGTACAGCCCGTCGGGCACGCCCGCGGAGACGAGCGCCTCGCACAGCTCACGTCGGTCCATGTCCCGTCACCGGTCCGGTCAGTTCAGACGCTTCAAGAAGCCGTTGGCAACCAGCGTGCCCACTCGGTCGGTGCCCACGCCGAAGGTCATGTACTGAATGCCGTTGCCCGGCTGCCCGAACCAGGGCGCCGCGGGGCCCGCGTGGACCGTGAACTCTTTCACCACCTTGTACACGTGGTAGTTGAACGGGTAGTCCGACTCAATGGTGTTGAGGCTCTGCGGCGGGAGGGAACGCTGAGAGAACGGGCTGCCGGACGGCGCCAGGAACTGGCCCCCCTCGCCTCCGAATCGGTCCAGCTTCTGCCCCACGGTGAGGGGTAGGTCCACGAAGATCGGATTACCCGCCGGGTTGAGCCGGAAGCCGTCTTTGGGTGGGAATATGTAGCTGCCCGCCGTGGGGCTCCACCAGGTCTGGATGAATCCGTTGGGGGTCTGTCGGCCGAGGCGCTGGTAGTCGGCCAGGATCGCGCCGAATAGGCCGCTGTTGGGCAGTTTTCGCGGGCCGAGCCGGGGGTCGCCACAGAAGTACGTGGGGTTGGTGAAGGGGACACCGAGACAGGCGCGGTGGTCCCTCGCGCCGCTGGTTGTCGACGGGCCAGGGTCCACCCCCGGCGCGGGACCTGCCGTGGCATGACCGGCGGAAGCCTGAGCGTGTGCTGCCGGTACCTGGCTGACGGCGTCCGCGGGCGCGACCGCGCCCATGAGGGTGCTGCCGAGCAGGACGAGCAAGGCGGGAAGGGTGGAGAGCGATATTCGATGGCGACGCTTCAAGGGTCCTCCAGGAGTGGTCCGCGACGTGCCGGTTCATCTGCGGACAGCCGCGGGAAACGGACGGCCACCGGGGACGCTCGTAACGGAGTGTCACCGGAGCCGCCCGATACGTACCCGGGGAGGATCACCGACCTGGGCCGACACGCCGGGAATTCATCCGAATGGACCCGGACTTCGCCCGGACGCAGCACCGCCCGCCCGCAGCCCCGCGATGGGGCCCGCCAACCGGGCGGTGACGGAGCGTCGCGCTACAAGCTTGGTCATTGACATCGGTGGCGCCTATCAGAGCGGGCGCCTCCCGGCGTTAGGGTGAGTTGTGATCAATGCGCTGGGGAGTGTCCGGGGTTCCTTGAGTTTTCAGAAACAAGTAATATGTGACACTCGGAGTGGGGCCCACCTCTCGCTGTGACTCAGATGGTGAGCCCCGTGCATGCTGAGAACGCGACGGACAATCTCTCGCAGCAGTAGCCGCCTCCCGCCTTGCGTGTGAGCAAAACGACTGCCTGAAGGATCGCCTTTACAAAAAAACGTTCTAGCAGTTCCACGCCTTCCGACAGAGTCGCTACAGCTGGGCTACTCCCCGGCCTGTTGCCGTCAGGAACTGTAGAGCGCCTGAATCCCCCCGTCCTGGCCGGGCTGGGATTCCTCGATCCAGCGGACGACCGACCGCTACTGCTTCGGCAGTCGGCTGTCGAGACGGGCCCGGCCTCAAGCCGTTGAAGCTGCTGACGGCCGGATGAGCCATGAGCTTGGGAATCACCGTGCGTTCACACGCGATCAAGTCTTTGAGCTGCGCAAACGTTGGCAGATACCCTTCTGGTTCCGGCCGTGCCGTGACCCTGTGAACGATCACGTAATTCCCCGGGCCCGGCGTCACGTAATTCCCCAGGTCCTGGCCTTGTCCATGTCTACTTGATCGAGGGCTTGTTTGTCTTG
>NZ_RJVR01000238.1 GCF_003999195.1 Streptomyces soli
GGCACCTCGACAGCTGCATCGGCGTTCGAAACAGCCCGAGCATGCCTGATGATCAGGCTGCCGCACCGGAGAACACCAAGATCACCGACAGAGTCAAGATTAGGATCGCCCTCATGATTCGCGCTGTGGTGTTCGACGTCGGTGAGTGCCTGGTGGACGAGACCCGCGAGTACGGGACCTGGGCCGACTGGCTCGGTGTCCCGCGCCACACCTTCGCCGCGATGTTCGGCGCCGTCATCGCCCAGGGACGCGACTACCGCGACGTCTTCCAGGAGTTCCGCCCTGGTTTCGACCTCCGCGCGGAGCGAGAGAAGCGCGCGGCCGCCGGACAGGCGGAGTGGTTCAGCGAGGGCGACTTGTACGACGACGTCCGGCCCGCGCTGGCCGCGCTCCGCGAGGCCGGCCTGTGGCTGGGCATCGCGGGCAACCAGACCGTCAGGGCCGGTCGTATCCTCCGCGAGCTCTTCAACCGCGACGTCGACATGATCGGCACCTCCGACGACTGGGGCGCCAGCAAGCCCGACCCCGAGTTCTTCGTCCGCCTCGTCGACGTCGTCCCGTTCCCGGCCGGCGAGATCCTGTACGTCGGCGACCGCCTAGACAACGACATCCGCCCGGCGGCCGCCGCGGGCATGAAGACCGCGTTGATCCGCCGCGGCCCCTGGGGCACCATCCAGGCCCGCGACCTCGAGGCCCAGACGCTGCCGGCGTTGCGCATCGACAGCCTCGCCGAGCTCCCGGAGCAGATCAGCAAGGTCAACGCTGCAGAGCGCTGAGCGTCGTCGACCAGTCGTAAAGCCGGTCGTCGAGGTCGCGGACGCACTGCTGGTGCTGCCATGGCGCGAGCTCGCGCCGGACGTCCCGAACCCGCTCCATGCCGGTCGCATACCAGGTCAACGCGAGCTGATCGAGGGCACGGCCAGCGTACGCGCACGCCTCGTCCGGATTCCCGGCGGCGGCTTCGACGGACGCCAGGTCGCCGAGCACCACCGTGCGCTGCTTGTCGGCATCCGCTGGCAGCTTTTCGAGGACCTGGAGCAGCGTAGTGCGGGCTTGCGGAAGATGGCTGGCCCGCAGCTGGGTGTTGCCCTTGAAGACGGCCAGCCGCTCGGGTGAGAACCAGTCCATCCATGGCGGGGTGGGCTGCTCCGGGCCGGCGGCCAGTACGTCTTCGGCGTGCCCGATCAAGTGCAGGGCGGTCCGGGTGTGCCCGCACCGGGTCTCGCACTCGGCTTCGACGGCGTCCAGCCATGCCAGGAACTGAGCGCCGGCCGCGCCGCGGCGCGCGTACGTGCGCGCGGCCACCATGCGGTCAACGGCCTCGTCACGGCGGCCTCCCCAGCCTGGGACGAACGCGGAGTGGGCGAGGATCGCCGATCCGAGCAGCGCATCGTCCGCCTCGCCGGCGGCCTGCAGCGCCTGGACGAACGTATCGGCCGCCGTGGAGGGCTGCTGGAGGTCGAAGAACTCGATGCGCCCGGCGAGCAGCAGCGACTCCGCGAGCGCGGCGGCCAGGGCTTGCCCGGCCGTCTCGGGGAGGAGGTACCAGCCCAGGCGGGCGTGCTGAGCGACGGCAGGGTGCAATTGCGCGGGCGCCACGGTCCAGTACAGGCGACGGTGGGCAGCGGTGACCGCGGCGTAGTCGACGCCCACGCTCGCGGGCTGCGCCCCCTGGACTGCGGTCGGGACGGCTGCCAGGCCTACCGTGGCCAGCGTGCCCCTGACGACTGTCCGGCGGCCTGGAGCGGGCACAGGGATGGCGCCGTCTGCCCACGGCACCGAGAAGCCGAGTTCTTCGATGGGCTGCCGGAGCAGGTGTGTGCGGTCGGTCATCGCGGGCGGCTTGCGCCGGGCGAGAAGCCGAACCGGAAGCGGATGGCGACGGTGGCCTGCGTCTTCGACATCCGCCCCGCCCCCAGACGTCCGCACGACGTGATCCACCCGCCCGGCGGCCGCAGCGGCGAACGGCTGCCCCGGCCGGGACCGCGGGCCGAGAACAAGTGGTGCACCGCCTCCCTGGTCCGCGCGCCCGAACAGGTCATCGCCGACGCCTTCGACCAAGCCGAGGCCCGTGACCCCAAGCACCTGCGGCCGTGGGTCGTGCTGGTCGACGGCGCCCGCCACCAGACCAGCTACGGGTGATGGGCCCAGACCACCCCCACACCCTCCTCACCCGAAACGACATCGCCCAGTGGCGGGGAAAGGCCGGGGATGCGGCCGGGGCCGCCACCGCGTTCGAGCAGCTACTGGCCGATGAGCTACGGGTACAGGGGCCAGACCACCCCGAAATCCTCCTCGCCCGCAGTCAGCTCGCCTACTGGCGGGGGCAGGCGGGGGATGCGGCTGTTGATCTATCGACCGATTGATGAGCAAGATCGATAAGTGGCGGCGCGCGGCCGGATCGGCACCGGATCATGCCCATAAAACGGTGTCAAAAAGTCGATGTGCTCAAGAACTGCCGCATGACCCATTTCTGTACGATCTGGCGGGTGCAGCCACCCCAGGACGACGACACCGCCGATCTCCTCGCCCCCGTTCCGGCCGTACGGACCGGTGGCCTTGTGGGATACGCACGCGCGTCCACCAAGGGATAGTTGCTCGACCGGCAGGTCCACGCGCTCACCGAAGCAGGGTGCATCCGGATCTTCGCCGACAAGAAGTCCGGCAAGAACGCCGAGCGCGAGGAGCTGTGGAAGGCCCTCGACTTCCTCCGCGAGGGCGACACCCTCGTCGTCCCGTCGCTGGACCGGCTCGGCCGCTCTCTCCAGGACCTCATCGCCATCGTGTCCGGCCTGCGGAAGCGCGGCGTCGGCTTCACCTCGCTGCACGAGGCGCTCGACACGACGACGCCAGGCGGGCGCCTGGTCTTCCATGTCTTCGCGGCCCTCGCGGAGTTCATCCGCGAACTCATCGTCCAGGGCACCAACGAGGGCCTGGATGCCGCCCGCGCCCGAGGTGCCCGCCTCGGCCGCCCGCCGGCCATGACCGACGAACAGGTACGTCACGCCCGCGACCTGCTCGCCCGCCCGGAGAACACCGTCACCTCGATCGCGAAGCTCCTCGGGGTCTCCCGCAACACCATCTACAACTACGTGCCCGAAATGAAGGGCGGCCGTCTCGCGCTCGCCGAGTCGACCAACACGGCAGAACTGCCCCGACCCTCCAGGTCAAAGGACTGATCACCGCCGTTTGCGGTTGGTGACACGGTTCTTACCGGCACGTCGGCCGTGAGTTCAGCGTGACTGAAGGACTTTCATCGGGAACCCACGGCGTCTTCTGCGGATGTGCTCGAAAGTGCGGTGGGTTCGTCGCCGCCGTATCGGCAGGATACTCATTTGCTCTTGTTGGGGCAGGACATGTGGCAGCAGCCGGGCGGGGCCCCCGCAGAGGACATGATCTGCCGGTGAACGAGCCGGCCTGCACCACGGTCGAGGTCAGTTCATCTGCCGGCGGGCCTGCTTCACCTCGCGGTCGATGGCCCAGGCGTCGGCGACCGGCCCGAGGTGGCCGAGCTTGTCGGGATTGATCACCGTGCGGATGGTCTGAATCTGCCCGTCGAGCACCTCGAGGACCAGGGTGTGCAGGATCTTGCTGTCCCGGTCGCGGAAGATCGCGCCGGGCTGGCCGTTGACCTCGTGCGGCTCGAACGACACGTCGATCCGGATCAGCCAGGGGAAGACCGGGCCTCAGCCCAGAGCTTGCGGTGGGTGTTGTCACAGTGGACCGCATGCTGCTGGCCACCGAGCCGACCGTCGGCCGCTGGACCGCACCAGCTCGACCGCGTCCTGCTTGAACGGAATACCGGGCAGCCTCCACCCACACGTCATCGGCCGGTAGAGCGCGTTCCCGCGAGCCTTGCCCACACCGCGTTGCCTCCGGTGAAGACGGACCGCTCGACGCCCCATCGTTCGGCCATGTGCTGGACGAGGAAAAGGCCGCGCCCGCCTTCGTCGTCCAGACTCGGGCTGCAGGGGATCAGGCTGCGCACGGCGGTGTCGTGGTCGTGCACTTCCAGATGGATCAGGTTGTCGGCGGTGAGCCCGACGCAGCAGAGGAACTGCTCGCTGGGGGTGTGGCGTATGGCGTTGGTGGCCAGCTCGGACAGTACGAGGACCGCGTCCTCGCAGCTCTCCTCGGCCAGCCCCCATGTGCGCAGGCACGCATCCGTCGCGGAACGGGCGGCACCGATGCTGGCCAAGCCGGCCGGGAGTTTCAGCCAGTGGACTTTGCCCTGGGCGGCTTCGCTCAGGAGCTGGGGGGAGGGATGGGACGTGGCAAGGTCCACGGGTTCGCCTTCCGTCGGCGGACGGGCCTGCTGGGCGTGGGGAGTCCAGATGGGCGGGCAGCCGGTGACCGGTCCGGTCGCGGAGCGTGCCAAACCCTGAGAGCCCGTGTGGTGACGGAGACTATGAGCGTGGCCGGGTGTGGTCGATCACAGTGACACTATGCTAGCTGTCCTCTTCAAGCAGAAACCATCTCTCTGATAATTTCAGTTCGTTGGTGTCTGCCTGTAACCGTCCGCCAAGTCGCTTATGGTGTCGTGTCGGTGACAGTCACTCAGGAGGAAGAAGTCGTGAGCGAAGCCCGTCCAGTCGGCGGCACCAGCGCTCCCACCGTGCTCCGCATGATCCTCGGCAGACGGCTGAGGGACTTGCGGGAAAGCGCCGGGATGTCACTGGAAAGCGCGGCCAAGGCCCTACACGTGAACTCCCTGACGGTCCGACGGATGGAGAAAGCGGAGGTCGGGCTCAAGATCCCCTACGTCGAGGCGCTCCTGCGGACCTACGGCGCTGACAAGCAGGAGACCGACGAGTTCGTCGACCTGGCCGAGCAGGCCAACCAGCCCGGTTGGTGGCACAGATACCGCGATGTCCTTCCGGGATGGTTCACCGCCTACGTGAGCCTGGAGAGCGATGCCCGGACGCTCCGCACTTACGAGCCTCACTACGTCACGGGACTGCTGCAGACGCACGGGTACGCCCGTGCCATCCTGCGCGCCGGGTTCCCCAACGACATTGACCAGGACCTCGAACGACGAGTGGACCTGCGCTTGCGCCGCCAGAGTCTGCTGGACAGACCTGACGCACCCACCCTCTGGGTCGTGATGGAAGAGGCCGTGCTGCACAAACTCATCGGCGGTGCCGAGGTGATGCGGGAGCAGATCGAGCGGCTCCTCGAAGCCGGGGAACTGCCCAACGTCACCATCGACATCGTGCCGTTCACGGCGGGTGCTCACGTAGGCGCGTTCGCCCCCTTCACTTACTTCCGGTTCGACGCTTCGGAGCTGCCCGATGTCGTCTATACAGAGCTCCTGTCGGGCTCTGTGTATCTCGACCAGCGGCCCGACGTGATCGCTCACCTCGAGGCGCACAACCGGATGTCCCTGCTGACCTCGTCAAGCGACAGCAAGGCTCTCTTGAACCGCATGCGGAAGGAGTACACGTGACCATCACCGACGGCGGAATCTACAACGGAATGCCCGCCTGCAAACTCGGCGAGAGGGGCTGGGAACGCCCCTGGAGCGGGACCAGCGGCGGGCAGTGCGTGGAGATGAAGCGGCTGACTGACGGCCGCATCGCGGTGCGGCAGTCGACGGATCCGGCCGGACCCGCGCTGATCTACACGCCGCAGGAAATCGGGGCCTTCGTCACAGGGGTCAAAAACGGCCTCGCCGACCACATGACCGCCCCTGAGCCGTCCCTGCAGCAGAACCGCAACACTTAGGGCACAGCTCCCAGCAGTAAAAACCTCTCCAAGTAGCACGTAGCGCAACCAGCTTCACGTAACACAAGCAGCTCCAAGACCGACACACACCACGGGAGAGACACGATGACCGGCCCCCATGC
This sequence comes from Streptomyces soli, assembly GCF_003999195.1. Classification (GTDB taxonomy): domain Bacteria; phylum Actinomycetota; class Actinomycetes; order Streptomycetales; family Streptomycetaceae; genus Actinacidiphila; species Actinacidiphila soli. Next base: position 5,847 of record NZ_RJVR01000238.1, read on the forward strand.
CGCGCGGGACATCGACACCAGCAAGCCGCACTCCGCCCGCATGTACGACTACTACCTCGGTGGCAAGGATCACTTCGACGTCGACAAACAGGCCGCCGAGAGAGTGGCGGTGGCATATCCCGGTATTTTCGTGTGTGCCAGGGAGAACCGGGCGTTCATGCACCGGGCCACCCGTGTCCTCGCCCGTGAGCACGGTATCCGGCAGTGGCTCGATATCGGCACTGGCATCCCCACCGAGCCCAACCTGCACCAAGTGGCCCAGGCCATCGTCCCCCAGGCCAGGGTCGTCTACGCCGACAACGACCCCCTCGTCCTCAAGTACGCCGAGACCCTGATGCGCAGCGCGCCCGAGGGCCGCACCACCTACATCGAGGCGGACGCCAACGACCCCGATGCGCTGCTGAACGCCCCGGAACTATCGGAGATCCTGGACCTGAGGCAGCCGGTGGCCCTGTCCCTCAACGCACTCTTGCACTTCATCACCGACGCCCAGAACCCCTACGGGCTCGTCGCCCGCCTCATGGGCGCTCTACCCTCAGGCAGCGCCCTGGCTATCAGCCACTGCACTCCCGACTTCGACCCGGCCACCTGGGAGAAGGTCACCCAGATCTACACCAGCGCCGGAACGCCTGTTCAGTTCCGGTCCAAGGATGACTTCGCGCGCTTCTTCGAGGACCTCGACTTGCTCGAACCCGGCATATCCGTTGGCCACCGCTGGCGCCCCGAGGTGGGGAAGAACCGTCCCGAGGAGGAGATCACGGACGCCATGGTCAGTCTGTGGGCCGGGGTGGGCATCAAGTCCTAGTGTCTTGCGTCGGGCAGCAGGTGAAGATCAGTCGCAGCCGGTCGTCGCTCACCGGTCCCTCCCGTTCAGGATCTGCCCCTCGGCTCTGGAACAGCAGTTGGGCCTAGGCATGGCGGTCGTGGCGGGAGGCCTCGCGCCGCAGCCGGTCGATGGCGCGGTTGCGGGCCGTGGTCGTGATCCACGCGCCCTGGTTGGGCGGCAGACCCGTCTGCGGCCATCAGGCGAGGCCCACTGCGAAGGCGTCCTGCACCGCGTCCTCGGCGACGTCGATGTCGCCGAGGACGCGGATCAGGGTGGCCACGCAGCGGCCGTACTCGCTGCGGAAGACGCTCTCGATGCCCGTCGTGGGAAGTCACCGCCGTGCTACTTCGCGGGTTCCTCCTGGAACGGGCGGACCGCGACCGGCCCTTGGCATGCCTTGGTCGCCTCGGTCGCCCAGGCCAGTGCGGCGTCGAGGTCCTCGGCCTTGATCACACGGCATGTCGTCGGTGACCACCTCGACGACGGTGTGGCTGCACGTCCAGCCGTTCTCCTCGACGGTCGGGGTGTGCACCCGTACGTTCGCGGTGCCCTGCGGGGTGCGCAGCTCGGCAAGGCGGTAGTGCGACAGCGCGGAGTGCGAGGCGCTCTTCCGCGTTGACGACGCCGACTCACTCGACGGGGTACGTGAAAACGGTGGGCCGGCCGGTCGAGGGGCGACGGCGTCTGCGGGCCCGCCCCCGAAGGAGACGGGCCCGCAGACGCCGTACTCGTCATGTGGTGGCGCTGCCACCACATGACGATCAGGCCGACCGCGATGGTGCCGGCCTTGATGGACGCGCCTTTGAGCGCACGGTGTCGCAGGCCAAGGGCGGCCGACGTGGGCGGCCGATTCGACTTCCGGCACCACCTCCCAGCGCCACCTGGTGCCAGTCGGCGCTGTTCCAGATGTGGCACGCCGCATCCAAGGAAACTTCATCTCCGAGCAGCCCCAATGGGCGCAGGCCGTCCTGGACGGCGCCGACCTGTCCGGCCTGGATCCTGAGCTGACGTACCTGGCGGAGGCGATCTACCCGGAGAACCGCATCGTCGTCGACCACGGCCAGCGGAAGGAGTTGGTGCTGCTCGCCGCTTACCGACCGGCTGACGGTACGGAGGAGTCGCTGTCGGTCGCACCCCGCAGTGGCTACAACGTTCGCGTCAGCCTTGACGACAAGGACCGCCTTATTGCACTTTGGCGGCTGATAGGTCTTCCCACTTGGCAGGCCAACTATGCCAACTTCTGACGTATGACCCCCGACCCGACGCCCCTCTCTGGCCTGCTCCCGTCACCTCCTCGGAGCCGCCGGGCGAGAGGCGTCGGCCTGTCCCATGCCGGATGCGTGGCGCGCCCCTCACTGCCCGGGAGGCGCGCCTGGGGCATGGGCCGGGACTGCCGGCGGAAGCTGGGGCTGAGCAGCGGGCCGAGGGATGGGGCGGTTCGAGGTTCCGCAGGACGGGCTGTTCGGCTGAGCGCTAGCCGGTCTGTTGCTGTTGTTGCTGCTGCTCGGCTTCGCGGATGGGGTGGACGGTGCCTTGGAGGGTGCCGTCTTGCTGCTCGAACTGGCTGAGGGCGAGGCCGAGGCCGAAGAAGGTGGGTGCCCATTCGCCGACGAAGATGCCCCACCGGTCGGCGCGGGCGAGGTCTGCGTGGGGGCCGGGTTCGGCTTTCAAGCTGGTGACCCAGGTGGCGACGGATAGCGCGATGGATGCCATGGCGGCGAGGTAGGCGTGTTCGCTGCGTATGCCCATCTTGTGCATCGACTTGATGATCACGGTTCGCTCCCTTGGTTCGGGTTCTCTATCGGGCTGCCCACTCAGACCCGAATAACACATATCTGGATCAATCGGACACGTCGGTGTGCCTCCCTGATCGACGCCTCCAACGCCGCCATCAGGTCCACCGCCGGTACCGGCTCCGGTGGCTCGGCCAGCTCCCCGCCCGTGGCTTTCGCCGCCACCAGCTGCTGTAGCGCGGCGGCGTAGCCGTCGTGGAGCTCGGCCAGGTCGACGCCGGCTAGCGCGTCCATCAGCACTTCGGCCAACGTCAACTCCCGATCGGTGACGGGTGCGCTGCTGGCCAGGTCGCCGGGATCGCGGATCTCTTCGGGCCAGCGCAGCGTGTGGCAGACGAGGATGCCGCGCCGCGGCCGCGTAGCACCGCGAGCCGCTCCCGGGACCTGAGCGGCACCTTGCAGACGGCAACGGTGCCGTGCCGGGCTAGGGCTTCGACGAGTAGCGCGTAGGGCCGCTGAGCTGCGGGCCCGTCCGGTGCCGCGCAGTAGGGCGTGGAGTACATGATCGGGTCGACGTCGTCGTCCGGGACGAAGCCCAGCACTTCCGCCGTCTTGCGGATGGGTAGGGGCACGTGGTCCATGTCGTCGTCCGACAGGATCACCGTGCGCCCGTCGGGGGCCTTCCAGCCACGGGCAATCTCATGCCGAGGGACCTCGACGCCCTCCCGTTCGCACATGCGGCGGTGCCGGATCCGAGACCCGCGTGTGGACCTGGTGCAAGCCGGGGCCGAGCTCCTCCGTCGCCGAGCAGTAGGTACTGGCCCTTGACGGTCGGCGGCTCCGCGTACTCGACCTTCAGTGGCGAGTCCGACGGGAGGGCCGCGAGGAGGCGGACCCGAGGTATGGAGGTGACGAGCCTTCTCGCACCTCTCACACTCCTCGCACCCATTGCCCTACACCGCCAAATCCGGCCCCGGCCGTCCCGTCTCCGAGGGACCGCCGGGGCAAGGTCTCATGGGGACCACCCTGTCCGCCGGAAGGTCATGAGGGTCCCCCTCGACTCCGCCCCGACATCCGCCGGCAGACGCCGTTCCCCCACTGCTCCTTGTACGCCGGACGGGAGGGACGGACCGGTGCCCAGCGGGCGGCGAGTGCTCATCCCGCGATCATCCCGCGCGGACGCCCAACAGCCAGAGCTCTTCAGGCGATCCTTTCGAAGTCCGGCTTGCCAGTGCCGCTATCGGGGCAGATCCAGTCCTCTGGCACGTCTTGCCAGAGAGTGCCTGCGGCGATGCCATCATCTGGCCAGCCGCTCCTCTCGTCATAGATCAATCCGCATCCAATGCACTGCCACTTCTTCCACGCCGCCATCGCCGCCATCGCCGCCACCGTTTCCGTGAGATCGCTGTAACCGACTGCGTGCTCGTCCCACGGTGAACCCCGTAGCAAGCTCTCAACCCCCGGTGATCCCCGTAACGAGTTAGCCCATGGGCGCCATAGACCCGGCGGCGCAGCTCGTCCCGCGCCTAGGTGCCCTCGATGTGACATGACGTCCAGTCCGCCCGATCTTGCCCGCATTCGGGTGCCTCAACTTGTCCGACCATGGCTGACCTGTCGTCTCCTGTTTTCTTCTCGTTAGCCAGAAACCTTGATCGGGGGAACCGTGAGCGAGATCGTCCGCCACACCGAAGCCGCGCCCGTCGCCGTCGACCGCGACCGCGAGCTGTCCGCCGCCACCATCAAAGCCATCGCCGCCGGCCGCGCCGACTCCAGCAGCCGCGCCTACAAGGCCGACCGGGAGGAGTTCGTCCGCCGGTGCGCAGCCGAGGGCAGGACCCGCTGCCCTCCACGGCCGAAACCCTCGCCGAGTACGCGGCGCACCTCACCACCACGCCCCGGCCGCGCACCGGCCGCCCGTCCGCCCCGCCGTCGATCGAGCGAGCCATGTCCGCGATTGCCACGCTCCATGAGGAGTACGACCAGCCGCGCCCCTGCATGAAGGGCGCGCGCCGTCATCAACGGCTACAAGGCTGCTCTCGCGCTCTCCAAGAGCCCGGCCGCCAAGCCGAAGAAGGCCGCGCCGCTGTACCGACCGCCATCCGGACCATGTTGGCGGGGTGGATCGCAGCACGCTGCAAGGCAAGCGCGACGCGGCCATGGTGCTGCTCGGCTTCGCCACCGCCGCCCGCGTCTCCGAGCTGGTGGCGTTCGACGTCGCCGACATCGTTCGGACCGAGCACGGTCTCGACACCTGTCAAGCTATTCACGGAGAACGCGATCTTGTACGGCACCGACCCCGCCACCTGCCCCGTGCGCGCCCTGATGGCCTATCTGGAAGCACTGGCGGCCGTTGGGCGCACCGACGGCCCGCTGTTCGTCCGGATCGACCGGCATGGCCGCATCGCCCCGCCGATGAACCGCCACGGCCGCGCCATTGACGACCCGTCCGGGCGCCTCACTCCGCAGGCCGCCGGGCAGACCCTGGCCCGACTCGCCGACGCCGTCGGCCTCGAGGGCCAGTGGTCGGGGCACTCGCTGCGCCGCGGCTTCGCCACCGCCGCCCGCCTCGCCGGACACGACATGCTGCGCATCGGCCGGGGCGGCGTCCCGCTCGTCGGCGTACTGCGGCGGGAGGGCCACGGTGAGGTGGCGGATCCGGTCCTGGTCGGTGGTGCCGATCGGAGCGGTGTAGCCGAGCCGGGCGCGGGTGTCGATGACGATGCCCCCGGT
>NZ_RJVR01000173.1 GCF_003999195.1 Streptomyces soli
GGCCACGCAGGCATCGGGGCGCTGCTCCACGATTTCCACTTCGAACTCGTAGCTCAGCGGACCCCACCCGATCACCCAGCGGGTCATAGCGGGTCTGAGTTGATCGACCCTCTTCACCGACGCCATGAACCGGGGGAAGCTCTTGAACTGCGTCCACTGGTTGTAGGCGGTGCATACCGGGACGGCGACCTCAACCGTCTCCTCTATAGTCCTCATGGCTCCCTCGCCTCAAGTCTGATCCACTTCAAGTGTCAGCGCTCGTGAAGCCAGCCGCGAGTGGATCTCCGTTCCAGGTCAGGCGGCCGATGGCTCGGGAAGCGGGATGTGGACAGGCCTCCGGGTACCGGGGCGGCCAGAAGGACATGAGTGGGCCTGGGGGGACGGAGCCGATCTCACCCGGCTCCCCGCCGAACGGCACGCAGAGCGCGATGACCGACGCCGCTGGGGTGCCCTGTTCCGGGCGCTCCGGTCGATGCCGATGACCCGGGCTCCCCACACCCGGGCGATCTGCGCGACCGCGCTGCCAACGCCACCGCAGTCGCCGAAGACGGCGATCGTCTCCCCCTTGTCCAGCTGAGCGGTCTCGACGGCGCCGAGCCAGCCGACGACGAAGTTGAGTCCGATAGCCGACGCCTCCGCGAAGTTGAGCCGCTCGGGTTTGCGGATCAGGGCGCCGGCGGGCACAGCGAGGAGTTCGGTATGCGATCCGTCGCGGGTGACCCCACGTCGCCGCCTGTTCCGCACCCTCAGCAGGCGCCCGGCCGCTGTGGCACGGGCGGACCCCGGGAAGAAAGGGATGATGGCACAGCGATTCGAGGTCAGTACCGCGCTGATCATGGGCGGGGGCACCGGCAATCGGCCGGCAGTCCGCACACGCGGGTACCTCAACGTTCGGCAGCCCGATCAGGTTCTCCGGCTTCGCCCCCCGTGATCACCGGGTCACCCTTGCTCGGCGAACACACCGACGAAGTCCTCGCCGAACTCGGCTACGAAGCCGATGCCGATGCCGATGCCGTCGCCAAAATGCACACCAACCACGTCGTCGGCTGACCGGCCCAGTACCCGCCCCCGGCTCCCGCAACTGCCGCCTGAGGGCTGGTGGGGCGGCTCAGCCCAGCTTGCGGCGCAGTGAGAGGGTGTAGAGCAGCAGCAGTGAGGGGGCGATCAACGCCGCTGCCACGCACGCGACGGCGATCAGGACCCACTGGGTGGCGCTCGGCGAGGCGGCCTGGTCGATGGTCAGATGGGTGCCGAGCAGGTACGGGTACTGGGCGACGCCCCAGCCTGCCACCACGCAGGCGATCGCCGCCGCAGCGAGCGTCCGTACCAGAGGCGGACGGCCGCTGCGCAGCAGCAGCAGAGCGGCGACTCCGCAGACGGCCGAGATGATCAGTAGTGGCAGTCCGACTCTGCTCAGCTGGTGGAAGAGCCTGGGTGAGTCGTCGTGGAGGATGAACACTCCCGCCAGGGCCACCAGCCCGGAGGCGACACCGGCGGCGAGCGCGCGCAGCCGGAATCTCTGCTCGAGTTCGGCGTCGCCGCGCCGCACGGACTGACCGGTGAGGAACACGGCCGCCAGGTAGGCGCAGACGGCGACTGCCAGGGTGCCGCCGAGCATGGACGTCGGATTGGTCCAACTGGACAGCGCGTCCCCGTATCCGCCGGTCGGGACGCGGCCGGAGGCGATGCCGCCTGCCACCGCCCCCAGGAAGAAGGGAGTGACCACCGAGGAGGCGGCGAACACCGCCCCGGCGACCCGCTGCTCGGATGTGCGGACCAAGGCTTTACGGAAGGCGAAGCCGCTCCCTCGCAGGACGATCCCGAGCACCGTCAATCCCAGCGGGATGTACAGGGTCGTGGTGATCGCTGCGAAAGCCTGCGGGAAACCTGTCCAGATCATGACGAGGCAGAAGATCAGCCAGGTGTGGTTGGCCTCCCACACCGGACCCAAGGAGTGGTCGATCAGGGCGCGCGGCTTGCGCCCCCGCTCCGCGCCGCCCGCTGTCAGGTCCCAGAATCCGGCGCCGAAGTCGGCCCCGCCGAACAGGGCATAGGCGATGACGCCGATGAACAGGATGACCGCGATGACATCGTTCATGCTCGTCAGCTCCTGGTGGCCGGCTGGTTGGGCAGCGACGGCTCCGGCCCGTACGGTACGTCGTGGGTGTCGTCGCCCTTGGCCCAGCGCCGACGCATGGACCGCAGTACCAGTACGGCGGTGACGCCCACGGCGAGGTAGATCGCCACCGCCGCCCCGAAGAACGGCCAAAGGTTTCCGGTGGTGGTGACGGCGTCCCTGGTGAGCAGCAGTCCCACCACCGTCCAGGGCTGACGTCCCACCTCTGTCGTCACCCAGCCGCTCTCGAGGGCCACGATCGACACCAGACCCGCGATCGCGCATGCGCGCAGGAACCAACGACCGGTCGGGATGTCGCGCCGCCGCCACCAGAGCAGGCCGAACCACAGGGCCAGCAGAAGCAGAGCGGACGCGGTGCCCACCATGACATCGAAGGCGAGGTGGACGACGCTGACGACGGCGTCGGCAGGCCGAACGGCGGAAGGGATCGCGTCGATCCCCCTGATCCGTGTGGAGGGGGTGAATCCCGCGAGTACGGAGGCGACGTCCGGCAGTTGGAAGCCGTACCTCACTTTGCCGTCGATCAGTACGCCCCCGAGGGTCTCGGGGACATGGTCACCGGTCTTGGGGAGGATCTCGATGGCGGCGAATTTGGCGGGTTCCTTATCGAATACCTGGCGGGCGATCGTGTCGCCGACGATGAACTGCAGCGGCATCGTGATGCTCGCTACGGTGAGGGGGATGAGCAACCCCAACCGGTGATAGCGGTCGCGTCGGCCCTTCAGCATTCCGGCGGCGTAGACCCCGGCGACTGTGAAGCCCGCGACGATGTACGCGGCGAGCAGCATGTGCAGGAATTCCAGCCAGAAGGCCCCGTTGAAGAACACCTTCACCGGCGACACGTCCACCACCCGGCCGCCGTGTACGACGATCCCTCCAGGCTGGTTCATCCAGCCGTTGGCCGCGATGACCGCTCCCGACCCGCCCACGCTGGCCAGCGTAACGGGAATGCCCGTCAAGAAGTGCGCCCAGGGCGACAGCCGCTCCCAGCCGTAGATGTAGATGGCCATGAAGATGGCTTCCAGGAAGAAGAACAACCCCTCGATCGCGAAGGGGAAGCCGAAGGCCGGACCGTACTTCCCCATCAGCCCTGGCCAGAGGATGCCCAGCTCAAAGCTGAGCACCGTGCCGGTAACGGCCCCCACGGCGATGAGCACCGCGGCCACTTTCGACCAGCGTTGCGCCAAGAGCATCGCCTGCCGGTCGTTACGGCGCAGACCCCGGAAGTTGGCGACCAGCATGAGAAAGGTGAAGGCTACGCCGAAGGGGACCAGGATGATGTGGAACCCGAGAGTGAACGCCATCTGCTCGCGCGCCGGCAGCATCTGCGAGGGTTCAGATGCGATCGCCAGAATCTGCGACATAGCGCTATATGTCGAATTTGAGGGGTCCATCACTGCATTATCTGACCCCATTGGTAATCATGCAACTACTGAGAGTGAATGCGGCGCATCGTCATCACCGCTGGTCGGTCACGGCCGCGAAGTCAGGCGTGTGGCACAGCCGGCCCTGTCGTGGAAGCGACGGCCCCAGGCATCAGAGCTGCCGGCCGCCCTCAAAGAACCGGCCCGCGGCTTCACGACCATCGTCGTCGGCGAGCCGCAGCAGATCTTCTACGACAACCAGCTCACCTACCCGCTGTTCGTCCGCTACCTGAACGGGGTGGAGGAGTCACGTTCTCCCGGAACCAGCGCTCGATGAGGGATGAAGCGCGCGTGATCAGGTCTTGGGGTACGAAGGTGCGTCGTATGACTGGGCCGTCCTGCATGAAGCCGGCCATTTCTTCATGGGTGAGGGGCATGGGTCCTCCGGGGGTTGCCGGGGACGTTGGCAGTGCGGTTGGCGAGCCGGGCGAGCACGTCCGCGCCGGCATCCAAAGCACTTGCGGTGATCGAGTGGCCCATGCCGAGCGAGGAGATGGCCGGGCGCCGCGGACGGCCACGGCCATGTGGTGCCGCGTCGGAGTAACGAGCTGGTCGATCTCCTCGTGTTGGCGGGGGTTCGGGATGTAGTCGTCTGGTATCCTATCGAGCCGGACGGTGTCCGGCGAGGGCGAGCGTCAGGGTGCCGGCGTGGATTTCGGGCTTCTCGCTGTCGGTGATCTCGGCCGACAGTGAGCTTGGTGGATGACGCAGACGGTGATGGCGTGGGGCTGCTGGAGTTCGTAGGCGAGGGCCTCGTGATGCCGCGGTTCCCGCCGTGACCGTTGACGATGAGCAGCCGACGGGCGGGGTGGCACGGACGAGCGTGGCGGTGTTCGGAGAGACGGTGCCGGCAGACCAGGCGTACTCAAGCGACAGGCCGTAACGGCAGAGCGGGCAGCGCTCACAGGTCGTGACAATCGCCGTAGCGCTCGATCAGCCGCTGGACGAATCGTTCGGTCGCGGTGGAGAGCCTCGTGTTCTGACCATCACCCCGCTGACTGGCGTCATCTCCACGCCGCCCTGGCCAGCCTTGGGGGGCGTCGCCGTGAAGTGGTCGCCGGCGGCTTCGCTGGCACCGTGCCGGAGTTTTC
>NZ_RJVR01000290.1 GCF_003999195.1 Streptomyces soli
CGTGGCGAAGAGCACACCGGTGACGGCCTTCGCCGAACGGGCGACGTGCCGCAGCCCTCGGGGCCGGCGCCAGTCGTCGGCGCGGCTCCGGCGGCGTACGCCCGCGGCGAGGGCTCCCTCGTCGCGCGCCGAACGGAAGGCGGCGACCGCCGCCTCCTCGCGGACCGGGTCGAGGGCGGCCGGTGCCGAGGCGGCTGCGAGCAGCCCGGCCAGCACGGCGGTGCGCTTGTCGGCCGGATCCGGATCCGTCGCACCGCGCAGCAGCCGCTCCGCGATGGCGGCGTCGAGCCAGTCGTCCGACCGGGCGGGTCCTCGCTTATCGCTCATCTCATGTCCTCAAGCGTTCGAGACACCGAAAATGTCACACTCGAAGGCCCCGCGTCGGATTCCAGCAGTTCAGCCAGCCGCCGCAGCCCCCGGCTGGTCGCCATTCGCATCGCGCCCGGACGTTTGCCCAGCACCTTGGCCGCGGTCTTGGAGTCCAGGCCCATCACGACCCTCAGCAGCACTGCCTCGGCCTGGTCCCTGGGCAGCGACGCGATCGCGGCCAGCGCCTGCCCGGTCCCCACGGCCGCCACCGCCTCCTCCGCCGTGTCCTCCCCGGCGGGCCGGTCGAGCAGGTCCTCGATGCCGACGGCGGTCGCCGGGCGGCGCCCCACCGCCCGCAGATGGTCGAGGGCACGGTTACGGGCGATCCTGGCCGTCCAGCCGCGTATGGCGTCGCCGGTGTCCCCGTCACCGGGGTCCCGGAAGGACGCCAGGTCGCGGGCTATCTGCAGCCATGCCTCCGACGCCACGTCCTCCGCGTCGGCGGCGCCGACAAAGCCACGTACGTACTGCAGCAGCTGCGGCTGCACCGCGCGGTACATGATCCGGAAGGCTTCCTCGTCCCCCTCCTGCGCCGCGCGCACCGCGGTCGCCAGATCCACGTCTCGGTACCCCCCTCGCACAGGCGCCCTATCCTGCCACGCGGCCGTCGGGCTCAACCGAGCAGGCGGGCCAGCCGCTTCAGGCCCCGGTACGAGGCCGTACGGACCGCGCCGGGCCGCTTGCCGAGGACGCGGGCGGCCGAGGCGCCGTCGAGGCCGACGAGGACGCGAAGGACGACGGCTTCGGCCTGGTCCGGGGGGAGAGTGGCGATGAGGGCGACGGCCTGCTCGGTGGAGAGGTTCTCCAGCGCCTGGGCGGCGGTGTCCTCGGCGCCGGGGAGTTCGAGGACGTCTTGTTCGAGGACGGTGACCCGGGGGCGGGAGCGTTGCCAGCGCAGATGGTCCAGGGCGCGGTGACGGGCGATGGTGGCGGCCCAGCCACGGAATCCGGCGCCGTCGCCACGGAAGCGGCCGAGGTCGCGGGCGATCTCCAGCCAGGTCTCGGAGGTCACGTCCTCCGCTTCGGCGGGGCCGACGATGGCGCGTACGTAGCCGAGCAGCAGCGGGTCGACCAGGCGGTATACCACCGTGAACGCGGTCTCGTCCCCGGCCTGGGCACGTTCGACCGCCGCTCCGAGCTCCGCGTCGTCGTCCTTGGGTGAACGACGCCGCCCCCCGCTCCTGACCACGCGTCCCCTTTATTTGAGGCTCGGTCCGCCTTCCCCCACAACCACCCCCAAGTTCTACAGCGCGGAATCGAACAAAATCATCACACCTCCGAAGGTGTGACACTTTCGGCACCCGTGGCGCTGTACTTAACAGGGCGGTCGGGGACGCTCCTGTGGGGGGAGGCGGACCCCGGCCGCCTCCCAGTTCGGCGAGCCGGTCCCGCTGCATGCGCGACAGCTCCAGCGGTCCTGGCCCTCCGCAGCCAGAGCAGGAACACCAGCGCCGTCAGGACCAGCAGCCCGCTGCGGATGCCGGTGAGGTTGCCGGTCCACATGCTCGCCCGGTTCGCGGCCTCGGTGCCGTACTGGCGGATCCGGGCGACCAGCAGGGCGGCGTTCGCGGCGGCACAGGCGATCACCGCGGTGGCGGCTATGAGGGTCAGGGACTTTGTCACGGACGCGGAGCCTAGGGCCTGTCCGGCCGATCTCCGTGGGAGAAGGAGCGGGGTCTGGCGCCTGCGATCGCAAGGCGGAGGAGGGAGGCGACGCGGAGCGTCGTCGACCGACGACAACGCCGCGAGCGCTGGTGCCAGGGCACGCGACGCCGCGGAGATCGACCGGACAGGCCCTAGCCCACCCTGGCCGCCAGGTTCTTGAAGTCCGCCCAGGTCAGCGCCGGGCGGCGCGGGTCCCAGGTCTTCTGGGCGAGGGCGCGCAGCGGCATCCGGATGCCATCCGTGATCTGGCCCTGCGTCTGGGCGCCGGCGTTGTCGCACCAGATGGCGAGCCGGCCGCCGAGGATGCGGTCGGCGCCGGCGAGCGCGGCGGGGACGGTGCGGTCTCGGAAGACGAGGGCGGGGGTCCAGCGCTCGTAGATGGCCCGGCCGGTGGGGTAGGGGAAGTTGGCCGGTCCGCCGAGCACGTAGTAGAGGTACCAGGAGTTGAGGTTGACCAGCCGCCGGCCTTCCCTCAGATACGTCTCGGGCAGCGGGCCGCGCTGTTTGTTGCTGGACCAGTAGTCGACCTGGCGTCCGGCGTCGGGCCAGGAGCGCGGGCTGGTGAAGAAGCCGTCGTTCCAGGCCTCGGTGGTCTTGCCGTAGCGCCGCAGCAGGGCCGCGCGGTCGTTGATCCAGGCGGTCGCGGCGTCGGCGACGGTGCCCTGGAGGCCGAAGCGGGCGCGGGCGTAGGCGGCGAGCCTCGGGAAGGACCGCTGGGGGTTGGCCACGGTGAGCGCGTCGTACTCGTCGCCGCCGAGGTGCCAGTGCGGTCCCGGGAACAGCGGCGCGTACTCCTTGAGCAGGTCGTCGACGAGGGTCGCGGACCCGGCCCTGGAGATGTCGAGCGCGCCCTTGACCACCGTGCCGGAGGTGTTGCGCAGCCGAAGGGAGGGGTGGGCGGCCAGGACGGCGCCGAGGTGTCCGGGGCTGTCGATCTCGGGGATGACGGTGATGTGCCGCTGGGCGGCGACGGCGACGACCGCACGGATGTCGGCCCTGCTGAGGTGCCGGGCGGAGACGACCTCCGGGTGGGTGGTGCTCTGGATGCGGAAGCCCTGGTTGTCGCTGAGGTGCAGGTGGAGCTCGTTGAGCTTGAGATTGCCCATCTCCCGGATCCGCGCCTCGAGCCAGCCGCGCGTGAAGTACTTGCGGCCGACGTCCACCATCAGCCCGCGCTGCGGCCGGTCGGGCCAGTCCTGGATCATGCCGGCCGGGAAGGCTCCCCGCGCGTGCAGCACCTGGAGCAGGGTGCGGGTGCCGTAGAAGACGCCGACGTCGGTGGTGCCGCGCACGGTGATGCCGGCGGCCGAGCTGGTCATCTCGTAAGACTCCGGGTTGCCGTTAACCCATTCGAGTGACAGGGAGACGTCCCCCTGGCGGGCTGGGCCATCGGCGTACGGCACCCCCAGTTCGGACGCGAGCAGCCGCGCCTCGTCCTCGACGGCGCTGCCTGCCGGGGCGACGACCCTGGTGCCGGGGCCTGGTCGCCAGGTCCCGCCTGCTGTGGGGGTGAAGGCGCGGACCGCCGGGATCGACGGAATCGCCGGTGCGACTGTGGCTGCCACGGTGATGGGTTCGGGTGCGAATACGGCCGCGATAACCGACACCACACCGGCGACGGAAGCGAACTTTGACCACAGATGCACCATGCGTAGACGCTAAGCCGGAACGGTGAACGCCGCCGCGTGGAGGTCGTCCGTCCGCTTTCGCTCACGTACGAGTGAAATTCGCGCATCCGTCGGACAGTCGCGAACATCGCCGATACGGTGACTGGGCCCGCGCTCCACCGCAGCCCCACAGCCGTCCCTCAGGTCCCTCAGGAGCCCACCGCTGTCCAGCTACACCCCAGCCGGCGTGCCCGAGTTTCCGAGGCTCCCGCCCCAGTCCCGTGGCGGAGCGGACCGGCCCACCGGCGTCTCCCGGCTCAACGACGCCCCGGCCGACGCCGCCGAAGCCACCCTGTTCGCCTGCTGCGGCAGCCTGCGCTGGGCCCGACGGGTGGCGGCCCACCGCCCCTACCCTGACCTCGACTCCCTGCTGGCCGCCGCCGACGAGGCCGCCTACGACCTGGCCCCCGCCGACCTCTGCGAGGCGCTGGCCGCCGAGGCCGCCGCCACCGCCCCGCTGCCGCCCCGGGGC
>NZ_RJVR01000316.1 GCF_003999195.1 Streptomyces soli
GCCGCCCTGCTGCCCGCGCTGCTCCGCGAGGCCCGTACGGCCGGACCGGCGGGGTCCGTGCTGCGGCGCCGCAGCCGGCGCCGGGTACGGCGGCAGACGGCCGGGGCGGTGGGGCTGACGGCGGCCTTCGCGCTGTGGACTGGCGTGATGGCCGTGGCGGACCCGGTGCACCTGATCGCGCCGCCGGCCACGGCCTCCGTATGGGCCCCGGAGCCCCCGGAGCCCCCCGACCGGGCCGTGGCGGCGGAACCGGCCACGGAACCGGCCGCCGAGCCCGCCCCCATACAGCAGGACGCCCCGGAACTGCGCCACGACACGCTGCGGTGCGCGCCGTACGACCGGTGGTGCGGGGCGGTCGTGCCGCGCGAGCCCTTCCCCTGAGGCGTATCGGAGGGAGAAAAAACGGCGGTGGGCCCGCCCCCGAAGGGAAGCGGGCCCACCGCCGTGCGATGAGGCGAGGTCAGCCCTCGAGGATCGCGCGGGCGAGCCGCGCGGTCTCCGACGGGGTCTTGCCGACCTTGACGCCGGCGGCCTCCAGGGCCTCCTTCTTCGCCTGGGCGGTGCCCGACGAACCGGAGACGATGGCGCCCGCGTGGCCCATGGTCTTGCCCTCTGGGGCGGTGAAGCCCGCGACGTAGCCGACGACCGGCTTGGTCACGTTCTTCGCGATGAAGTCCGCCGCCCGCTCCTCCGCGTCGCCGCCGATCTCGCCGATCATGACGATCAGGTCGGTGTCGGGGTCGGCCTCGAAAGCCGCGAGCGCGTCGATGTGGGTGGTGCCGATGACCGGGTCGCCACCGATGCCGACCGCCGACGAGAAGCCGATGTCACGCAGCTCGTACATCATCTGGTAGGTCAGCGTGCCGGACTTCGACACCAGACCGATGCGGCCGGGCTTGGTGATGTCGCCCGGAATGATGCCGGCGTTGGACTGGCCGGGGGTGATCAGGCCGGGGCAGTTCGGACCGATGATGCGGGTCTTGTTGCCCTTGGACTTCGCGTACGCCCAGAAGGCGGCGGAGTCGTGGACCGCGATGCCCTCGGTGATGACGACCGCGAGCGGGATCTCGGCGTCGATCGCCTCGATGACGGCGGCCTTGGCGAAGGCCGGTGGCACGAAGAGGACGGAGACGTTGGCGCCGGTCTTCTCGATCGCCTCGGCGACCGTACCGAAGACGGGTACGTCGGTGCCGTCGAAGTCGACGGAGGTGCCTGCCTTGCGCGGGTTCACGCCGCCGACGATGTTGGTGCCGTCCGCGAGCATGAGCTTGGTGTGCTTCATGCCGGTGGAGCCGGTCATGCCCTGGACGATGACCTTGCTGTCCTTGGTGAGGAAGATAGCCATGGTTGTGGTTTCCCTCGTCCCTTACTTGGCCGCGGCCAGCTCGGCGGCCTTGTCGGCCGCGCCGTCCATGGTGTCCACACGCTGCACGAGCGGGTGGTTGGCGTCGGAGAGAATCTTGCGACCCAGCTCCGCGTTGTTGCCGTCGAGACGGACGACGAGCGGCTTGGTGACCGCCTCGCCCTTGTCCTCGAGCAGCTGCAGGGCCTGGACGATGCCGTTGGCGACCTCGTCACAGGCGGTGATGCCACCGAAGACGTTGACGAAGACGGACTTGACGTCCGGGTCGCCGAGGATGATCTCGAGGCCGTTCGCCATGACCTGGGCGGAGGCGCCGCCGCCGATGTCGAGGAAGTTGGCGGGCTTCACACCGCCGTGCTCCTCACCGGCGTACGCGACGACGTCGAGGGTCGACATGACCAGACCCGCGCCGTTGCCGATGATGCCGACCTCGCCGTCGAGCTTGACGTAGTTGAGGTTCTTGGCCTTGGCCGCGGCCTCGAGCGGGTTCGCCGCGGCGTGGTCGACCAGCGCCTCGTGCTCGGGCTGGCGGAACTCGGCGTTCTCGTCCAGGGAGACCTTGCCGTCGAGCGCGATGACCTTGCCGTCGCCGGTCTTGACCAGCGGGTTGACCTCGACGAGGAGGGCGTCCTCCTCGATGAAGACCTTCCACAGCGTCTTCAGGACGTCGACGATCTGGTCGTGCAGCTCGGGGGCGAACTTCGCCGCCTCGACGATCTCGCGGGCCTTCGCCTCGGTCACGCCCTCGATGGCGTCCACCGGGATCTTGGCGAGCGCGTCGGGGTTCTCCTCGGCGACGACCTCGATCTCGACGCCGCCCTCGACGGAGGCCATGGCGAGGAAGGTGCGGTTGGTGCGGTCAAGGAGGAAGGAGACGTAGTACTCCTCCGCGATGTCGGCGGTCTCCGCCAGCATCACCTTGTGGACCGTGTGGCCCTTGATGTCCATGCCGAGGATCGCCCCGGCCTTGGCCACCGCGTCGGCCGGGTCGGAGGCCAGCTTCACGCCGCCGGCCTTGCCACGGCCACCGACCTTCACCTGAGCCTTGACGACCGCGCGGCCGCCCAGTCGCTCGGCCACCTCGCGCGCCGCCTCAGGCGTGTCGATGACTTCACCGGCCAGCACCGGTACACCGTGCTTGGCGAAGAGGTCCCTCGCCTGGTACTCGAACAGGTCCACGCGCGTCCGTCCTTGGTAATCGCGGGTTCGTCGTTGTCTGCGTGAGCGTGCCGCCACGGGGTCGTCGATCACGTCTTCGTACGATTTTCCTACGTTCGCACGGGGGGCGCACACGTCGGCCGAGCACGCGGCATGTCCGTCTCGCAGGTTATCCCCGTGTGGGGTGCACCGGTAAATCGCAGCTCACACGAGAGCGGTGAGAACGGTCACAGACCAGGCCTGTGAACCTCCCCGGCCTGAAGGCCGGGGCTTCTGTTTTGCGCTGACTGGTCAGGTGGCGTGGACGGGTGTCCGGCCAGCACCCGCAAGGGTGGTGGTGCCGTCTGTCTGGTCGGTGCTGTCTCCTCGTGGTGAGGGGACGACAGCTACGCCCGCGGTGATGCTGCGGGTGGCCCGGTTCGGGGCACTACGCCGTGCTTCCCTGCCCGCCCCCGTACCAGATCGTCCGAGGACGTCCTGGTGGTAGGCGTGCAGTGACCGCTGAAGAGGACTCCAGCCGGGTTGGGCTCGGCGATACATGACCTCCACGCGAAGGTCGGGATCCGGGCGGAACTGCCCGTCGTTGACGGCCAGCGCTTGGATGTTCACGCCGCCCACTGCGTCCCGGTGCAACCGGAACCCGCAGGTGATGTTCCTGCACACGTACTCGCGGCCGCGGACCTTCGTCCGTTCGTTGCACAGCGGGCACGTCTGCGAGGAGTACGCCTCACTGATGTGCTCGAGTACCAGGCCGGTCTTGTACTGCAGGAAGTCGTCCTGCCTGCCGCGGGACCACTGCGACAACTGCTGCCGCGTCGACCTCGACGCGCGCCGCTTCGTGTTGGTGTTCCGCTCGATGCCACGCACGTCTCCGGCGACCAGGCGCACCCCGACGATCGCGTCCGGGCCGGAAATCTCCCGGTGGTGCTTCGTCCACGCGGCATGGACCTCGCGGGTGAACTTCTCAGCTTTAGCTGTGACCTGGTGATCGACGTCGTGCAGACGACGCTCCGTCTTCGCCTCAATCTTCTTCTTCGCCGCGAGCAGTCTGCGGTGTTTGCGGGAGCCGTTCTTGCACCGGGCCATCCGCGACGTGAGTTTCGCGACCGTCTTGTTCCGCTGCCGCTTCGCCGCGCGCCCGCCGCGGCCGTTGATGACCAGCACCGACATGCTGCCGTCGGGCAGCGGTGCGGCGAACGTCATCGGATTGATGATGCCTTCGTCGATCGCCACCGTGACCGTCGGCCGGCCGACGGCCGGCCCCGGGAGTGCGTCACCCGGTGCGGAGTACGCAACATGCAGCGACCACGACCTGGCGTTCCGGTCCCAGCACAACCTGATCTCACCCCAGGACGCCGCAGACACCGGCCTGCCGTCGCGCGAGATAACGTGCGGCATCGGCAGAACAATCCTGCCCCGGCCCCGGCCCAGCGACAGGGCCAGCCGGCCCTCGGGCGTGACCCGCCACCCGAACGTCGCGGTGAACGACAACGGGCGGTACTTCTTCTCCCGCCACGGGGCCCTGGCCTTCAAACCCTGCGCACGGTTCGCCCGGGACGTCGCGACAGCGTCCCACAGGTCGTACGCCACCGCCTGCGCGGTGTGCGCGTGGAACGGCCGCACCTCGGACGGCAGAGACGTCACGAACCGGCGGACGTCCTCCTTGCCTGGACGCTCACCGGCCGTCCACTGGCCGCGCAGCCAGGTCACCGTCTGGTTCCACAAGCCGGCCGCGGCGTGGCACGCCTCATGCGCCCGCGCGTGATCCGTGCGACTGAGCCAGACCGGCACAACCGCCGTCCGCCCGACCAGGCCGGCATCCTTGCGGGCCCGCAGCGACGCCAGACGCGCAGCAACAGCCGGCGGAACAACCCGAGCCTCAGCCCGAACGACACCCTCGACGCCCTCGACGCCCTCCGACACTGCCACGCACCCCCTCACACATCCCGCCCCGACATCCAGGAAAAGCTACAACCCGCAACCGACAACACCCGCCCCACAGGTCAGAGTGACTGCACGTCAGCGCATTATGGGAAGACTACGACCCCCCACTGACAAGCCGACACCGCAACGGGGACCGGCCAGACGACGAAGCGACCTCCGCCGCTGCGCGGCTCCGCTCCGAGGATGAGCTAACCCGGGCGTGAACGCCCGGGCTAGCGCTCAAGAATTCCGGTCAAGCTGAGATGCAGGTGTCAGGTGTGGCGTGTGTGCTGTCAGGTGTCGCTGTCGGGTATCGGCAGCGGGCGCTTCTCGATGGCCGCAGCCATGATCTCCGGGAACAGATCCGGCGTGCAGGCGAAGGCCGGCGCCCCGAGCGCGGCCAGGGCCGCAGCATGCTCCCGGTCGTAGGAGGGCGCACCCTCGTCCGACAGCGCGAGCAACGCCACGAACTGCACGCCGGCCGCCTTCATCGCCGCGACCCGCTTGAGCATCTCGTCGCGAATCCCGCCCTCGTACAAGTCGCTGATCAGGACGACGACGGTCTCGGCGGGCCGAGTGATCAGCGACTGGCAGTACGCGAGGGCCCGGTTGATGTCGGTGCCGCCGCCGAGCTGGGTGCCGAAGAGAACGTCGACCGGGTCGTCGAGCCGGTCGGTCAGATCGACGACCGAGGTGTCGAAGACGACGAGCTTGGTGTCGATGCTCCGCATCGAGGCCAGCACCGCCCCGAAGACCGACGCATAGACGACGGAGGCCGCCATCGACCCGGACTGGTCGATGCAGAGCACGACGTCCTTCTTCACCGCCTGCGACGCCCTGCCGTAGCCGATCAGCCGCTCGGGCACGACCGTCCCGTGCTCGGGCAGAAAGTGCTTCAGATTCGCCCGGATCGTGCGGTCCCAGTCGATGTCGCGGTGCCGGGGGCGGTGCACGCGCGCCGAACGGTCCAGAGCACCGCTCAGCGTCGCCCGCGTCCGGGTGGCGAGCTTCTTCTCCAGGTCGTCGACGACTTTCCGCACCACTGCGCGCGCGGTCTGCTTGGTGGTCTCCGGCATCGCCTTGTGCAGCGAGAGCAGCGTCCCGACCAGGTGGACGTCGGCCTCCACCGCCTCCAGCATCTCCGGCTCCAGCAGGAGCGCGGACAGCCCGAGCCGGTCTATGGCGTCCCGCTGCATCACCTGTACGACCGAGGTGGGGAAGTACGTCCTGATGTCCCCGAGCCAGCGGACCACCTGCGGCGCCGACCCGCCGAGCCCCGCCGACCGCTCCCGGCCCGACGCGCCCCCGCCCTTCGGGTCGCTGCCGTACAGCGCGCCAAGCGTCCTGTCCATCGCCGCGTCCCGCCCGGCCAGTTCATGCCCTGTCCCGTCGGCCGGGCCCCCGCCGAGGACGAGCCGCCAGCGCCGCAGCCGTTCGCCGGCCGCCGTTTCGCCTGTCATGCCATCAACTCCTGTTCCCCCAGCAACAACCTCAACGTCGGCAGCACGGCGTCCGCCCGCCCTTGGTCCAGCCCCGCCCCGAAACCGGCTGTCTCGGCGGCGCCGGGAGCCGTCCTGGTCCCCCTGCGGACCAGCTCACCCACCGTCCTGCGCACCCCGGGCTCGAACTCGGCGAACGTCCGCCGCAGCAACGGCAGTACGTCGTCGAAAGCGCTCGCCGGCACCGACGACAGCCAGCCGTCCACCAGCGCGAGCAGCCGTTCGTCATGGACGAGCAGCATTCCGCCGCCGGCGAGGAAGCCCTCCACCCAGCCGGCCGCGTCCTGCGGCGCCGTCCCCGGCGAGAGCGCCAGTCCCATCAACCGTGCCGCCTTCTCCTCCTCGAGCCGGCCCTCGTCCACCAGCAGCCGGGCCGCCGCCCCGCGCAGAACGCCGGGCACGCCCCGCTCTCGCTGGGCCAGCCCCCGCAGCACGGCCGTCCACCGCTCCCGCAGCGCGGTGTCGGACAGCAGGGCCACCGCGTGGTGGACCGCGCGCACATGCCCACGCATCTCGTCCGCGCCGTCCGGGTCCAGGCCCCCGCAGGCCGGCGGCAGCCCGACGCATATCCGCTCGGCCAGGCCACGCGCGACCTCCTCGAGGGCGGCGGAGTCCGTGCCGCGCACATCGCCGTAGCGCACGGCCCGTACGAGCGCCGGGAGCGCCGCCGCGAGGTGCGCGACATCCGCGTCCAGCGCGGCGCGGTCGGCCAGGACCCGCATGACCGTCGGCAAGGCGTCCGGCAGGCCGGCGAGCAGGCAGCGCTCGGCGAGCCCGGTGACCTCGGCCAGGGCCCGCGCGCCCACCGCGGCCTCCTCGGCCCTGGCTGTGGCCGCCGAGGCGACCGTCGTGCCCCATATACCGGCCTCGGCCACCTGCACCGCGAGTTCGGGCTCCCAGCGCAGCCGCCAGGTCTCGCGGAAGGTCCCGGTCCCGGAGCGGGACGGTATGAGCTCGCCCCAGCCGATGCCCAGTAGCCGCAGCCGGTGCAGCAGACGGCTGCGCCCCGAGTCGATCTCCTTCCGCAGGTCCAGCTCCACCTCCCGTTCCGCCGCCTCGGCCTTCGGGGCCTGGCCGACAGGTCTCCACGGCGTCGCGTGCCTCCCCCAGCCTGGCGCTGGGTGGGGGTCCTCCCCCTGGCTTCGCCGGGGGTACCCCCACCGGCCGAAGGCTGGGGGAGTGCCCCCAGGCACGCGCGCTCGCGGCGTTGTCGTCGGTCGATGACGTCCCCCAGTCTGGTGCTGGGTGGGGGTCCCCCCGGCCGAAGGCTGGGGGAGTGCCCCCAGCGCGTCACTTCCCTCTCCCCCAGCCCTGGCGCTGGTGGGGGTCCCCCCGGACGGAGTCTGGGGGAGTGCCCCCACCGCCTTGCGATCACACGCGCCAGACCCCGCTCCTTCTCCCACGGATACCTGCCGGCCAGGCCCCAGCCTGAGCCGGCGCTGCTCCCGTGCCAGGTCCCGGGCCAGCGGCACCGCCGGGGCGCCGTCCGGCACCTCCCCGAGGACATCGCCGACGATCAGCCGGTCGCGTATGACCGCCAGCGGCACGTCGGACCCGTCGCACATCACGGCGCGGACGGCGTCGGTCGTCTCGGTCAGCCCGGCGAGCGGGCGGCCGCGCATCGCGGCGAGGGTGTCGGCCATCCGCACCGCCTCGATGACGTGGGCCGACGACACCGGCAGGTCCTCCTCCCGCAGCAGCCCGGCGACCCTGGTCATCCAGCGGACGACCGGCCGGTCGGGGGCGGTGAACAGATGCCGGTACCAGCCGGGCGAGGCGATCCCGGCCCCGTATCCGCTCGCCCGTGACAGCCGGCGGTGCGTCCACGGCACCCAGGTGACCTCGGCCTTCACCTTCGGCAGCCCCTTGAGCAGGCCCCGGTCGGCGGTGGCCGTGGTCGACGCGGCCAGCGCCGGGACATGCCACGCACCGCACACCACCGCCACCCGCTCGTGGGCGCGCCGCGCCTCCCGTATCCGCAGCCGCATGTACGCCTCGCGCGGCGCGTCCTGCGGGTGGCCCCCGTCCCCGTACGCCTCTCGCAGCGCCCCCATCGCCGCGCCCAGCACCTCGAAGGCCGCCAGCGGGTCGCCGGCCGCGCGGTGCTCCACGGCGTCCTCCCACCAGCGCTCGGGGTCGTCGTACCCGGCCGTCTCGGCGAGCACGGCGATCGGGTCCACCCGCGCGTCCGGGGTCGTCGCCTCCCCGGGGCCGTCGCCCTCCTCCCTCATCGCCAGCGAATGCGCCGCCGGGAGGTCGATGAAGGTCACCGGCACGTCCCTGGCCAGCGCCCAACGGATCGCCGCCCACTCCGGCGAGAACTCCGCGAACGGCCAGAACCCGGCCCGCGACGGGTCGTCCACCGCGTGCGCCAGCAGCGCGACCGGGGGCCGCATGCCCTCGTCGGCGGCGAGCGCCACCACCGCGTCCGCCTCCGGCGGCCCCTCGATCAGCACGACGCCCGGCTCGTACTGGTCGAGGGCCGCCCGCACCGCCCGGGCAGAGCCCGGCCCGTGGTGCCGTACGCCGAGCAGCGCGGTCGTCGTCGCGGTTGTCGTCGCGGTCATCGGGACACCTCACGGCAGGCCCGGTAGAAGTCCTTCCAGCCGTCCCGCTCGCGGACCACCGTCTCCAGGTACTCCTGCCACACCACCCGGTCCGCCGCCGGATCCCGGATCACCGCACCAAGCAGTCCGGCCGCGACGTCGCCCGCGCGCAGCACCCCGTCGCCGAAGTGCGCCGCCAGGGCAAGGCCGTTGGTCACCACGGAGATCGCCTCCGCCGTGGACAGCGTCCCGGACGGCGACTTCACCTTCGTACGGCCGTCGGCTGTCACTCCCCCGCGCAGCTCACGGAACACCGTGACGACCCGGCGGATCTCCTCGGTGCCCTCCGGCAGCACCGGCAGCTCCAGCGAGCGCCCGAGCTGGCCGACCCGCCGCGAGACGATGTCGACCTCGTCCTCCACCGAGGCGGGCAGCGGCAGCACGACGGTGTTGAAGCGGCGGCGCAGCGCGCTGGACAGGTCGTTGACCCCGCGGTCACGGTCGTTGGCGGTGGCGATGAGGTTGAAGCCGCGCACGGCCTGTGTCTCGCTCCCCAATTCCGGTATCGGCAGGGTCTTCTCGGACAAAATCGTGATCAGGGTGTCCTGCACGTCGGCCGGGATGCGGGTCAGTTCCTCCACCCGCGCGATCCGGCCCTCGGCCATCGCCCGCATGACCGGGCTCGGCACGAGCGCGTCTCGGCTCGGCCCGTTGGTGAGCAACTGCGCATAGTTCCAGCCGTAACGGATGGCCTCCTCAGGGGTGCCGGCCGTGCCCTGGACCAGGAGCGTGGAGTCACCGCTGACCGCCGCTGCCAGATGCTCCGACACCCAGGTCTTGGCCGTGCCCGGCACGCCGAGCAGCAGCAGCGCCCGGTCCGTGGCGAGGGTCGTGACCGCGACCTCGACGATCCGCCGCGGCCCCACGTACTTGGGTGTGATGACGGTGCCGCCCGGCAGCGTCCCGCCGAGCAAATACGTGGCGACCGCCCACGGCGACAGATTCCAGCGGGCCGGGCGCGGCCGGTCGTCGGCGGCCGCGAGGCCCTTGAGTTCATGGGCGAACGCGTCCTCGGCATGCGGCCGGAGCGTGGTGTCGACGGACATAAGTATCCCCCTGTTTCTCGCATGTCGGATGGAACGGACGATCCGTCAGCCCCCGGGGATCTCCGTGGCTTCCAACCATGCATTACGCCACTGACAATCGACCTCGACCGGAGAGGAAGGCCAGGTCAGGGCCGGTTGTCAGTGCTCGGCCTTAGCGTCTTGGGCATGGAGGAAGAGGGACAGCAACGGTGGACGGCGGACCAGGTTCTGGCACTGGCCCCTGACGCTTCGTCACGCAAGGCCGGGGCCAAACTCGCGGCGCCGGCACCCTGGTCCGGCACGGGCGCGGCAGGCCCGGCGGTGTGGGGCTTGTGCGCGGGTAGCGGCAGCAATCCCTACCGCACGGTCATCGACACGGCAGGGCCCGGCTACAAGTGCAGCTGCCCGAGCCGCAAGTTCCCCTGCAAGCACGCGCTCGGGCTGCTGCTGCTGTGGTCGGGCGGCGCGGTCGGCCCCGCCACGCCCGACAGCCCGCCCGACTGGGTGGCCGAGTGGCTCGACGCCCGCCGCAGTCGTGAGTTGGCCACCCAGGATCGCCCCGCAACGGGGGCCGTCGCCGACCCGGCCGCCGCCCGGCAGCGGGCCGAGCGCCGGGCCCAGCGGGTC
>NZ_RJVR01000101.1 GCF_003999195.1 Streptomyces soli
GAGCCTAGGGTTGCTGTATGGCTCAGGGTCCATGGATTCGGGTGGGTTCGTCGCGCGGCCGGACCAGGTGTCGTTGGGAGTCTTGGTCGCGGTGGTGCTGCGGTTCAAGGTGGATGAGGCCGCGCGGTGCGGTACAGCAGCCAAGTACAGCAACCACCGCAACCGCCCCCGCCCAGCAGCAGCTCCCAGCAGCCTCGAAGTGACCGCTATGACCGCCACCGACCCATCCACATAGAGCTACGGATCAGAAGGTTGCAGGTTCGAATCCTGCCGAGTGCACAGCAGGCCAAAGCCCCCTCTGGATCATCCCGGAGGGGGCTTTGCCGTATCCGGGGCAGTGGGTCCCCGGCTTACTGGGTGGGGGCGTAGAAGACGTACGTGGCGGAGTAGGGGACGCCGGTTTGGGCGGTGCCGGTGCAGGGGGCGGTGGGGGCGAGGCCGCCGTGAGTGCGGAGGCGCTGGACGTAGGAGATGTTGCCGAAGAAGCCGTTGCCGCGGGTGGCGGTGGCTTTGAGGAGGAGCTCGGGGATGGCGCCGGTGTGGGGGACGCTGGCTGCGGCGGCGGCGTTGACGGCGCTGCCGTCGCGGGTGGAGATCCAGACGGGGCCGCGGGAGTGCAGGGCGAGCGGCTGCTTGGTGGGGTCGTTCTTGGCCCAGAGGGTGGCGGCGGGTTCGAGGAAGGTCCAGGCGCCGTTGGTGCAGGTGTAGGTCTGCACGCCCTTGGCGTCGAGGACGGCGACGCGATGGTTGCCGTCCGGGACCTGGAGCGCCGCGGGGATGCCGGTAAGCGCCGGGACCGGGTGCTGGTCCGCGGCCTGGCCCGAGGTGGCGGTGGTGAGTAGGGCAGCGCCCGCCGTGGCGAGGGCGGCGGCGGTGAGGGTGAGGCGCTTGGCGAGCTTCATGGCCGGGGCTCCATTTCGTGAACGTACTTCCGCGTGGACGCCACGGTGGGCGCGGCGTCCGGAGGGCTCACTGTTCGATCACGTAAGAAGTAGGAAACTCGGTTCAACGGAGGAGCTGCCGACTTCTGGAGGAGTGCCGCTTCCATGCAGGTCTGGTACGCGTCCTACGGCTCCAACATGCACGGTGCCCGCCTCGCCCGCTACCTGGGCGGCTGCCGTGACCCGCGCCCGCCGGAGCGGTCCGTGGCCGTTGAGCTGCCGGGGAGCGTCTACTTCGCGTACGAGTCGAAGGTGTGGACCGGCGGGATGGCCTTCTACGATCCCGATGCGCCGGGGGTTGTGTGGGGGCGGGCGCATCTGCTGAGCGCCGGGCAGTTCGCGGACATCGCGACGCAGGAGATGCACCGGGTGCCGGACGCCGATCTGGCCGTCGACCTGGCGACACTGACGGCGGGGGATCGGGTCGCGCTGGGGGACGGGCGGTACGAGACAGTGGTGTGCGCCGGGGAGATCGAGGGTCGGGCACTGTTGACCTGCACCGCGCCCTGGGCCCTCGCCGACGTGGCGTGGCGGAAGCCGGCCGCCCGCTACCTGGGGCTTCTGGCCGCCGGGCTGGTCGAGGCGGGGGCGTGGGAGGCGGGCACGATCGCCGAGTACCTGGCGGCACGGCCGGGGGCGGCGGGTGAGTGGAGCGTGGCGCAGATCGCGGCGCTGATGGAGGGGGAAGCGGATGGCTGGAGGGCCCCGTCATAGATGGGCCGCGCTACTGGCCGGGGCTGGCGCGGTGCTGCCGCTGCTCGCCCTCGCCGAACGGGTGCCGGTGCTGGCAGGGGGGGAAGCCGAGGGAGTACGCGCTGTGCCATGCGGTTCTGGCCCCGGACCACTACACGTACGCGGCGCTCGCGCTGATCCCGGCGGCGGCCGTGGTGGGCGTCGTGGCGTCGGTCGCCCTGTGGCGGCGCGGACCGCTGGCGGGGGTGGCCGGGCTCATAGCCCTGGTCGGGCTGCTGGTCGCGGCGGACGGCCTGGACGCGCGGGGCGAGACGCTGGCGGCGCGGTCGTCGGCAACGGCCTTTTTCGAGAGGTCGTGTGACTATCCGATCCGGGTCTACACCGCGACTCCCGGGTGGTTCTATCCGTAAACCCGACCGCGGCTAATGTGTGCGGGTCAGACAAGCTGCACACACGGAGGGGAAGCCTCGATGGCGGACATTGAGTCGGCGCGGACGGCGTTCGAGCGGTACGACCTGGACGGCGACGGGTACATCACGGCGGCCGAGTACAAGAAGGTCATGGCCGAGCTCGGTGACCCCTACGTCAGCGAGACGGTGGCGCAGGCCGTCATCGCGGCGAAGGACAGCAATGAGGACGGCCTACTCACGTTCGAGGAGTTCTGGGCGGGCCTGAGCGCCTGACGTACACCGGGGCTGGGGGCGGGCGCGGGGCTGCGGTGGGGCCTCAGTCCGCGCCCGGCACCAGCCCCGAGGTCGGCACCCCGGTCCCCGCCGTGACCAGGACGTGCGCGGCGCCGGGCACCTGGTTGACGCTGCTGCCGCGCAGTTGGCGTCCCAGCTTCGTGGACTTCCGGGCCGACACCGACTCGATCACCGTGTCGAAGCTGATCCGCTCACCGGGCCGCAGCGGCCGTACGTACTCCTGCTCGCTGTCGGTCGCCACGACCGACGTACACCCCGCCTCGTCCAGCAGCGCCAGCAGCTCCTCGTACGCCGCCGTCCGGGCGCCCCCGTTTCCCCCGCCGTGCCCCGACAGCCCGCCCATGGTCCACACCTGCAGCATCGCCGCCGGCGCCGCACCGTCCTCCGGCACCGCATGTCCCATGGCCTCGCACCAGTTCCGGATCATCGCCGCGTTCACCGGGTCCTTGCCGGCCGCTTCGGTGGCGGCGGCCTGGCCCTCGTATGCCTTGAGACGGCGGAGGAGGTCAGGTATTGTCCGGTTCTGTGCTGATATGAGCACGAGGCGGCCTCACCAGAGAAGGTAATCTGACTAACCGTCAGATTTATTCCTGGGAGCCACCCCGTCAAGCAGCCAGAAGTTTTCCACACCCTGTGGACAAAGAACCCACCCCCTGGACGCGGCTGCGCGACGGCACTGAGGATGCCGTCACGCAGCCGCCCTTGCGCAGGCCGTTCAAGCGGCCCGGGCCCGCGTCATCCCTGCGGTGCGAAGTGGATGGCCCAGTTCGACTGCCGGATCTGCGTGAACGCCGACCCCACCACGCTCGCCGTGTTGTTCTGGTTGGACGCCCCCGCCCCCGTGGCCGCCTGCTGCGTCGTCGTCACACTGCCGAAGTTGTCGCCACGGACATTGCCGCCGCTGTTGCTGACCACGGTCGCATTCGACCCGTTGCCCGCGATCGCCCCGTTGTCGGCCATCGCCGTCCCGGCGAACAGCGCCGCCGCCAGCGGCAGTGCCGACATCGCGGCCAGGACACGAGCAGTACGGATGCTTGCCATGAGTTCTCCTCCAGGGGTGCTT
The DNA here is from genome assembly GCF_003999195.1 of Streptomyces soli. GTDB lineage: Bacteria > Actinomycetota > Actinomycetes > Streptomycetales > Streptomycetaceae > Actinacidiphila > Actinacidiphila soli. Next base: position 3,402 of record NZ_RJVR01000101.1, read on the forward strand.
GCTCGCGGGTCCGGTTGGCCGACCGCCCCGCCGGCTCTGCGACGTCGCCGAGATCAGAGTTGCCCACCCCACCCCCGCCGAACCCGACCTCCCGCCCCATTTAGCTCGCAAGCGTGACGATCTGTCGACAAACCCCCAATATCACCCACCCGCCCACCCCGCCGTCCCAACCAACCCCCAAATCCGCCGCCCCCCAACAGGCGAATCGTTCCGCCACATTCCCGACCAACCCCCAAACCTCCGCGAGACGGCTCCCGCTGCGGCAGCGGGCTGGCCGAGGACGTGCCGCCGAACGGCTTGGCCGCCCTGGGCCGTTGGTCCCCAGACTCGAGCGAGCGGCGCCTACATCGGCTCCCGGCTCAGCCTCTGCTGCGGAGGTTGGCTTCTGCGGCGTTGCGGATCCGCTTGGTGCGGCCGTGCCCGGCGAGGACCGCGAGCGCGTCGGCAGCCTCCAGGCTTACGGTGATCTTGCGCTGTAGCCAGTCGGATGATGCGATCAACGCGTCAACCCCCCAGGGTTGCCCCAGCGAGATGACTCGGAACAGGGACCACTCGCGGAGCCGTTGGGCCAGGAAAGGATGGCGGGCTGTCGCCTCGGTCATCGACCGGGCCCATTGCTCGTAGGCGGGCCCAGGGCAGAGGTTGGCGGCTCGCCGATCCAAGTGCCTTGCGATGACGGACTGGGCCATTGCCTGGTCCGGGTCGGTGAGGACCATGGCGACCAGGTCGAGTTCCTCCGGGTCGGCGACCTGCTCCAGCGCTTGGAGGTAGGCGGCGAACCGCGTGTGCTCGGGTGGTTCGTCCTTGCGAAATGTGTTGGCGCTCATGCGGCCTGGTCCTGACGTTCGACAAGCAGTCCACGCTCGAACCGGCCACCGGCGGGGGCGCTCAGGCGCCCACCGACGACCCAGGCGAAACCGAGCAGCGCTGCCCTCCAGAAAGGCCTTGACCGCTACGGCGTGAGGATCTCGTTCCACTCACGGATGGTCCACGACTGGACGACCCCGTTCACGACGAACGGGTCGCCCTTCACGAACTCCTCAGCGGCCTCCCTGGTGCTGAAGATCGCCATCGAGCCCTCCTCCACAGGGTTTGCGAAGGTGCCGACCATCAACAGCAGCCCGCGGGCGTGGAAGTCGTCCAGCAGGGCCCTGTGCGCTGGGAAGTGGACCGGTGCCGTCGTCAGCACGTCTGAGGCGGACTCGTAGAGCACCACGTACTTCACGTTGTTCCTCCAGGCGGGAGAGCGGGCTCCAGTCTCCACCGGATGGTCGGGTCCCGTAATGCCGATCCGGATTTTCTCCGAAGGCGCCCTCGATTTGGCCCTCTTCGTCCCGAACTACGGGCGAGGCGGTCGCTGAGGTCTGCTCGGCTGGTCAGCCGGTCGCCTGGGGCTGGTGACGGTCGACTGCGGTCACGGTGGTTGCTGTACTTCGCTGCTGTGCCGCCGTGGAGCGGGCGTGGTTCCTGGCGTCCAGGTGGAGCGCGCCACTGACATGTTTACGTACGACGTACAGAACCCCGGGCCACCAGGCAGTGTCCCGCGGTCCTGTGGGCCCTCGCCGCCCCTAGATCTGAACGGATGGGGCTCAGGGCCTCTTCGTCCCGAAGCAATGTGGGTACCTTCACGACCTGCGGTCTCACCGGGGTTGAGCTGCGCGAACAGTCCCCCAATGTCCGTGGACGTACGTCGAAGTACGCGGCCGTTGTAGCGCAGTTGGACACGCAGCCTGAGATTCCATCGACCAGGCGCAAGCCAGCCTTGCCGTAGGTGCCCGCTGTCCAAGTGTGTTGCTGCAGTTCAGCGGCCTATACGGGTCCGTTCACCCGCATTCATCCCGGCGCGTCTCCGCAGGTTCCCGCCTGGGGCGGAACCCCACTGCACGGGGATGCACGCTTGCGAATGAGACCAAGAGTGAGACCA
>NZ_RJVR01000243.1 GCF_003999195.1 Streptomyces soli
CAGGCGCCGGTAGCCCACCTCGTTCAGCAGGTCCACGGTGGCCCGAAGCACGGCGAGTTGGGACTCCCGGCTGCGCCGCCTCGAAGGAAGCGCGGCAAGATCCGGGCCGCCCTCCCGGTCGGCCAGGCGGGGGTCCTGGTCTGCGAACGGCCGTCCAGGAGTCGTCATAATATGCACCCTTTTATAGGGATTTACATATTTTACTTTGACTTAATCCAATTTTAATCGTAGTTTTGGTGATACGAGGCGTCTAGTTCCATGAAGACGCATTGAGAAACCCCGCACTTCGACCCCCGGGAAGAGGGGGAACATCATGCACATGTCAAAGATCAGGCGACTGGCCGCCGCTGTTTGCGTGGCGCCTATCGTCGCCATCGGTGCCTCGGCTGGCGTTGCCAGCGCGGCCACCACCCACGCGTCGTCCAGCGTGGTGACTACGGCCCCCGACAAGGCGGGCTGGGGCGGCGGCTGGGGTTGGGGCCACGGCGGCGGCTGGGGCCACCACCATGGCGGCTGGGGTTGGGGCCACGGCGGCGGCTGGGGCCACGGCGGCGGCTGGGGCCACCACCATGGCGGCTGGGGCTGGGGCCACGGCGGCGGCTGGGGCTGGGGCGGTCGCTAGTAGTCAGAGCACAGCGCAAGCCACCACCAGCACGCAGCAGTTTCCCGCTGTTTGGTCCGGGTGCCCGAGAGAATTTCGGGCACCCGGACCCCTCTCCATCAGCTCCTACGGCGACCAACCGTGAGGCGCCGCCACCGGCTGTACGGCCACTCGGGCATCCAGGTCGTCGACGGCGCCGCCGTCTCGGCCAACCTGGGCGTGAATCCGTCGCTGACCATCACCGCCCAGGCCGAGCGCGCGATGTCCCTGTGGCCCAACAAGGGCGAGGCGGATACCCGACCCGCCCAAGATGAGCCCTACCTGCGGCTGGTGGCGGTCGAGCCGCACCACCCGGCGGTCCCCAAGGACGCGTTCGGCGCGCTGCGGCTGCCGCTGCTGCCGGTGCCGAAGGTCCCGCCGAACTAGAGGCGCGCCCGGGCGCCCGGTGTTCGGGCGCCCGGGTGTCGGCTCAGGCTGCGGTGCCGGCCTTGCGGCGGCGTACGACGAACATGGCGCCGCCGCCGACGGCCACGGCCGCGCCGCCCGCGAGGGCGATCACCGGCAGGGCGGAGGACGAGCCGGTGTCGGCCAGGCTGCCGATCTGGGTGTCGCCGGCCGGCTTGGTGTGCGTCTTGCCGCCGGTCTGCGGCTCGGCGTTGCCGGGGTTACCCGGGTCCGAACCGGCGGCGAGGATGTCGAACTGGTAGTAGCTGTCGCCGCCGGAGTAGACGCACTCGCCCTTGTCGTTGGCGTAGATGCCGATGCTGATGGCGAAGCCGATGCCGGCCGGGGCGGACTTGTCGACGCTCAGGCGGAGGTTGAGCGAGAGGGACTCGTGCGGCTTGACGTCGGTGTAGCCGACGTAGCCCGCGCCCTGGTCGTTCTCGTCGAGGGAGATGTCCTGCCACTTGCCGCTTTCCGGGTCCTGCCACTGCAGGGTCAGGTGGCCGGTGGTGTCGTTGTAGTCCTTGTTGTCGATGGAGGCGGCGAAGACGCCGAGGTCGACGCGCTTGTAGGCACTGTCCGAGGAGTTGTCGACGTCGAGCGTGAAGCCGTGCCAGCCGCTGCCGGCCACGACCTTCGAGGGCAGCCCGGTGAGCGAGGTGGTGAGGTTGTCGTCCTGGATGATGTCCTGGCCGGAGCCGTCGCAGTTCGTGCCGTTGGTCGGCTCGACGGAAGGCGACGCGGAGTCGGAGGCCGAAACGGAGGCCGACGCCGAGGGCGAGGCGGAGTCGCTCGCGGATGCCGAAGCGGAGGCGGAATCCGACGCGGAAGCGGAGGCGGACGACGAGGCCGACTCGGAGGCGGACTCGGAGGCGGACTCGGAGGCGGACTCGGAGGCGGACTCGGAGGCGGACTCGGTGGCGGACTCGGTGGCGGCGGCAGACGCGGAGTCGCTTGCGGCCGCTGTGGTGGCGGCGGGCGTGGTCTCGTCCGCGTACGCGGCGGCGGAGGCGCCGATCAGCGCGGCGGGGATGATGGCGGCGGTCGCGGCGGCGGCCGCGATGGCTCTGTGAAGCTTCATGCAAGGGAGACTCGCGTCGAGGGCGCGTAGTTGTACGAGCAAAACCGAAGATGCGAATCCGTGATCTATTCGATTCGCCCGATCGGGTGTTGAATGTCCGCACTCGTCCCGCGGATGAGTAATCTGTGTCTCGCAGAGCGGCCGGTCCCGAGCGTCCCCGGAACCGACCGCCTCTTTGAGTCGTGACCGGGCTGCTGTCCCCTGCTGTCCGGTCACATACACCGGAGCGAGGTCCCACGACGTGCCCCGCTTGTTCCACTCGGCGGGGGCACGCCTCTCGCTCCGATGGCATGCCGCCCAGCTGCGTCTGAGCGGTGTCCACGCGTGGTTGTCCGACGTCTTCTGTCCCTGGCCAAGGTGACCGTCCCTGGCTGGGACGGACACCGGTTCAACGAAGCCGCCCGGACGCGGTCACGTGCCGTACGGGTGACTCCCCCCGAACGGGTCAGACCCGGCCCCTGCACAGCTCCAGCAGCGTCATCGCCAGAGCCGTGCCCGGCTTGCCGAGGGCGTCGCTGTAGTGGGTCAGCACCTCCATCTCGCGGGTGAGGTGCACCCGGCGGCCGCCGGACTCGATCCGGGTCCGCTGGATCTCGGCCGAGACGCCCATCCGTTCCTGCACGAGGGCGATGATCTCTCCGTCGAGCGCGTCGATGCGCTCCCGGGCGGTGCCGATCAGGTCGGTGGCGGTGGCCTGCGTGGTGGTCATGGTCCGTGTCTCCTCGGGGTCGCGCGCCCGGGGCCGGATCGGTCCGAGAAGCACGAAGCGCCCCGGGCCGAGTGGCCCGGGGCGCCTGGTGAAGTCTGGGGTTCTGCTCTCAGACAGCACGACCATGGCAGCCGGACCAGCCGGTGCCATAGGTAAACGCGAAGTGCGTGGTCGAGAACATGGGGTGAGTATGCCACGCGGGCCGGTGGTGGTGCGAGGCCCGGTAGACTCGGGTTCCAGCCCCCTCGTACGAACCGCCGGAAGGCACGCCGTGGCATCAGCGACCCCAGCCGCCCCCGACAACGTGAACCCGGACGTTGTTCTCGTCGTCGACTTCGGAGCGCAGTACGCCCAGCTCATCGCGCGCCGTGTGCGTGAGGCGCGGGTCTACAGCGAGATCGTGCCCAGCACGATGCCGGTGGCGGAGATCCTCGCCAAGAACCCCAGCGCGATCATCCTTTCCGGCGGCCCCTCCTCGGTCTACGCCGAGGGCGCCCCGACGCTCGACCGCGCGATCTTCGAGGCCGGGGTCCCGGTCTTCGGCATGTGCTACGGCTTCCAGCTCATGGCCACCACCCTGGGCGGCACCGTCGACAACACCGGCGCCCGCGAGTACGGCCGCACCCCGCTGGCCGTCTCCAAGCCCGGCTCCACGCTCTTCGAGGGCACCCCGGACCGGCAGTCCGTCTGGATGTCGCACGGCGACGCCTGCTCCGCCGCCCCGGCCGGCTTCACGGTGACCGCCTCGACCGACGTCGTCCCCGTCGCCGCCTTCGAGGACGACGAGCGCAAGCTGTACGGCGTCCAGTACCACCCGGAGGTCATGCACTCCGAGTACGGGCAGCAGGTCCTGGAGCACTTCCTCTACCGGGGCGCCGGCCTGGCCCCGACCTGGACCACGACCAACGTCGTCGACGAGCAGGTCGCCGCCATCCGCGCCCAGGTCGGGAACAAGCGCGCCATCTGCGGCCTGTCCGGCGGCGTCGACTCGGCGGTGGCGGCCGCGCTGGTCCAGAAGGCCATCGGCGACCGCCTCACCTGCGTCTATGTCGACCACGGGCTGATGCGCAAGGACGAGTCCGAGCAGGTCGAGAAGGACTTCGTCGCCGCGACCGGCGTCCAGCTCAAGGTCGTCGACGCGGAGGAGCGTTTCCTGTCCGCGTTGGCCGGGGTCTCCGACCCCGAGGAGAAGCGGAAGATCATCGGCCGCGAGTTCATCCGGGTCTTCGAGCAGGCGCAGGCCGAGATCGTCGCCGAGGCCGCGGGCGGCGAAGAGGTCGCCTTCCTGGTGCAGGGCACCCTCTACCCGGACGTCGTCGAGTCCGGCGGCGGCACCGGCACCGCCAACATCAAGTCGCACCACAATGTCGGCGGCCTTCCCGACGACCTCGAGTTCGAACTGGTCGAGCCGCTGCGCAAACTCTTCAAGGACGAGGTCCGCATGGTCGGGCAGGAGCTCGGCCTGCCCGAGGAGATCGTCCAGCGTCAGCCCTTCCCCGGCCCCGGCCTCGGTATCCGTATCGTCGGCGAGGTCACCAAGGAGCGGCTGGACCTACTCCGCGACGCGGACGCCATCGCCCGCGAAGAGCTCACCCTGGCCGGCCTCGACCGCGACATCTGGCAGTGCCCCGTCGTGCTGCTCGCCGACGTCCGCTCGGTGGGCGTCCAGGGCGACGGCCGTACGTACGGCCACCCGATCGTCCTGCGCCCGGTCTCGTCCGAGGACGCCATGACGGCCGACTGGTCCCGGCTGCCGTACGAGGTGCTGGCGAAGATCTCCACCCGGATCACCAACGAGGTCAAGGATGTGAACCGCGTCGTGCTCGACGTGACGAGCAAGCCGCCGGGCACCATCGAGTGGGAGTGACCTCCCTCCGCCTCCACGACAGTGCCGCCGCTCGACTTGTCCGAGCGGCGGCACTTTCTCATGGGTCCGGGCCTGGCCATCTGCCGTACCTCGGGGTAACTTCCGCGCCATGACCGACACCTCGCCGATGCCGCCGCAGCCCATACCCACGGAGCGTCTGCACTTCGCGCTGCCGCCGACCTTCGCGGACGTCGCCGAGGAGCGCCGCCACCGCCAGGAGCGGCTGGCCGCCGCGCTGCGCCTGTTCGGACTGTTCGGGTACGACGAAGGGGTGTCGGGCCACATCACCGCCCGCGACCCGGAGTTCGCGGACCATTTCTGGGTCAACCCCTTCGGCGTGCCGTTCGCCCATGTCCGGGTCAGTGACCTGGTGCTGGCCAACAGCGCGGGGCAGGTCGTCGAGGGCGGCCATCACGTCAACCAGGCCGCCTTCGCGATCCACGCGCAGGTGCACAGCGCCCGGCCGGAGGTGATCGCCGTGGCCCACTGTCATTCCACGCACGGCCGGACGTTCTCGACGCTGGGGGAACTGCTGGAGCCGATCACCCAGGACGTGTGCGCCTTCTACGAGGATCACGCCCTGTTCGACGAGTACACCGGCGTGATCGTTGACGAGGAGGAAGCCCGCCGTATCGCCGAGGCTGTGAGCCCGCACAAGGCGCTCATCCTGCGGAATCACGGACTGCTGACGGTCGGGGACTCGGTCGACGCCGCAGCGTGGTGGTTCATCACCATGGAGCGCGCCTGCGGGACGCAGCTCGCGGCCAAGGCGGCCGGTAAGCCGGTGGCGATCGACCATGACAATGCGGTGCGGACCCGGGACCAGATCGGGAACGACCTGGTGGCCTGGATCAACTACCAGCCGATGTACGAGCGGACTGTGCGGGCGGAAACCGGCATATTCGACTGACGAAGTGGTGAACTGGGCCGGGTTCGCGCACGTATGCACAACTAAGGCTGCCGAACAGAGAAGAATCGTTTTGGCGGGCGGCGGAGCAGAGCGCGAGAGAGGCGGAAGGCCATGAGTCTGACCGGCATGTCGGGCACGGGACGGGCGGGTGCGAGAGGCGCGGAGCGCAGCCAGGGCCCCTGGCGGGATGCCGCGAGGCGGTATTCGCTGCTGCCGTTGCGGATCTTCCTGGGTGTGACCTTCGTGTACGCGGGCCTCGACAAGATCACCAGCAACACGTTCTTCACCGACTCCGCACCCGGGTCGCTGGTCGGGACGCTGAACGGGGTCCGTGGCAGCGCCGCGATCCCGGCCATGATCGACCTCGCGCTGAAGAATCCGCATGCCTTCGGCTACGCCATCGCCCTGGGCGAGATCTCGGTCGGCATCGGCACGCTGCTCGGCCTGTTCGCCAGGCTCGCGGCCCTCGGCGGGGCGCTGATCTCCCTGAGCCTGTGGCTGACGGTGAGCTGGGCGACGCAGCCGTACTACTACGGCAACGACCTCATCTACCTGATGGCCTGGCTCCCGCTGGTCCTCGCCGGCGCCCCGCTACTGTCCGTCGACGCCGCCATCGCCCGGGCCCGCGCCCGGCGCCGGAGGTACTGAGCGCCGCCCCCGTACGGCCCTGCTGACCAGGGCGCCGATCGCGGCCAGCGCCAGCCCGCCGGCCGCGAGCGGCACGGACCGCTGCCCGGTGATGCGCCAGGCGCCGGAGGCGTCGAGGAGGAAGGCCGCCGCCAGGGCGAGCAGGACCAGGCCCGTGAGCAGGGCCGCCAGGTCGAAACCGTGCCGCCTCAACGGAGCACCCTCACCTGTCCGAGGCCGAGCTTGACCTCGAGCTGCATCGTGCCGGCGGACTTGAGCCCGTCGACGGGACCGAGCGAGACCGTACGGTCCTGCCCGGGGTGCACGTTGACCTTCTTGCCCGTATCGCCGGGCAGTTGGACGTCGCCGACCCCGACCTTGACGTGCAGGTTCACGGTGACGTCCTTCGGCACGGTGACATTGATCTGGCCCGCGCCGAGCTCGATCCTGGTCTTCACCGTCTTCCCGCCCGGCTCGACCGCGCTCAGGTCGAGATCGGCCCGGCCCGAGCCCAGTTCGTACGAGGGCAGTACCGCCGCCGCGCTGGTGGGCGCCCACGACCGCTCCGCCCAGTGGGTGCCGATGGACTTGGGCAGCGCCGCCGAGGCCACCAGCAGCCCCGTCACCACCACCGCCCAGAAGACGGTCCCGCCGCCCAGCCGCCCCCACCACGTACTGACGACGAAGCCCAGGCCGAGGACGGCCAGCGCTGCCGCGAAGCCGATCTCCAGGCTCGTACCGAGCGGACGGGAGTCCCAGGCGGCCGCCGTGCCGGTCGCGGCGGCCGCCACCGCGAGCAGGAACAGCGTCCCGCCGAACATCGGCCCCTCGCGGCGCCGGGCCGCCCGGCGCCGCTCGCGCCAG
>NZ_RJVR01000196.1 GCF_003999195.1 Streptomyces soli
ACCTGTCCTACGAGCCCTTCACCGCCCCACTCGACCTCCTCGGCATCCGCCGATGACCAGCGGAAACGTCAGAGGAATTCAACTTTGCAAGGGCCCTGTCACTTTCCCCGACCCCACCCCGAACCTGGTGTGGGTTGGAAAACTCCAAGAATTCCGTGTATCTCGAAGCCGCTGACGACGTAGAGAATTACATTGGCGAGTTATTTTCTTGTATCGGGCTGATTCGCCGGAGTATGTTGGTAACTGCCTGGGTGCGTGACCCGCATCTGGTGGGTCGTGCGCGGGCCCGCAGAAGCAATGAATGGGTCGACATCATGACACGCAGAACAGGTATGAATACAGCAAGCAACTATCAACGCCGGCGGATTACAAAGTTGCTGGTGGCCGCCACCGCCGCGCTGGGTTTCGCGACCATTGGCGCCTGGAGCGGCGACGGCTCGGGGGTGCACTCTGCATCATCTTCGACAGCCGTGACCGCGCCGGCCGCTGTCAGTGTCCCGAGGGCACCCGCCGCCACACAGAGCGTGACGATCGCCAACTTCGCGTTCTCGCCTGCGTCGTTGACCGTCAGCCGCGGCACCACGGTGACCTGGACCAACAACGATTCCGCCCCACATAACGTGCGCGGGGGCCCGCTGCAGTCGCCAACGCTCAACCAAGGCGCCAGCTACAGCCACACCTTCACGTCGGCCGGAAGCTTCTCCTACATCTGCACGTTTCACCCGTCCATGCATGGCATGGTCACCGTGAGGTGAGAACCCCAGGGAGGCCCTCACACTGCAACTCAAACTCCCGCCCCGAACTCATCGGCGAGAGCGCAGTGTCGAGTTCTTCTCAACTCGACGAAGACCACGGGCACGCCGGCGCGCCTGGCCTTGTAGACGATGAAGTCTCCGAGCTGGGAGAAGGCCGGCCGTACCGAGAACTGCCAAATCGGGGTGTTCGCTGCCTACGCTTCCGCCGCACACCGGAGGAAGCCGGAGTCAGCTACGTCCTCGCGGTCCCCTAGGGCCTGTTGGGAGTTCTGATCACGTGGCGGGGTTGGGGGTTGGGGAACATCCGTGAGAAATCCGACGCAAAGGGTGCGGGGTGAATCACCCTGTCTAGCTGGTGATTTCATGTCGGCGTTCACCCACGCTTCGGGTAACCCGTCTACCTCGGCCGCGCGCTGACCGCGCCGCCTTGATCCCGCGTCTGCGCAGGTAGACGCGGTTAGCCCGCGAGGAGTACGCCTTGTCGGCGGCGACCGCGTCGGGACGGGTGCGCGGACGACCGACTGGCCCGCGCACCTTGATCTCCCCCAGCACCGCAACGAACCGGGGACTGTCGGCAGCCTGCCCGGCAGTGAGCACGAACGACAGCGGGCGGCACCGGCGATCCGCCGCGAGGTGAACCTTGCTGGCCAACCCGCCCCGCGAGCGTCCAAGCGCCGCAACCTTGAGCCGTGTTCGGCGCCGCCGCCGCAGCCGCCGGCGCTCGGCCCGTTCCTCCTCCTGTGCCTGCGAATCAACCGTTACCCGGGCGGTTTGCCCGGGTTCCGCCGCCCCTTTTCCTCCTTCGCGACCTCCTCCAGCGCCGCCAGGACCTCCGGATCGACCACCATCCCGGCCGCGTCGTGGTGCGCGCGGGCCACCGTGGAGTCCACACTGACCAGGGACAGGTCCGCCTGGCCCCGCCGGGCAGCCTCGGCGATCATCCCTTCCATCAGCGCGGTGAACACACCGGCGTCGCGCCACTGGGCGAGTGAAGCGTAGACCGTCTGCCAGGCCCCGAACTCCCGCGGCATCTCCCGCCACTGGCCGCCGGTGCGGAACCGCCAGATGACGCCCTCGAACTGCTCGCGCAGATGCTGCGGATAGGGGCCGTACTGCCCGATCGGCAGGAACGGCTCAATCAACTTCCACTCGCCGTCGCTCAGTTCGCGTCGCGTCACAACAGCGTTCTACCACCCCGGCCTGGCCCACGGGCCCAAACCAGGCCGACTGATCACGACTCCAAACAGGCCCTAGTCCCAGCAGGTCAAGCCCCGGCCGGGAGCGAGCGCATCGACCACCTGCTGATCGGCGCCCCGGACGAAGCATGGGAGTTCCTGTCCTGCGGGGGCGGGGCCAAGGGCCCGTGCGCTACGACTGGCTGCCGCGAAGCTGCCCTCGATCGGGGATCCCACGGCGGAGAACCCACCCACCGCCCGCTGGGTTCTGGCGGTAGCTCTCAGCTCTGACAACGCCGCACCCTCTAGTTCGGGGGGGATCCGCCAGGTGCGCCTCCCAGTGTTCGGGGGGGTCGGTGGTTCCGGATCGGCATTGGGTGGGGACGGAAATATTCCGTTTACGGCCGGAGGGCAGTAGCCTGGACGGAGTCTAATTCTGGATGTGGTCAAATCAGGATGGGGGGTCCTGACGCTCCACATGAGCTACAACGGGAGAACGGTCCATGAGCATCCCGACCCGCGACACCGAAGCCCAAGACACCGAAGCCCAAGATACCGAAGCCCAAGACACCAAGGCCCCAGGCACCGGAGCATCAGGCGCCGGGGCCGTTGATACGGCCGTGGCCGGCGCCGGTGGGGGCGGGCAGTCCGCTGCCCGTTTCCGGGCTGCTTTGGATGCGGAGAGGCGCAGTGCTGCTCTCTACCGCGGTCTGGCGGCCGGTGCGGACGGCGACCGGCGGCAGATTTTCCTGGAGCTGGCCGCTGTGGAGGAGCGGCACGCTTCTCATTGGGCGGGCAAGCTCGCCGCGCTGGGTGAACCCGTCCCCGAACCCGGAGGCGTGGACCTGCGGACCCGTCTGCTGTCCTGGCTGGCGCGCCGGTTTTCCGTCGATGCGGTGTTGCCGCTGGTGGAGCGTGCCGAGCGTGCCGACGCCGGACTGTATGAGGGTGATCCGGATGCCACAGCGGGGATGGCGGCTGATGAGCGTTCGCATGCTCGTGTGCTGTCCAGGTTGCGCGAGGACGGCGGCCGGGCTGGTCCGGCCGAGGGCGGCCGTGGTATCGCCCGCCGCGAGCGCTGGCACCGCAGTGACCGGTCCGGCGCGCTGCGTGCCGCGGTCTTCGGCGTCAACGACGGCCTGGTCTCCAACGCGTCCCTGGTCATGGGGTTCGCCGGGGCCGGCGCCGCCCGCACCGCCGTGCTGTTCGCGGGGGTGGCGGGGCTGCTTGCCGGTGCGTTCTCGATGGCTGCCGGGGAGTATGTGTCGGTACGCAGTCAGCGGGAGTCCTACGAGCGCGAGATCGCGCTGGAGGCCGAGGAATTGCGCGAGGACCCGGAAGGGGAGGCCGAGGAACTCGCGCTGATCTACCGGGCGAAGGGCATGCCGGCTGAGGAGGCCGAGCGCGTGGCCGCGACCATTATCAAGAACCCGGACACCGCCTTGGAGACGATGGCCCGCGAGGAACTCGGGCTCGATCCCGAGGAGCTCGGATCGCCCTGGTCGGCGGCTGTGTCGAGTCTGTTCGCGTTCGCGCTCGGCGCCCTGGTGGTCGTCCTGCCGTTCCTGTTCGGTGGCGGCACCGCCGCGCTGGTCACCGCGGTCGTCCTGGCCGCCGCCGCCTTGTTCACCGTCGGCGCCGTCCTGGGGCTGGTCAACGGAAAGGCACCGCTGCGCGGGGGAGCCCGACAGCTCCTGGTCGGTGGAGGCGCCGCGATCATCGTTTACGGCATCGGCCACGTGATCGGCCATGGAGCCGTCTGACCAGGAGGGTCACGGAGGCCGGTTGGGGGACCGGTCGCTGACCTGGGCGCCAGGCCGGGTCAGCGGCCTCCGCGGGCCATGCGCCCCGGCCAGATGCATCGGGTGACCTGACCTCCCGCCCGATCGCGAGAAGCAGACCAGGGATCCCCGATCGGGGCGTGACGGACGTCACCACCGTCCCGGCAGAGTCGCCGGAAGTTATCACTCCACTCGTACGACCACCAGGGTGTGCGTGGGCATGAGCGGTCCGCTCCGCCCCCGCGGCCACGTGGCCAATGGAAGCCGAGGAAGACCATGACCCAGCGTTGTCACCGCGACTCGACCATTCCGGCTCGCCTCTCCACGGCCCGGTCGGGCCAGGCGCCTGGTGCGATGCCACCCGTACCCGGTGTCCACGCTGCCGTCACCCGCATCTGAACGCGGCCGTCCCATGGACGAACTGACCGGTTTCGCCAGCGCCGCGTGTCGCGGCGACCAGGCTGCGATGAGGGAGTTCATCCGTCTCAGCCGCAAGGAGGTGTGGTCCCTTTGCGCACACCTGGTCGACCCCGAGTCCGCCGACGACCTGGCCCAGGAGACGTACCTGCGTGCCTTCCGTTCCCTGAAGTCCTTCAGACGGGAGTCCTCCGCACGAACGTGGCTGCTGTCCATCACCCGGCGTACCTGCATGGACGAACTGCGGTCCCGCGTCCGGGAACGCCGCCGCGAGCTCCGGTTGATCGACCAGCACCGTGAACAGGCCGTGGTCGCCGACGTGGCCGGGCAGGTCGAGGTGCAGACGCTGCTCTCCCATCTCGACACCGATCGGCGCACCTCCTTCGTTCTCACCCAGCTCATCGGTCTGTCCTACGAGGAGGCGGCGCGAGTGTGCAGTTGCCCCGTCGGGACGATCCGGTCCCGCGTCGCGCGGGCCCGAGCCGACCTCATCGAGGCACTGAACGCGGACCGGGCGGCTTCACCCCTGCGGAGGCGGGCCCCCACCGCACGTGCCAGGCCCGGGGACCTGTCGCATCTGACGGATTCCAAACGGCTGTCAAGTGCCTTCGTCCGGGGACGGACGCCAAAGAGAGGGGTGAACGAGTGATGACAACGGGAAGCGGTACCAGGGACCGGCAGAACCCCGCCGGGATGGACTGCGGCACCGCCAGGGAGGCGCTCTCCGCCCTCCTCGACGGTGAGGCGTTGCCCTGTACCCAGGGGGACTTGGACGCCCACATGGCCGACTGCCACAAGTGCTGGCAGTGGCGGGAATCAGCTCATCTGGTGACCCGGCACGCCCGCCTGACGCCCCCGCCATCTGCACCCGACAACACAGAACGCATAGTGGCGGCTGTCCTGGCGGACCGCCCTTCCATAAGGCGCAAACGCACCGCTCGGCTGGTGCGTGGCGCCCTGGCGGCAACGGCTCTCGCCCACACGGTGATCATCGTTCCCGCGCTGGTCGGCCGGGCGGGAGCCGGGGTGTCCCTGCAGGCGGCACGGGAACTCGCCGGGTTCAACATCACCCTCGCCGTGGCCCTGCTGGCCGCGGCGGCGCGCCCGGTCTGGGCCAGGGCGATGCTGCCCGTGGTGGGCGTGGCGGCCGGTTTCCTGATGCTGATCGACCTGGTGGACACCGCGAGCGGCTACACCACGTTGCGCGCCGAGACACCGCACCTGATCACCGTCGTGGGGGCCGTGCTTCTGGCGGTGCTGGCCAGGGGCCCAGCAGGGGGCACCGACGACCCGGCGCAACGTCCGCTGCGCCGGCAGGCCCTGCGGCGCGCACTCGGACTACGCCGACTGCTGCCGGCCCCCGCCGGGTTCGTGCAGCCGCCGACCCGCAGCGGGGCCTGGAACACCGCCCACAGGTATGCACGAGTGCGGCTGCGGACCGCGCCCACGGACGACGGCACACAGAGCGCCGAGGACGACCACACGGCGCACCGCATCGCCTGATCCCGTCACCCGTATGCCGCACCCGCCCGCGCCTGTCATGCGTGCGCCGCCGTGGAGCGCCGACCATATGACACACGTCACAACGACCAGCCGGGAACTCATGAGCCGTGACTAGCGACTACCCGTGGTGCATACCGCCTGATGTCCGGATATGCCGGGCCAGCGGATGCGGCCGGCGGGCCGCAGAAACGGAAGGAACTGAGATGTCCGTCTCGTACGATGAAGCGACAGCGATGGTCACCGCCCCGGTCGAGGAGGTGGAGCCGTCGGCGGTCCGGAAGTACGCCGTTGAGCTGATCGGGGCGTTCTTCCTGGTCTTCACGGTCGGTTCCAGTGTGTACAGCGGCAGCCCGCTCGCCCCACTGGCCATCGGCGCCTCCCTCATGATCATGGTGTACGCCGGTGGGCACATCTCCGGTGCCCACTACAACCCCGCGGTCACCATGGCAGCGCTGGTGCGGGGGCGGATCGGGATACGTGATGCGGTCGGTTACTGGATCGCGCAGGTCGTCGCCGGCGTGCTGGCCGCGGTGATCGTACGGTCCGTCGTCACCCCGGCGACACCGGTCAAGACCCTGTCGCTGTCCGGGCACAACCTGGCGGCCGCCTTGGTGGTGGAGATGCTCTTCACCTTCGCCCTGGCGTATGTCGTGCTGAATGTCGCCACCAGCAAGGACCACTCCCACAACGGCTTCTACGGCCTGGCGATCGGTTTCACCGTCACAGCGGGAGCCTTCGCGGTCGGTGGGATCTCCGGCGGCGTGTTCAACCCGGCCGTGGCTATCGGTGGCTCCGTGATGCACCTGTTCGCCTGGCCGAACCTGTGGGTCTACCTGGTGGCCGAACTTGTTGCCGGTGCCGTCGCGGGAGTTGCCTTCCGGGCGCTCAACCCCGCCGACAAGTAACCCCGCACTGTGCGTACGGCCGCTCCCGGCCCTTGCGGCGGGGAGCGGCCTCGCCGCCGCTCATCGATGGCTGTGGCCGAAGTCGTCTCTGGGGGTTCAAGGCGGCGCTCACCACAAGTCACCGGCCCGGGACCTCACGGCCCGGCCGGGCAGGCCCCGTGACGCCCGCCCTGGACTGTCCGCCGTACGGCTCGCCTCCGGAGCCGGAAGGCCGGCCAGGGCGCGAGAATAGCTCCTCGTCTACGACTGGTTGATCTCGACAATCACCAGTCGTAGACGAGGAGCTTCGCTGCATTCGGAAAACCGCTGGACTGGCCCCCAAACCATGACCATCACGGACAGCGAGACTCTTACGTTACTGGCATCGGGTGAGATTCTCCCGGGTCGAAGGCGTTGCGGCGTCCCTCACGGACGTAGTCGCCGGACGAGGCAATGTGGTCCCTGCTGTGCACGGCGGCACCCTTGGCGAGGTGGGCGAACATCGCAGACCGTGGAAGAAGCGGATCGTCGACGACCTCTGCGCAGCATCTTGTTGTTGAACGTTGGGGCGTAGTCCCGGTCGACGATGGCTTGGCCTTGTGCCGGATGAACGTGGAGCCGAGCACCGAACCATTGATGAAATCGATGAACGACCGATTGGGCACCCCGCCTTTCTCGGCGAGCGCGGTCACCTCGACCAGCGCCTCGGTGATCATGCCGAGCAACAGGTTGTGGCACAGCTTGACCAGACGCGACTCTTCGGAGATGGCACCTATCGCTGAACGTCACACAGACCGGGAAACGATGGGTTCTTCCTGGTTCCGCAGTGCGTCGGCGCGGGCGTCCTCCACCGTAGCGACCGTACGGAAAGCAGCGCTCAGGCCGGCCATCTCCAACACCTGCAGATGCCATGGACGGGTACAGACCAGAGCCAGGGAGCCGGCCCGCTCCAAGACCCGCCGGCGGGCGCGGCACATCAGCGACAGGGCGGAGCAGTCGAAGAAGAGCGCTGGCCGCAGGTCCACGATCACCTGCGGGCGCAACGGCAAAGTTGCGGCGTCCAGATGCGCCCTGACCTCGGGAACCGTGGCCAGGTCGATGTCGCCGTGGAACTCCACCACGGTGAAACCGTCCACTACGTGAGTGCGCGCATTCTGGCACGGCAACAGCAAGGCCCCAAGTGGGGAGGAAGCCTTGTCCAAGGCGGTGGGTAGAGCGTCGTCGCGCATGGCAGTCCCGTCCTGCAGGCGGCAATCGGACAGCCACCGAGGTCTCGGGCGACGCCCCCACCATAGAGTCGGGCACCACAGCAGAA
This sequence comes from Streptomyces soli, assembly GCF_003999195.1. Lineage (GTDB taxonomy): Bacteria > Actinomycetota > Actinomycetes > Streptomycetales > Streptomycetaceae > Actinacidiphila > Actinacidiphila soli. Next base: position 7,831 of record NZ_RJVR01000196.1, read on the forward strand.
ACGTGACAGGACGTCACAATTCCACCCATACGAGTGAAGCCCGGCCCAACCGACTGCACAGCTCCCCCGTCCCTGCACTCCGTCGGGCGTGAGCGTCAGTCGACCAGCGACTTGACCGGTCCGTCGGCGCACAGCGACGCGTCGGTCAGTTCGAACGGGGCGTCCGCACGGGAGGTCATGCAGTCGTAGAAATCGGACCGGAAGCCGGACGACACGGACAGGGACTCGACGCACACAGCGTCATCCAGCACACTCAACTTCACGGCCTTGCTGTCGATCATGGGTGCTTCAGCAACGCACTTGATCGCGCCAGGGCCGCACTGCTGTCCGGCTGCCGGGAACGGCACGGGGGACGACTTCCGGGACCGGCACGGCGATGACCCCGGCTCCGCCCCCCGCTCCGAGGCCAGTGCGCAGCCGACCCAGTGCCTACCCGAACGCCCAGTGCTGGAGGTTCCAGGTATATGTGCTGGTGGCGGGGTGGTTCCGGTCGCGCACACGCGGTGCGGCGGTGCGCGCACCGGATACGCACCCGTGCGGGGCGCACCGCGCGCGGCGACGAAGGTGTACCGCATCGTCGGCGCGCGCAGCTCTACGGCGTTGTAGGGCTCTGGCTGGGCCTCAGATGCTTCCGCTGCCGCACATCGAAATCGCCCTGAGGGCCGACAGGCCCTGAAAAGGCGCGTGGCGGGTCACACGGCAAACGCACCGGCCCGCCCACCCGCCGGTACCTCGAACGCCTGATCTTCACTCCTCAAGCGTGGTCGACGAGCTTCGCGTGGCCTTGCTGCCGTGCGCAGTGTGCGCAGCAGAAGAACCGGCCGTCTGACTGAACGCCGTGCCCGAGGATCCGGCATTGACAGTTTTCGCAGACCGGAGCGATCCGCTGGGCCGCGCACTCCAGGCTGTCGAAGACGTGAACCACTCCCGCCGCACGTACCTCGAACGCCATCTCGTAGTCGTTGCTGCAGACTTCGCATACCGCCATCGTCGGTTGCTCCTCGCGCTGTGTACGGTGCCTTGGACGTTACGAGGCTGGAGCCGGGCCTATGCCGAAGCAAGGCGACCAGCGGTATCGGCGAGCGCAATCACCCGCATGGGCGCAGGCCAAGAACGTCGCTGGCAGCCGGCACTGTACCGGTGTGCTCCGCGAAGCGGGCCGGACCGACGTCCCCACACGGCCGAGCAGACCCAGGACCGCGACGGGCCTGACCCTGGATGTTGGGCACCTGCTGCTGCAGCAGATCCGCGCCGACGCGGAATGGGCCGGCCGCTTCACCGGCGCCGACCGGAGGGCCCTGTCCCCCCGCTGTTCTGGCCCCACGTCAACCCATACGGTCGGCTCGAGCTCGACATGGAATCTCACCTCGACCCCGCAGGCACGGCCGTGGTGCCCGGCCCCCGCACCGCCGGCGACGTGCCCAGCCTGCAATCGGTGCCGACGGCCACGGCTGTCGGCACCGATGGGCGCCCGTAGGGGCGCATGGGACGGCGGGTTCGGCCCGGCCTAGTAGTGGAACGGCGGCCGTCCGGATCGGTCGACCGGCGCTTGGCGGGCAGGTGTCAGAACACGCGGGCCGGGATCTCGGCGGGGGCTTCGAGGAGATCGGTGATCTCGTCGTCCAGCTTGACCAGGGTGATGGAGGCACCGGCCATGTCGAGCGAGGTGCAGTACTCGCCCACATAGCTGCGCCGTACCTCGATACCGCGCCCCGCGAGTTCCTTGTGGGCCAGCCCGTACACCAAGTACAGCTCGCTGAGCGGGGTGCCGCCGAGGCCGTTGACCATGAGCGCCACACCGTCACCCGAGGTAAAGGGCAGGTCCTCGACAACGGCGTTGACGAGTTCGTGCACCATCTCCTTGGCCGGCCGCAGCTTTTCGCGCCGCCGGCCCGGCTCGCCGTGGATGCCCACACCCATCTCGATCTCGTCATCGGGCAGATCGAAGAGCGGAGAACCCTTGGCCGGCGGGGTGCACGCGGTGAGCGCCATGCCCATGGTGCGGGTGACGGAGTTGACCTTCTCGCCGATCCGGTAGACCTCGTCGAGGTCGGCGCCGCGTTCCGCCGCCGCGCCGACAGCCTTCATCACGAAGAAGTTCCCTGCCACGCCGCGGCGGCCGACCGTGTAGGTGGAGTCCTGTACGGAGACGTCGTCGTCGATGAACAGCGTACGGACGGTGACTCCGTCGGCTTCCGAGAGCTCCTGGGCCATCTCGAAGGCCATGCGGTCACCCGTATAGTTGTTGACCAGCAGCAGAACACCCTTGGGGGACGCCACCATCTTGACCGTCTCGTAGACGTAGTCGGTGGGCGGTGCGGCGAAGATGTCACCAGGACAGGCTGCGTCAAGCATCCCCTTGCCGACCGACATGACGTGGGCCGGCTCATGTCCGGATCCCGATCCCTGGACGATGGAGACCTTGTCCGTCATGGGGGCGTCGGCGCGCATGATCAGGTTGTACTCGGGGACGTACCGGAGCGTGTCGGGGTTGGCCAGCGCCAGCCCTTCCAGCATCTCGGGAACGAAGTCCTTCGGGTCGTTGACGAACTTCTTCATCGGTCACTCCTTAGGTCTTCACGTTGAGCACGGGAGACGGAATCGAATCCGGGCTCGGGCAGGCACGTCAGGTTCAAGCGGATGTCCGGGGCGTCCGTGCGACAGATTCCGGACAGGCCATGACTTCGGCCGGCCATGTGCGGGCGCCGGCACTCGCGGTGCGGCGGTCACGGTGCGGCGGTCGCAGGACGGCGATCGCGGTGCGGCACGTCACCCGCGCGCAGCCCATTCGTCGGCGATGCGTTCCGCCATGACCGCTATCGCCACCGCTCCGGCGTCCGGTGAGCCGATGCTGCGCTCGCCGGTGTAGCTCGGGCGGCCTCGCATCGCCTGCATCGTGCTGGTCGCGTCCGCGGCGGTACGGGCCGCCGTCGCCGCGATCCTGGCCAGACCGGCAGAGGTGTTCGCCGGGTCGTCGCCGGCGTGGATTTCCTTCTCCAGCGCGTCGGTCATCGGGATCAGCGCGTCCAGCAGCGTCTTGTCGCCGAGATCGGACCTGCCGCGCGCCTTGATGCCCTCGGCGGCGGCGCGCAGCACGGCGACCGCGTCTTCGGCGGTCAGTTCGGTCTTGTCGCCCAAGGCCCCGGCCGCCCGCAGGAACGCGGTGCCCCACAGCGGTCCTGAGGTACCGCCGACCCGCTTGGAGATCACCAGGGCGATCTTCTTCAGGAACGTCGACGGGGAGCTACGGTCGAAGGAATCCCAGTCGGCGATGACGATCTCGAAGCCGCGCGCGAGCGAGAACCCGAAGTCCCCGTCGCCCACGACCGCGTCGAGTTCGCTGAACTCGCGTTCGTTGTCGACCGCGGTCTGTGCGATCGTCCGGACGACGAACTCGAGATCACTGGCTGTTGTCGATGACATGTCGCTCCTCACTGGCCTGTACGTCACTTCTTGCCGGGTGCGGCGGCGAGCAGGAGTTCCAGATGGGCGAGGCGGACGTAAGGGCTCGGGTTGGCGCCGTAGGGATCGCTGAGCACCTCGGTGACCGTCTCGTCCGGCGCGGGGTCCCCCAGTGACGACACGACGAGCAGCGCCCCGGTGAAGTCCTCGTGCCGGGTGTAGGCGCTGGTCGTGACGGCGCACCCCAGACCTGCGGCCAGCGCTGCACGCATCCCGTTGTGGCTGTCCTCCACCACCAGGACCTCCGCGGGGTCGAGTTCGAGCCGGGACACGGCGAGTTCGTAGATGTCCGGGGCGGGCTTCTTGAGTGGCACGACATCACCGGCGAACACACTGAAGCGCTCGGCGAGTTTCTGGCCTGCGGCGAGTTCGAGCACACTGCGTACGGACTGCTCCGCCGAGGTCGATGCGACCGCCAGGGTCCATCCGGCGCCGGCGGCCTCCTCGATGATCCGCCGCACGCCCGGCCGGGGCGGGATGGTGCCGCCGGCGATGATCGCTGTGTAGATCTCGGTCTTGCGCCGGTGCCACCGCGCGACCTGCTCATCCAAGGCGCCCGGGTCGGCGGGCAGCCCGGCCTCGGCGATGAATTCAGGGGTCAGAAGCGTCTTCATGCGCTCCTTGCCACCACCGACCTTCACCTTCTCGGCATAGTCGCTGTCGCTCCACCGGACGGGCAGGCCGAATTCCTCGAACGTCTGGTTGAACGCGGGCAGATGGCCGTAGCGTTCGGTGTCGGCGAGAACGCCGTCGCAGTCGAAGATGAGAGCGGGCACCGTCTCACCTGGCCCGGCCGGCGCTGCCGAAGAGCGTCATGAGCGAGCCGGTCATCTCGATGACGTCCTGACCAACAGCCTTGAACAGGGACGGCGGGTCCCACTTCTGCTTCTTCGCGGTCGCTTCGAGGAAGGCCAGATTCGACTTCATGAATGTCTCTTTCAGAGCGGTCGAAATATTGACCTTCGCGCATCCCCGGGCGATCAGATTGCGGAATTGCTCGTCGGACAGGCCGCTGCCGCCGTGCAGGGCGATCGGCAGCGGGTGTGCCTCGACAATGGCGGAGACGCGGTCGAAGTCGAGTACGGGTTCCCGCTTGTAAGAGCCGTGGGCATTTCCGATCGCGGGCGCGAACACGTCGACGCCGGTCACATCGAGGAAGTTCAGCGCCACGTCCAGGTCCTGCTGGGCGGCCACCTCGTCACTGCCGACGCCGTCCTCGACGCCCGTGATGGACTCGATCTCGCCCTCGACATGGGCTCCGTAGCGACGGGCCTCCGCGACGACCTCGACCGTCTGCCGCATGTTCTCCTCCACTGGCAGATGCGAGGCGTCGAACAGCACGGAGTTCCAGCCGCGCTCCAGACACTCGGTGATGACCGCGCGTTCCGGACAGTGATCCAGGTGCAGCGAGACGGGCACCTCGATGCCGGCCGTCATCGATGTCCACATGGCGTAGAGCACATCGCTGCCGATGGACTTCACCGTCTTCACGGACGTCTGCACGATCAGCGGCGAGGAATTCTCCACCGCGGCCGCGAGAACCCCCTCCAAGGTGAGGTCGTTGAACACATTGATGGCCGGTACGCCATAACGCTTGTCGAAGGCGTCGGACAGAATGTCGGTCAGGGGCACGACAGGCACGTGGCCTCCTGGGATCGGACTCGGTGAGGGTCGGGCGCGTAGATCATGGCCCGTGCGGGCCGGGCTCGTCGGACTCTTTTGACGTTAGCCGGACGTCCCACACAGCTCAGCCGGGGTTCTCCCCATCTCCCGGTAGGGAATCCCCCACCCCTCTCCCGTCTGCCGGCTCGCCCCCCCCACTCCGTCCCCGGACGTCATCGCGTCAGTGCCGCATCAGTGCCGCACCGCTCGGTGGGCCAGTGCGGTGCGGTTGGGCGCCCCGGTCTTGCGGAGAACGGCGCCGACGTGTTTCTCGACGGTCTTGACCGAGATGCCGAGGGCGGTGGCGATCTTCTTGTCCGGCAGACCTCGTTCCACCAGCGCCCGCACCTCCCTCTCTCGTTCGGTGAGGGGATCCTGCTTCGGCTGGTCACGGTCGGCGAAGCCGCGCAGGACGCTCTCGGTGAGCAGCACATCGCCACGTGTGGCCGCCAGCACGGCGCGGACCAGCGCGGGGCCATCCAGGTCCGATCCGACGCAGCCGCGCGCCCCGGCGTGCACAGCCTCGGGCAGCAGCGGGTCGCTCAGGTCGTCGGTCATCACCAGCACCGCCGTGCCGGGCCTGGCCGACCGTAGGTAGGAGGTCAGCCTGGCACCGTCGAGTCCGGGCATCCGCAGGTCCAGCAGCACGACATGCGGATCCAGGACCCGTACGGCGTCAACGGCCTCCCGCGCGTCGGCGATCTCGCCCACGACCTGGATCTCCGGTTCCGCCCGGTCGAGGAGCCGCACCAGCCCGGCCCTGACGACAGGCCGCGGGTCGACGACGAGGACGCGCCACGGCGCCCCCTCACCGACCTCGTGGTTCTCGCCCTCCGGTGCGTACGGAATCCGGACCCGGATGCGGGTGCCCCAGCCGGGTGTGGATTCAATACGCAGATCGGCGCCGAGCTGACGGGCGCGGGCGACGATGCCCGTCAGGCCGAGGCCGGTGCGTCGCACGGCCACGTCCGCGGGGTCGAAGCCGCGGCCATCGTCCTCGACGACCACCGTGACCTCGTCGGCTCCGTACATCACACCCACCCGCACCTGGGCGGCGCCGGCGTGGGCGACGACATTGGTCAGCGCCTCCTGCACCATCCGCAGGGCATGGGCGCCGACATCGGGGTCCAGCTGCGGACTGTCGCCGGTGACAACCAGGTCCGTGCGGATCGAGGCCGTGGAACGTACCCAGGCGAGTTCGGCGGCGATGGCGTCGTCGAGGGAGTGCAGCTCCAGCAGGGACGGGCCGAGGCCGAGCACCGTACGGCGTGTCTCCACCAGCGCGGCACGAGCGGCCGCCCGAGCCGCGTGCAGCCGCGGGGCCTGGTCGGGGACGTCTAGCGCGTCCATGTGCAGCAGGATCGTCCCGAGTGCGCGGGCCATGGTGTCGTGCACATCGCGTGCGACTCGTTCCCGCTCAGCGCTGACGGCGAGCCGGCGGGCGCGTTCCTCGGCCTCCCGGTGCAGGCGCGCGTTGGCGATCGCGATGGCGGCGTGCTTGGCGAAGACATTGAGCAGTTCGACATCTTCCTTGTCGAACCGCGTGGCGGGATCGGTACTGAAGACGACGCACACCCCGATGATCTCGCCCCGCCATTCGATGGGGACGGCGACGGTGGCGTGCAGCCGGTCGCGGTCCGCCGCATCGACATGACCGCCGCGCACCTCGCTGTAGCTGTCGAAGACGCGCGGCCCCCGGTGCGCGACGACCGCTCCGGTGGCCCCCTCCGCCAGCGGGAAGATCCTGCCCTCCTGGCATCCGACGCCGAGGCTTGCTTCCTTGCGGTACGTGCCCGCCTTCTCATCGACCGTACTGATCGATCCCGCCCCGGCTCCGAGAAGGCTCACGGCCCTGCGCAGAATGCGATGCAACAGCGGCTGCAGCGCGAACTGTCCCGCCAGATCCTCGACGGCGCCGCTGAGTGCGTCAACCTGCGCGTGCGGGCCGGCCCGCACGGTCCCGCCCCGATCGCCGGGGGCGTTCGCCATATCACCGTCATCGGCGGAGTGGCCCCAGGACGCAGTCATCGCCTGGCTGGCATCAGTCATAAGCCCGTCCTCAGATATCCATATAAATCATGGTAGCTGCGGCATGACGATTCACCCTGCGGTCGGACCAAGCGGCAGATGTATGGCCGAGCCGGCTTTCCCCTGCTCCGGCAGCGAATACTGCTCTCGTAGACGACGCCACGTCACCGCCGCGTTCATGCCAGAGCCGTTCGACTTACAGTCCCCCGATTCCGAAAAAGGCGCGGTGGGGGACCTTCAGTCGTCGTCCAGCAGCCAGTCGTCGTCCAGCAGCGCGGCGAGCGCGGCGTCGACGTCGAGGTGGTGGACCTCCTGGCCGGCGGGGACGGCTTCGTAGGCGCGGGAGAGGAAGGTGTGGAGGTCGGCCATGACGAGGTCGATGAGGGCGATGCCTTCTCGCCCGCGCAGTTCGATCATGGTGTGGCCGGGGTCGTAGGGCCAGATGTGGACGTCGCCGTCGCCGGAGGGGGCACGGAGGCCGGCGGTGAGGAGACTGCGGGCGAAGGTCCAGGTGACGTCGGTTCCGTCGAGGGAGACGGAGGCGGGGAAGGTCAGGTAGACGGCGAGCGGATCCTCACGGTGATAGCGGAGGACGGCGGTCGTGTCCTGATCCCCGGAACCGGGGGCAAGGATTCGGACCCGCACGGTGCGGTCGATGTCGGTGAGCATGGCAGGGGCCCCTCCGGTGGGCACGTATTCCTTCATCTAGCTGGGTGACGGCGACGCCACCGGCGATCACCGCGAGCGCGGTGCGGATCCAGGCGAGAAAGGTGCGCTCCTTGGCGAGCGTGACGCGGGAGTCCGGCTCCTGCTCGTCGTCGGCCGGCTCGGGTTGTCGTTCCTGGTCGGCAAGGTTCATGAGCTCATGTCGCTTCCAGCGCGCCGGGTTGGACGGCGGGCCTGGCCTCATCGACCGTGCCGCGCCCGGGATTCGACGCGCACGGGATGCGCCAGTACCGATTGGTGAAGATAGCCCAGCTCATTCCACGGCGAGACGTCTGGTTGAGTGTTGCCCTGGTCATCGGTGGCGCGCACCCGGAGTGTGTGCTCGCCGGGTACGGGATTCCAGCTGAACTGCCAGCGCACCCACACCCCCGGCGCTACCGGAGAAGTGATCAGCGCGTCCTGCCAAGGCCCGTCGTCGATGCGGTACCGGACCGTCGCGATCCGGTTCTCTCCCGCGAACGCTCGTCCTCGGATCATCTGCGGTTCCGGCAGTAGCTTCGCCGGCCAGGGCAGCTCCACCATGCTCGTCACCGTGAGCGCGGTGATCGCCGGGCCACGTGCGGGCTTATGCGCGGGGAAGTTCGGGCCGATCAGCACGTAATCCACGGTGTTCCAGGGCACGTACAGGTGCTCTTCAGACACTTCGATCCGACCCAGCCACTTGATGCTGGCCGCACCGAGCCACCCGGACACCACAAGGCGAGCCGGGAATCCGTGATCAGCCGGGAGCACCTCGCCGTTCATGGCCAACGCGACCAGGGTGTCGTCGGCGCACGCCTTGGCCAGCGGCACCGGCAGGCGGGCCCGGATCTCGTCGAGCCCTTCCGGCATGACCTCGCATGCACCGGATGTGATTCCGGCCGGTCCGAGCAGGTCGCGTAGCCTAACGCCGGTCCACTCAGCGGTACCGATCGCACCGCGCCCCCATTGAGTGCCATCGAACGTGCGCCCGATTTCCTCACCGAACAACACACGGCGGTTACCCGCACACTCAATCGTGCGAACCACAGAGACCAGCGGAAAGCGCTTCCACAGTTCGTCGTAGGTGTAGGCGATCGGTTTGTGCACCCCTTGGCCCTCGACGTGAAGTGTCCACGTCGCCGCATCCACGTGCGGAGTGGGCGCATGGCTGCGGATGTAGAAGCGATCGGTCGGGGTGAGATAGCCCGGCATACGGTCGGGTCGGGTCCCGTAGTCCAGGCCCGTACCGGTGTCCTCCATCAGCTCCGCGGGGGTGGGTTTGACGACTTTGCGGTCGTTGCGGTCCTTGCGACCGGTTGCGGAAGTAGCTGCCGTCGCGATCTGGGCGCTCATCGATGTGGTCATAGGACCACGCTGTGCGCTGTTACCGAGATCCAGTAGACGCCAACCGCCGATGGACGCATAACCCGGGTCTATGGCTCGGCCCTGTCAGCCGGCGATCCGGTGCGCCGTGAGCTGAGACTCTTCGTCGCAGGTCGGTTCCGTACTCACAGCCGACAGGTCGCACTCACCTGATCAACCCGGACAATCCGCGAAAACGACGCAGCCCTGCCTACAGCGCAAACAAGACCTTCAAGAGAACCTCCCCCAAGCCGTCCTGGACGCTGGCGTCCACCGCTGACCAGGCGATCAACCCCGAGGTCGCGCGCTTCGGCGCCAACCGCGCCGGCGCAACCACCACCGAGGAGGAAGGCACGTCGCACACCGTCCCCATGTCCCGGCCGAGGGCCGTCGCGGACCTCATTCTCGATGCCGTACGCGCCACGAGCTGACCCCGGCGGTCTCGGACGAGGTGCACGGGCACCATCTGCGCCGCTTCGCTCGGTTCTCTTCCGGTCATCACGGTGGACGGCGATCCTCTGCGTGCCCTGCGTACGCCGCGGCGCCCAATGCGATGACGAAAGCGTGGTCGTCAAGCTGCGGGGGATGGGCCTCGCCCGACTCGAACCGGACAAGCGTGAGGCCGTTCTGGAACCGGGTGAGCATGTCACGCCAGGTCAGACCCAGTGAAGCTGTGTGGCAGTGCGTTCCTGTTCCAGGATGTGAAAAAATACTTCTATACGGGCATAAAGGACGGATGCTCCCTCTTGAGTCTGTACATGGAAACATGTTCCGGTGTTCCGGCAGTGTGCACGTCGGGGTCGTTGGTCTTGCAGGATGCGGCCAGCGGCACCCCTTGCCGGAGGAGGCGTCGCTCGGACTCACCGGGAGTCCGCAGATGCCGTTCTTACCCGCTTTTGGATGGTTCGGTGGTGACGACTTCGTGTCGGGCCGCGCCAGGTCCGCGCCGATGCGCCCGTCCGCAACCCCGCGGCCGCCCACCGAGAGGTCGGGCTCGTGAACATGTGAACGCAGCCTCATCCGAACCCGAATACCTGCCCGAAGGCCGTCCAAGCACGCCACAGCGCCACCTGAGGACCATGAACAGCGGCATACGTGAACACGTGAACCCGACCTGATCCCAGTCCAGATGCCGAGTGCGCGAAAAGCTGAGCCTGGGCCGGCACACGCAGCGAAGCCGGCTGCCTGGCGGGCGGTCCCCTGGGCGCCGTGCAACTCTCGGACACAGCGCAGAACGTGCAGCCGTCGGTGCCATGTCTGCCCGCACCCGTGTGTCCACCTTGGCTCCATGGCGCGACCGACGGCAGCACCCCGGCCGGTGCGGGCCTCCTGGTGCGGCAGGCAAATGACGGTTAGTCAACTCCCGTACACACGCGAGCAGGCCGTCTCCCCCGCAGCGAAACCCTGCAAACATAGACTGGTTCTAAAAATATTTTTCATCTATCACTTGACTTGTTCCAAGCTGGGCGTAATGTCGTATTAGTCAGGTTCAACGTTCAACCGAAAGGCGGAGGTGGTCATCGTGGGCTTGACCCCCTGGTTTTCGACCTCCAGCCCCCCGGTTGCCTCCTAGTTGGCAGCCTGCTTGAGCGGCACTGACTGCCGGATCATGACTCGCTGTTGCGAGTCCGCAATACGCACCGGCACACCGTGCCCGGGCTTCGCGCAGGATCCGGGGCACACCGACCCGGCTGTTCGGGTCCGCTGATCACCACTCACAATCCTTGGAAGGAACAACCACTATGTTCGCGAAGACCCCTAGGGTTCGCCGACTGGCCGTCGCTGCGATTGCAGCCCCCCTGCTGGCACTGATCGGCGCCGGTGCTGCCGAGGCGGCCACGCCCGCGGCAGCCACCCACACCGCCGCATCCAACGTCACCACGTCGGTCATGCCCACCGCCTACCAGTACGGCGGAGGCGGCTACGGCCACGGCGGCTACGGCGGCTACGGCGGTTACGGCGGCTACGGCGGCTACGGCTACGGCGGGTACGGCAACTACGGCGGCTACGGCGGCTACGGCGGCTACGGCTACGGCCGCTGATCAATCGCCGCTGGGCAACCGAAGCACAAGGACCCGGCTGTTCGGGTCCGCTGATCACCACTCACAATCCTTGGAAGGAACAACCACTATGTTCGCGAAGACCCCTAGGGTTCGCCGACTGGCCGTCGCTGCGATTGCAGCCCCCCTGCTGGCACTGATCGGCGCCGGTGCTGCCGAGGCGGCCACGCCCGCGGCAGCCACCCACACCGCCGCATCCAACGTCACCACGTCGGTCATGCCCACCGCCTACCAGTACGGCGGAGGCGGCTACGGCCACGGCGGCTACGGCCACAGCGGTGGCGGCTACGGCCACGGCGGCTACAGCGGGTACCGCGGGTACAGCCACTACCGTAGCTACGGGTACGGCCACTACCGCAGCTTCACGCACGGCCGCTGATCAATCGAGGCTGGCCATGGAGTGGGACGTAGAAGACCACGCCATCGTCCGCACCCTCTTCGGAGGGCGTCCTACCCTGGGACGCCCTCCGAAGAACGCCCCAGCGCAGGGGCCGAGGTGGGGGTCCGGGGAAGCGCCAGCGACCATGGCCACCCACCCGGTTCCGCCCTCCGGCGCCACCGCGTCCGAACAGACCTTTCCAGCCCCACCGGGCCGTTCGGCACCCCAGTAGCGGCCGCGCTGGGCGACCCGGTTCACCCGACACAAGGAGTTCGCGGTGACACCAGAGCAGACCCAGCGGGAGCAGCTCCCGCCAGAACCCGACGATCGCCCTGCCCCTCCGCGGGATGTGCGCAATCTGGACGTGTGGGCGCGCTCCGCGCCGATTCGCCTCGCCGGTTACGAGGACGACCCGTCCGAGTCGCACATCCTCCGCAGCGTCGACTGAGTCCCGGCCGGACTCAGCGCCAGGGGCCGTACGGGCTTTGACCCGCCCGCACGGCCCCTGCTGTTATTCGCCCCCCGGCAGCGCCTCACGGACGCGGCGCGAGGGAGTGAAGGCATACAGGTCGAGAACGCCGGGCGGTTCGGCCAGGCCGGGGCCGCCGGCGCGCACCCAGGCGGTAATGTCCTCAATCGCGTCCGGGTCATTGCCTGGTGCGGCCCGGGGCACAGTCGGCCGTGGTTCCGTATCCCGGCGTGCCGGACCAGAGGCCCTCTCCCCCACCTGCCCATCGCGGCCTGGTGCCGGGGCCGGACCCACGGTCCCCGTCCCGACCCTCGACCTCACGGCTGCCACCTGTAGGTCCGCGATCTGATGCGCAATGTCGGCGCTCGATGCGCAGTGAATGCGCAATTCCAGGATTCGGTGCGCAACGACTCCGGAACGTAACTGCCGGTCCGCGTCGGGATGCGGTCTCCGGCGTGCCGTGCTGCACTGAAAGAGCAAACGCGGTGGCGTGGGCCGTGGCGTGCGCACGTGGTGGTGGGACGAAACGGCCGATCCGAAGGGTTCGGAAGGGGCGTCCACATGAAGATCGTCGTCGATCTCACACGATGCCAGGGATACGCACAGTGCGCCTTCGCCGCGCCTGATGTGTTCGCCATACAGGGGGACGAGGCGCTGCTGTACGACGCCGATCCGGACGATACGCAGCGGGAGAAGATCGCGCGGGCCGCGGCGGCCTGCCCGGTCCAGGCCATCTTCCTCGACCGTGAGGACGCCCGGAACAGGCAGTCGGGGCGCGGAACGCACGTGCCGGCCCCCGGCCCTGAGGAGGCGTTCAAGCGCACCGGGCGCATCGTCATTGTCGGGGCGTCCCTGGCTGGGCTGGTGGCTGGTTCGACGCTGCGTCGGGAGGGCTTCACTGCTTCGCTGACCGTGATCGGGGACGAGCCTCATCTCCCTTACGACCGGCCGCCGCTGTCCAAGCAGGTCCTCATGGGCCAGGTTCCGGCGCGGCGGACCGCACTGCCCCGCCGCGACGAGGTCGACGCGCACTGGCGGCTGGGAGTCGCGGCCACGGGGGTTGACCTGAACGGCAAGCAGGTGCTCCTGGCCGACGGCGAGAAGGTGGGATTCGACCGGTTGCTCATCGCCACGGGGGTGCGGGCGCGCCCGTGGCCGAACGAGGCAGAGGCCGGGCTTGATGGGCTGTTCGCGCTGCGCACCCCGGAAGACGCGGATGGGCTGCGGCAGCGGTTGGCAGCCGGTCCTGGCCGGGTGCTGGTCATCGGTGCCGGGTTCATGGGCTCCGAGGTCGCCTCCGCCTGCCGCGAGCTGGATCTGCCGGTGACCGTCCTCGAGCGCGGCAAGGTCCCTCTCGGCGGGGCACTGGGCGCGGTGATCGGCGGCGTCGCGGCGCAGATGCAGCGCGACCATGGGGTCGACCTGCGGTGCGGCGTTGGAGTCGCGGCGCTGGAAGGCGATGACAGCGGGCGGTTGCGGCGAGCCCGTCTGTCGGACGGCAGCACTTTGGACGTCGATGTGGCGGTGGCCGCGCTCGGCAGCATCCGCAACGTCGAATGGCTGGAAGGGTCGGGGCTGGCGGCCGGGGTCTGGGGGGTGGCGTGCGATGCGGGGTGCCGTGCCATCGATGTCAACGGCGTCGTGACCGACGATGTGTTCGTCGCAGGCGACGTGGCCCGCTGCCCACACCCCGTCTACGACTACCAGTTCCTCGCCCTGGAGCACTGGGGCAACGCGGTCGCCCAGTCGGGGATCGCCGCGCACAACATGATCAGCTCCCAGAGCGAGCGCCGGCCGCACCTTGCGCTACCGGAGTTCTGGTCCACCCAGTTCGGCACCGAGATCAAGTCCGTCGGCGTCCCGACCCATGCCGACCAGGTCGTTATCGCCCAGGGTTCGGTGGACGAGCGCCGCTTCATCGCCGTCTACGGCTACCGCGGGCGGATCACCGCGGCTGTCGCCTTCAACCAGTCCAAGTGGCTGGAGTTCTATGCGGGGTTGATCGACCGGGCGGCGCCGTTCCCGCCCTCCTTCAGCACCGTCGACCAGCCCACCGACGCACACCCTGTCGCGGTCGAGGTCCCAGAGCGGCCCACCCCTCAGGCCACCGTCGTGGTGACCGGCCATGGACCCAGCGAGCGGCGGGCCACGTTGGTCCGCAGAACGTACCTGTGACCCAGCCCAACCACACGCCCTGATCCCCGAGTTGCGGGAGACGCCCATCATGGCCCAGACCAGCATCTGGCAGCAGATTCTCGACCCCTCCCACCGCGCCGACCCGTTCCCGCTCTACGCCGAGCTGCGCAAGACACCCGTGGTGCGCGAGGAGGACGGGAGCTATGTCGTGAGCACCTACCGGGAGATCGTCGCTCTGCTTCACGACCCACGGCTCAGCTCGGAAATGCGCAACCTCCCTGAGTTGGGCGCCGACACGCCGGCGCAGGCGTCCGAAGAGGGCCCTGCCGAGCTCCCGCCCAACGTCATCCAAGCCGACCCGCCCGAGCACGACCGAATCCGGCGCCAGCTGACGTGGAACTTCGGACCGCCCCACCGCCCCGGTCGCGTCGACAGCATGATTCCCGACCTGCTCGAGATCGTGACGAGCGAGATCGACGGCTTCACAGGCAAGGAGCAGTTGGGCACGACCCGGGTCGACATCGTCGACGACTTCGCCTACCCCTTCCCGGTCACGGTGATCTGCCGACTGCTGGGGGTGCCTCGCGAGGACGAAGCGCTGTTCCAGGCAATGTCCGACGCGGTCATCAAGGCCATCGACCCGTCCACCGGAGGGATCGCGGAGCAGCAGCGCCGACGCGCCAAGGCCACCGCCGACCTCGGCCAGTACTTCGCGGAGCTGCTCGACGCCCGCCATGGCCAACCGGGCGACGACCTGCTCTCCGGGCTCCTCAGCGGCGACGGGCCCGAGGCGCCAATGTCGTACGAACAGATCCTCAGCAACGCGGCCCTGCTCCTTGTCGCCGGCCACGAGACAACCGTCAACCTCATCACCAACGGCATGCTCACCCTCCTGCGGCACCCCGAGGTGCTCGACCGGCTGCGCCGCGGCGCCGAACCCGATCTGGCCACCCGGGTGGTCGAGGAACTCCTGCGCTACGAACCACCGGTGCAGTTCCTATCCAACCGTTACGCCCTCGACGACATTGAGGTCGCAGGCACCACCATCCCCAAGGGCTCACCGGTCAACCTCGTGCTCGCCGCCGGCAGCCGCGACCCGGGCGGCGTCCCCAATCCCGACCGCTTCGACCCCGACCGCGAGCACAACGAGCACCTGGGCTTCGGCGGCGGCATCCACTACTGCTTCGGTGCACCGTTGGCCCGTCCCGAGACGCAGATTGCCCTCACCGAGCTAGCGCGCCGACTCAAGAACCCCCGACTCGTCGCCGACCCACCGCCCTACCGCCCGAATCCCACCCTGCGAGGCCCTCGCCACCTCCTCGTCGACATCGACGGCGTCAACCCGGCGCAACACCGCCCACCATGACCATGCACAGCACACGCCAGACCACATGCCGCCGCACACTGACCCCGCTCGCCGCGGTTGGCGCCTGTGGCGTCACCCGCGGCGAACCCGTGATGCATGCCGGCCTCCTCGTCGCGCCGACCGTCACGGCCGCCGCGTGTTGCGCAGCGCCTTGAAGGGCGATAGTTGACACGTGCCAGCGGGAGCGTGGGATGGTACACGGCCTACAACGGCCGCCGCGTCCCCTACGCCGAACCCGTCGACACACCGTCGTCGTCTCCGCCAGCGGCAGCGGCAGCGGCAGCGGCACGGTCAACGACCCCGCACGCGGACGCTTCTCTGTCAGCGAGGTGTCGGCGGCGGCTGAATTCTGACCCAGTTTCGTCGGTTGAAGTCTGACCCTCGGGTCGTCAGTTGATCTTTGTTTAGTCGGTTTCGTTGACGGGTG
>NZ_RJVR01000375.1 GCF_003999195.1 Streptomyces soli
CCGCAAGACCCTCGGATGGAAGACACCCGCCGAAGCCCTCAACGAACAGCTACTCTCGATTCAACAAGGCAGTGTTGCGACGACCCCTTGAACCCGGGCAATACCGCGCTATCCGCTACACCGAGCGCCTCGAGCAGGCTCAGGCCGTCGCCTCGGTCGGCTCCAAGGGCGACTCATATGACAACGCCCTCGCGGAGGCATTCAACAGTTTGTTCAAGGCTGAACTGATCCGCAACAAGGGACCCTGGACCGGCATCAACGACCTCGAAGTCGCTGTCGCCGAGTACATCGACTGGTTCAACCAGCGACGGCTCCACGGCGAGCTGGGACACGTTCCGCCCGCCGAGTACGAGGCTCTCCACGCAACAACCCGCACCCCCGAACCCGCCCTGAAAACCAGCTAACCCACTCTCCACGAAACCCGGGGCTTGACACCTTTGTTATCTTGAGCCGCCCCAAGGGTGTCCTTCATGTTAAGCAAAGGCTGGTGAACCGCCTGGATCTGCCTGGTGGATGTGGTTATCTGCAGCCGTCCATCACGCAGATTCCCCGGAGGTCCGATGCTTGTTCAGCGTGTGGTGATGCCCTCCTCACCGCTTGAGTCATGGACGGTGCTCGGTGACGACGCTGCGCCGGTCGAGCCGATTGAGCGGTACCTGGCCTACCTGACCGACATCGAGCGGTCCCCGAACACGGTCAAGGCGTATGCCCACGATCTGAAGGACTGGTTCAGCTTCCTCGGCGTACGAGGGCTGGATTGGCGCGAAGTCCGGCTGGAGGACGTGGGTGAATTCGTCGCCTGGCTCCGGTTACCGCCGATGGTCCGCACCGGGGCTGTCGCTGCGCTGCCCTCGGTCGAGCATCACTGCGGCGAGGCGACGGTGAATCGAAAGCTCTCCGCCGTCAGCGCCTTCTACCAGCACGCCGCCCGCCACGGCGTCGACCTGGGTGAGCTGCTGATGGTCTGGCAGCCGGCCGGGCGACGCAGCACCGCGTGGAAGCCGTTTCTTCACCATGTCAGCAAGGGCAAGCCGGAGGCCCGGCGGGCGATCCGGCTGCGGGCCCCGCGCAACACCCGCGCATCCCGACCGTCACCGAGGTCCAGACGCCCGTGGCTGAAGGCGCCCCGAGAGTGGAGGGCGCACGTACGCCGGCGAAGAGTCCCGGGCCTGGCTCCGGCGGCGGTCGGCGTCCCTGCGGCAGGCCGGTGAGCAGCCGTTTTCTGGTGGGCATCCGGTGCGCGGCCGGGACAGGCGCCTCAGGATCCTTGGCGACCAGTGCGATGCCAGCGTCTTCCAGCTTTGCGCGCACCCGCAACGGTCGAGTGCTCTGGTCGAGCGGGGGTGACGGGGTGGACGGCTGTTACAGGTTCCGGACGTTTTCCCGTGAACTCCGTCCTGCGAGGGCTCATCACACCTAACCGAAAGACGCACTCGACACAGTGAGCGCCGGGGTGAGAGCCCGGTGCTGGAAGAATGGGGAACCATGACCGCCAAGCTGAACCGCGCCGTCCGTTGCACCGCCGCTGTGCTGGCCGTCGTCGCGCTCGGTGCCGGTGCCACCGCATGCAGCGGCTCGGGCTCGGCCGCCCCGGCCACGCTCAGCGGCACCGCCGCCCCGGCCACCCAGAGCAGCTCCCAGGCCCCCACATCCACCGACACCGGCAGCACGACAACGCTGTCCAGCACCTCAACCGGGGGCAGCAGCGGCGGCGTGAGCACGCAGGGGACTCGCCGACCGACCGACGCTGCCAATGCGTCGTCTTCCGCCGCGAGCAGTCGTTGCCACACCAGCGAACTGAAGTTCAGCTGGAGTGCCGGCAGCCCCGACATGAACGCCACCAATCAGCAGATCGCGGAAGTGACGCTGACGAACAGCGGTGGGCGCACCTGCACCCTGTACGGCTTCCCGGGCGTCCGCCTGATCAGCAAGTCCGGAGAAACCTGGGACCTGCCCCGCTCCACGGATAAAGCGAGCACCATCACCCTGAAGCCCGGTGACGGCACGGCCTCGATCACCATGACCATCCTGCCGATCCCCGCCAACACCACGGACACCCGTCCGTTCGCACCGAGCAAGGTCCTGATCACCCCGCCCGACGAGACCACGCACGTCACCCTCGACTGGCCCTACGGCGGCGCCCTGTGGCACCGGGCCGGCACCACATCCAGCCCCGAAACCTTCGTCAGCCCCATCGGCTTCTGACTCCACCGCGCGCCCTGGCCTGTCGGCGACGCCGAGGCCGAATGTGGGTCTCCGTAGTAATCGCCGAAAAAACACCGGATATCCCTGACCTGCACTGACGCGGCCTAACTCGCCGATTAGGGGTGTCGTTAACGATCGTGGCACCGGCCCCAATTGGGGCCGGTGCCACGATCGTTAACGACACCCCTAAGGGAGGCCATGGCCGTGCTCACCAGCGGGCGCGGTCCATTGGGACGGGCAGTTTCTCCAGGGCTCCGGCCTTGCGCAGGACCGAGTCCAGGGCGATCACCTCGTCCACGGTGGCGGTTTCCCCTGCCGACCGGTGAGGTCGATGATGACTCCGCCGTCGGAAAGCGTCATAGTTCTGCCCGGCAGATCGGACGGGGCCAACTCCCGGCGTTGGGCGGACGGGTATGTGAGCCTGCCGCAGCGCGGGTTGGACGGGCGTAGGCCCTGTGCGGTGGCGACGGCGTCGCGTACTGGGAGTCCGTCGGGTTCGCCGCGTTCCGCGACGGCATCCACCTTCTGGACACCGCGCTGCAGCACCCCATCGACTGCCGGACCAAGTGGCAGCAGCACTTCGCCAGGTAGCCCGGCCCAGCACCTCCCGCCATGGCCACGCATGAATCTGGGGCCAGTGCGCGTCGTCGCGCTGGCCCCAGAGCCGCTGACAGCTCATAGTGCCGGGCGTGGTGTCGCGGGTGGCGCAGCACGCGGCTTCCTCGGCGGTGCCGACAACGGCGCTGCACCAGGCCTACGCGATCTACATGGCGCGAGGTCGACCGGCGTGTGCCGTGCCACGTTAATTGGAACCGGAAGGGCGCGGTGACCTGCACTTCTTCGTCCAGCGGGACAGCGGAGTTGGAACCGACGGGACAGTCTTGTTGGCACCTGCGGCGAGTTGTCACGCTTGTTGGAACCGGCCGCGGACCGTACCACAGGGTCTGACCTGGCCAGGAAGCAGTTGATGGAGGTGTTCTCGCCGTCGAGCCGACCCCGGTGCCAGTCCTCGTGGCCAGGTTCCAACCAACGTGTCACGGCTCACGGCGGAACACTCTCCAGCGGGGCTGACTCGCCAGCTACGACCCGGCACTCGCCATCTATCGGCCGTGGTCACAACACCTGTGATCACGACTGATAGTTGGCCAGCCGATCGCGCGGAGGTGCAGGTCGCGCGCTCACGTCGATTTCTGGTTGGCCACTTTGCCGGGTGGTAGTTGGCCAGACGGGGGTGCGGAAACAGGTCGGGGTGCGGGGTCTGTCGGGAAAAACCGGGCTGCGCGGGAACGGGGAACCCGGCAGCATGGCGGGGTGTCTGATCTGGTGTGGAATGACGTGCAGTGCTTTTTCGATCCCGATGTGATGGGGGCGCTGCCGGACGTCAGTGTCACCGATGCCTCGGTGGAGGACTGGCAGTCTGTTCTCGACATGGTCTCTGCAAGCGGTTGGCCGTGGCAGTACTCCGAGGGCGCGGTCGTGAAGCCGATGCCTCGAGCGGAGGCGGTGCTGTCTCGTCCCGCCGACGCCGAGTGCCCGGAGCTGAGGGTCTGGCCGGCGGCCGGCGTGCTGGCCATCTTCCGCTTCCATGCGTCCGAGGAGATCGACTTCGATGTCGATCTGAGGGAGTTGCAGGGGCAGGCACGGTTGGATGTGCTGTGCGGATGGCTGGGAGTTCTCGGACGCAGGTTGGGCAAGGCGGTGGTGATGACGCCCGGAGGGAGACGCTGAGCACCCTGTGCTGAGGTTCGACCCCGAAACCGATGAGGTTGTCCTGCTGGCAGATGGGTCTGCTGGCTGATCGACTCAGTGCGAAGACGTGAAGCCGTCGGACTGCCCGGCACGCTCTACCGCCAGGTGATGACGCCGACCGACCGGGACCATCTGGTCGACAACATCGTCTGGCAGCTGAGCCAGGGAGTGGAGCGCTTCGTCCAGGAACGCGCGATCAACGACTACTGGACGAAAGTGGATCCCGACCTCGGCGCGCGCGTCGCCCAAGGCCTGGGCCTGGGGACTTCGCAGCCGGGCAACGGGTAGCGGAGACAATCCGCTGGCAGCACTCAAACACGGCTACCGCAAGGCAGCGAGCCGGCGACAACGGAGGGAATCACGCCGAGCGCTCAGTGCAACTCTCCGGTCAGGAACTGAGCTCGGCCCGACCCGAAGGACCAGTCCTCGTCATCGTTCTCGGTCACCGAGACGATCAGATCAGCCGGGTCGAGACCGCAGTCGCGTCGCAGCCGCTCGGCCAGCAGCGCGTAAAGCCTCTCCTTCTGCGCACGGCTGCGCCTGCGGCTGACCACGTGGATTATTACCATCCGGTCGGACCGATTGATGCCCAGACCGGTGTCGAGTGCAACGATTTCGTCGGCGGGGTGGCTCCGCACAACCTGGTACCGGTCTCGCTCGGGCACTCCGAACGCCTCCACTGTGGCCGCGTGCGTTGTGTCGAGCAGCGCTTTGATCTCACCAGGTGTTCGGCCCTCGATGACGTCGAAATACTGCAGTGGCATGGCCTTTCCTTCCGGGTCTGATGACCGGTGGGGGGTCGTGGAGGCGCTGCGTGGAGCAG
>NZ_RJVR01000040.1 GCF_003999195.1 Streptomyces soli
TGCGGGTCGATGATCGCGGGCGGGGGGTGGCCGGCCCGTGCCATCGTGCAGCGCCGGGTGACCGGGTCGTAGACGGCGTACAGGCAGGTGGCACCCACCACGGCGGTGGCCGGGCCCTTGGCATCGGTGTCCTCCTCGGTGAGGCGGATGGCCAGATCGTCGAGGTGGGCCAGCAATTCGTCGGGAGGCAGGTCCAGGTCGGCGAAGGCGTGCACGGCGGTACGGAGCCTGCCCATGGTCGCCGCGGCGTTGATGCCGTGCCCGACCACGTCGCCGACGACCAGGGCCACCCGAGCCCCGGACAGCGGAATCACGTCGAACCAGTCACCCCCGACGCCGCGGTGGATGTCGGCCGGCAGATAACGCGAGGCCACCTCAACCGCGCACCCGCCCGACAGGCGCTGCGGAAGCAGGTTGCGCTGCAGGGCCAGGGCCGCGGTGCGCTCGCGGGTGTACCGGTTGGCATTGTCCAAGCACAGCGCGGCCCGGGAGACAAGCTCCTCCCCCAGCAGCAGATCGTCCTCCTCGAACGGCACCGGATTCTCCGAACGCATGAAGACCGCCACGCCCAGCACCGTGCCGCGCGCGTGGATCGGCACAAACATCCAGGAGTGCATTCCGTACTCGTGGTGCTTCTCCACCCGTGCCGGGTCCTGGTCGAACCACGTGCCGGGGGAGGTGTCTATGACCGGTTCCAGGTAGGACTTCCCGTCAGACAGGACGCGGGTGTAGGGCGAGGCCGGTGGCACGAAGACCGCCTCCCCCCGTGCCCACAGGGACTCCGGGACCCCGCGGTGGATCGACGCCAGGCCCGCGCGGCGGAAGACAGGGATGTTTTGACCCATCGGCCCCAACCGGGCCAGCGGCTCCTCGCCGAGCTGGACCGACTCCGCCAGGTCGACGGTGACGAAATCGGCGAGGAGCGGCACCGCGAGGTCGGCCAGCTCCTGCCCGGTCCGCATGACGTCCAGGGTGGTGCCGATCCGCGTGCTGGCCTCACTCAGGATCGCCAGGCGCTCACGCGCCCGCTCCCTGTCGGTGACGTCCACGCACATGCCGCACACGGCCAGCGCGTGGCCCTCCGCGTCCTCAAGGCGGAAGTAGGAGACCGTGAACGCGTGTTTCCGGCGCGCATTCCATGCCGGGTACTCAAGGTCAACCACTGGGGTACCGCTCTCCAGCACCTGCCGCATCGCCGCCTCGAGTGCTTCGGCCTCGAAGCCGGCCACCACCTCCGTCAGCCGCCGTCCCAGCCGCACCTCGGGAAGGATGTCGTCCCGGCGCTCTGCGAGGTCGTTCAGCCAGGTGCAGCGCAGCTCCAGGTCGCGGACGGTGATCCCGATCGGCGCGCGGGTCAGAAGCGACGACGGCCTCAATCCGTTCACCGCCGACGAGGAGACCGCGGCCAAGTCGGTTACCGAGACGAGCCAATGGGCACTGCCGTCCTGCCCCGACAGCGGGGAGACCCGCAGGCTCACCTCGAGCCTGCGGCCGTCGCGGTGGCGCACCGCCGCAAGACCGGACCAGCCACCCCGGGCACGGCACCGCTCCGCGAAGGCGGATGCCTCCGCCCAGTCTTCGGCAGACGCCAGAATGACCCCGGCGGGTCGGCTCACCACCTCCGCGGGTGAGTAGCCGACCAGCCGCTGGCCAGCCTGCGACCACCCGACCACCGTCCCTTCCGCGTCGATCATCGCGATCGGCGCGCCGACCAAATCGGAGGACCCCGGCACTGCGGCGGGCACCATGCACTCAGGCCTGTCCGCTGCCCGCCCGCGAGGTGTGTTCCGGACCGTCGGGATCGCACTGTTCGCGTCGGTCATGCGGTCGAGCCAATCGGCCGGCAGCGCGTGCTCAGAGAACATCGTTCGAAAGTACCCGGTTTAGGGATATATGGTGTGTGTCGCTCATCACACTCAGATTCGAACGAGTTGGCCGGTCCGTTCTGGCGTGGCTCCGCTGTCACCGGCGCACTCGCGCTGTTCCTTCCGGACTCGCAAATGCGTTATCAGCACTCCCGAAACCGGTACTCCCCTACGCCTACCAACTCATCGCCGCCCTGGCCCGCGAACTCCAGAGCAGCAACCGCGAATTCGCCGACAACCTCACCCCGCCGCCCTCTGAGGCCGAGCGCGGCCAACTACTGCGCGCCCTGGCCAGCAACTCCATCCGGGGCAGTTTCGAGCGGCACTTCGGCTTCGCGCTGGCGTTCCAGAACTGCCACCGGGTAGCGGCCTTCCGGCCCGAGGCCCACGGTGGGCAGACATACACCAAGTTCACCCCACCCGCTCCCAGATCCTCAACCAGTCACCCGAATTCCGCGACTGCTGAACCCGGCCGCAAGCCCGCCGGACTGGCCACCCGCCACAGCCACACCCCGACCGGAGCCCTTCGCCATAGGCCACAGAGCAAGCTCGACCGTGAGATTCGTTACGCTGCAATAGCGTAGTGAAAGGAATCAAATGGGGTGATGGTAGATGAATGTCTTGGAATTATCTGTTTAGGGGTGGAACGCTTAAGAGGGAAAAAACGGTGGCAGCGGGCCGTCGCCATGCGGGGCCGCCTACGTCGCCGACCGGCCCGGACTCCCTCCACGAAGCCGGGCGTGAACGTTTTCACCTGCGGGATCAGCGCCATGAGGCAGGTCGGGGAGTCCGCCGCATCCCGCGAAACCACCGCTTGACCGCGCTCAGGCAAGTGATCGCCCCGAAGCGGTTCTCCCGGCGGATGCCGGAGGCGGCGCGGCGGTTCGAGCCGGCGCTCCTCACTCCGCTGCTGGTGATCGTGCTGGCCACGGTTGCGGCCGTCCTTAACCCCCACCTGGAGTTCTACCGGTTCTTCGGGGTTCCGCCGGCGCTGGCCGCCGCCATGTTCTCCGTGGCCGGCACCGTGGGCATCGGGCTGCTGGCCATGGCGGCCAGCTTCGGCCTCGCCGCTGCCGACCACGGCCTGGGCCAGACTCCGAGTAATTTCACCCTGCTGGTGGTCGGTGGCGTCACCGTGGCCGCCGCCTACGCCAGCCGGATGCGGCAGCACCGGGAGTTCACCCTCGCCGAGGTCCGCGCCGTGGCGGAGACCGCGCAGCGGGTGCTGCTGCGGCCGGTCCCGCACCGCCTCGGGCCGGTCGACGTCGAGGTGCTCTACCAGGCCGCCGCCGCGCAGGCCCGCATCGGCGGCGACTTCTACGAGGCGCGGCAGACGCCGCACGGGGTGCGGCTGATCATCGGCGACGTGCGCGGCAAGGGACTTCCGGCCGTCGAGGCCGCCTCGGTGATGCTCAGCTCCTTCCGCGTGCACGTGCGGGACGCCCCCGATCTGCCGGACCTGGCACGCCGGCTGGAAACCGATATGACCTACTACTGCGAGGACGACCCCGGTGATGACGCGCTGGAGCGCTTCATCACCACCCTGATCATCGAGATACCCGCAGAGGAACCCGTCGCGCGCCTGGTCAACTGCGGCCACCCCCCGCCGCTGCTCCTGCACGGCGGCGAGGTACGCGAGGTGGAGCCCAGCGCGCCGTCGCCGCCCGTCAACATGGCCGCCCTGCTCGGCGACCACTACCAGGTCGACACCATTGCCTTCGCAACCGGCGACCGCCTGCTGCTCTACACCGACGGCGTCAGCGAGACCCGCGACGGCGCCGGGACCTTCTACCCCCTCACCCAGCGCGTCCGCCGATGGGCCTGTGCCCCACCCCGCGAACTCCTCGACCACCTCCACCAGGACCTGCGCGCCTACGTCGTGGGCGTCCGCGACGACGACCTCGCCGCCCTCGCCGCCCAGCGCGTCGCACCGGTCGGCACCGTGAGCGGAAGGGAGCGATGATGGCCCCTGAGCATGCAACCGCCCGGTTCCAGACGGGGCGCCCGACGGGGCGCCCGAAGAGCGAGGAGGTGGATGGCGCGATTCACCGCGCGACGCTGCTCCTGCTGGCGGAGGCCGGATACGAGGGCCTGTCCATCGCGCAGGTCGCCCGGCTCGCGGGTACCGCCACGACCAGCGTGTACCGGCGCTTCCCCGGGAAGCAGGAACTGGTCGTCGCAACGCTCCGCAACGAATTGAGAGCTCGACCCGGCAACCCGCCCGACCGCGGGTCTCTACGAGCCGACCTCATCGAGTACGTGTCGGGCATCGTCTCCACCCTCACTCCGCAAAGCGCCCGGATCATGGCGGGACTCCTACTGCCGATGCGTAGCAACGCGGCCCTGGCCGCGGTCGTGAGGCAGGAGGTCGAAGCGATGCGGTCCAGCAACTGGCAGATCATTCTCGATCGTGCCGTCGCCTGCGGCGAGATAACCCAGGACCACCCGGGCATCTCGAACGACAGCCACCGTCGCGCCTACATCCTCAACTACCGCACCGCTTGCGTGATCCAACTCGCAGGCGACAACGGCATGGACCACGGCCTCACCACCAACGCACGCACGGTCCGCAACGCCGACGCGACTTCACCCTTCGGTCCGCATCCACTCGATGCGAAGCACACGGGGAGCCAGTGCAACCGCAGTACGCCGGGCTCGTCTGCCGGGTATGTGCGCCGCGATGGTGGCCGTGCGGCGGTCGTTGGCACAACGGTGCCAAACGTAGCCAGCTGAGCTCACAGGATTGTTGGGTTGCCACAACCCCGGCCCCATCACACCGCTCAACCCGCAAGGCTCACCGAGAGCCATTTGCACGCTCGCTGCACGCTCGGCCACCGGACGGCCACCACCCCACGCCGACTAGACCCGAGCGGACCTGCTCTTGGGAACAAAAGGCCAGCTCAGAGGCGTGGGACGGCGAGATCAGCCACTCAGCGTCGACCTCGGACCTACGCATTACGATGCGGAGATCGCCAGTGCCCGATTCGCGCAGATTCCAAGGTCATCCGAAACAAGAAACCCCAGGTCAGAGGCTTGACCTGGGGTGCAGCATGGAGCCGCCTTCGGGATCCGAACCCGAGACCTACGCATTACGAGACCGTGAGCGTTCGTGTTGCGTGGTGCCCACCGGTGCTCTCCTGTGCTGTTCTGCCTGATCAGAGCACATGCGGCTCGTTGGTCTGTGCTGCCTCGTAATACGTCGTCCAAAGGCGTCCGGCCACCGGCTGGCCACCGGAGACGGCTAAGGGGCGGCTTAGGAGTGTTATCAGCATCCCACAGAGGCGCTGCGGGTGCCGATTATCGCGTCCCCGCAGGAGAGCGAGTTCGCCGCCGTGGATCCTTCTGTAGCCCCACCCGGAGTTCTCGCGGGCCAGGCGCAGGACGAGAGACTGGATGTTGCTGGGGGCACCTCCCGGCCGAAGGCTGGGGGAGGGTCGGCGGTCTGCCGGGTTGTAGCGGGAGGCATCGGCATGGCGACGCATGACGTCTCGGTCCACCTCAGGATCCGGGGAGACGACCAGGTGCATCTGCCGCAGCTTGGGCCTGGGAGCCGATGGAGCGCGGCAAGGAATGCGCGGTCCGCCGCAGTAACCCGTGGCCTGTCGATTCGCCGCTGCAGAACGGCCAGCTGGTGGCGCAGCGCCAATATCTCCATGTCCTCGTCCACGTCGCTCATCGGCAGCAGCCGTATGAGGGCGAACACGCTTGAGACGGCGAGGTAGGGCAGTCGCAGCAGCACGATCCATCAGCCTAATGGGACCATCGCGGAGATCACCGGTGCTCGGGTGCTCGCCGAGTTCGGAGACGACCCCACCCGATACGCCAGCGCGAAGGCCCGCAAGAACTACGCCGGCACCAGCCCGATCACCCGGGCCTCCGGCAAGAGCCACACCGTCCAGGCCCGCTACGTCCGCAACAACCGCCTCGCCGACGCCCTCCAACGCCAGGCGTTCGCCGCCCTGCGCGCCTCACCCGGCGCCCACCGCTACTACGACAAACAACGAGCCCGCGAGGCCGGCTACAACCCCGCCCTCCGCCACCTCGGCAACCGCCTTGTCGGCATCCTCCACGGCTGCCTCAAAACCCGCACCCACTACGACGAAGCGACCGCCTGGTCGCAGCACGCACACACCCATGCCGCTTGACCTCAAACGACATGGGGTGTCTGACACGCCTATCCGGCGATCAACGGCCGTCACAAGAACCTGCACGTCACAGGCCATGGATGGGGTTTTCGGCCCCCGCACGCCGAGCGCACTGCTTACGGCCAGGCGACCGTGCTTGTTCAGTCTGATCCCCGCGTCGGACTGCTCGCCGAGCACCTGGTCAAGGTCTTGGCGTTGGCCACGCGGTTGCCCGCTCCACAAGCTGACGGCTCAACCGCTGTATATGCAACCGGAGTTGCGCAGCAGAGACGAGTTACGGGAAGGGGTCTGTACGGTAATCGCACTTGCTGGTGTCATGCAGTTGGGTGCACCGAAGAGAGACGTGGGGAGGCACCGGACACCAGCAGCCCCAGTCCAGAGAGAAAGGCGGCAACAAGCCATGCAATCAGGCTTCCCGATGGGTAGAGCGTGAGCGCCCACCAGCGAGCCGTCGCACGGCCACCATCGCGGCGCGCGTTGGCACCGCTGTGCCAACGACCGCCGCACGGCCACCATCGCGGGCGCACACACCCGGCAGACGAGCCCGGCGTACTGCGGCGCACTGACTCTCCGTGTGCCTCGCATCGAGTGGATGCGGACCGAACGGCGAAGTCGCATCGGCGTTGCGGACCGTGCGTTCGTTGGTGGTGAGGCCGTGGTCCATGCCGTTGTCGCCTACGAGTTGGATCACGCAAGCGCAGCGGTAGTTGAGGATGTAGGCGCGACGGTGGATGCGGCGGACGGCCTGTCGGGCTGGGAGCGGTAGTACCCCACGCCACTGGCCTCGGTATCCGCGGACCTCGGCGCCCTCGACTGCCCGCCGACGCTGCTCCCCTTCCGACACCACCGTCGCGGAGTGGGCGTTGATCGAACCGCTGCTGCCCCTCCCGGCCTGCCGGACCAAAAGGGGTGGCCAGCCAGAGAAGTGGCACCGCCGCGAGATCATCCCTTGGCGTGGGCCCACAGCAGCTCGACCGGGTTCAGCTCCGGTGTGTATGAGGGCAGTTGGATGATGGTGAGCGCTGGCACCGAGCCGGAGTCGTCGCGTTCCTGCGCGACCAACTGAAGCCTGACCGCCGACCGCGGCCACAGCCCGGCGAGTGGAGCCCGTCCCTCACGCTGAACTTCAACCCTGGCGCGGTGGAGCCGCCTCCGGCGGCGCCACCGCGCAGCAGCATGTGTGAACACGCCCCTCGGTCACCAACGATGAGGCCCGCATCACACCGCCACTGCCCCTTCGTCTTGCTGGGGGCCGGGCTGCGTCCTGCTAGTGGCCGATCTTGTCCAACTCGGCGAGTTCCTCGTCGGAGAGCGAGAGTCCCGCGCCGGCGACGTTCTCGCGCAGGTGCGCCACCGACGAGGTGCCGGGAATGAGCAGGATGTTCGGCGACCGCCGCAGCAGCCAGGCCAGGGCGACCGACATCGGCGTCGCATCCAGCCGGGTGGCCACGGCAGAAAGCGCCGTGGACTGCAGCGGGGTGAAGCCGCCGAGCGGGAAGAAAGGCACGTAGGCGATGCCCTTGTCGGCGAGATCGTCGATCAGCTCGTCGTCCTGACGGTAGGCGAGGTTGTACATGTTCTGCACGCACACGATCGGCGCGATCGCCTGCGCCTCGGCGACCTGTTCCGCCGTCGCGTTACTCACTCCGAGGTGCCGGATCAGGCCCTGCTGCTGGAGTTCGACGAGGGTCTCGAAGGGCTCCGCGAGCGAGCCGGGCTGGGGACCCTGAGCGTCGCCGAGCCGGAGATTGACCACGTCGAGCGAATCGAGGCCGAAGTCCTCAAGGTTCTCGTGGACGGCGCGGCGCAGGTCCTCGGGCTGCCGGGCAGGGGGCCAGCCGCCCTGCTGATCGCGGACCGCGCCGACCTTGGTCACGATGTGCAGCGATTCGGAATAGGGGTGCAGCGCTTCACGGATCAGCTGGTTGGTGACACGTGGTCCGTATGCACCGGCGGTGTCGATATGGCTGATCCCGAGGCCGGCGGCCTCGCGCAGGACGGCGAGCGCGCCGTCGCGGTTGGCAGGCGGGCCCATGACCCCGGGGCCGGCGAGCTGCATGGCACCGTAGCCGAAGCGGGTGACAGTCAGATCGCCCAGGGTCCAGGTGCCGCCGGGCAGTGACGCGGAGGGTGTGTTCATGGTTTCACTCATGTCGTCGATGCTCGCTCGCGGACAAGCGGCGCATCCAATACCGATACAGTGCCCTGTCATACCCGGTAGGTATCACCGAGGTATGCTGTGACCATGGACACCTTGGAGACCCGCGAGCTGAGGTACTTCATGGCCGTCGCAGAGGAACTGCACTTCGGCCGCGCCGCCGAGCGCCTCGGCATGGCCCAGCCACCGCTGTCCCGGGCGATCCAGCAGCTCGAACGGCGCCTCGGCGTCTCCCTGCTGAAACGCAACCGCCGCGGCGTCTCCCTGACCGGCGCCGGAGAGATGCTGCTGCACGAGGGCCGCGCAGCCCTCGACGCGACCACCGCTGCCGCTCGCCGCACCCGTCGCGCCGGTGGCGCCGACAGTCCGGGCGGCCCCCGCAACCGCCTGGTGCTGGCGGTGAAGGCCGGCGCGTCTCACGAGCTGCTGCACAAGCTCCTCGACGCCTACGCGGCCGAGCCCGACGCCGCCGAGATCGAGGTGCTACCGAGCGGCACGTGTGAGCAGGAAGGGATGCTGCGCGATGGCCGCGCTGATGTGGCGCTCATGCACGCGCCGTTCAACTCCCTCGCCGGGTTCGACAGCGAGGAACTGATGACCGAGGGACAGATCGCTATCCTGCCCGCCGGGCACCCCCTCGCCGCGCACAGGACGTTGTCCCTGTCCGACGTCAGCGACATCCCCGATCTTCCGCTCGCCCGCTGGTCCCGCCACGGCACGTACCCACCCGGCCCGGGCCCCGAGATCCACGACCAGACGCAACTGGCCCAGCTGATCGCCCTCGGACGCACCGTGGCCGTCTTCCCCGACTCAGCCCGCGCCTGGCTATGGGCCGAGCACACCGCCGTCCCCCTAACCGACGCACCCCCCGTCGTCACCCACATCGCCTGGCCCGCGCACAGCCGCTCCCTCGCCCTCGCCGGGCTGATCCGCACGGCCACACGGCTATGACCCGCCCTCGCCTTCCATCGCCGCGACACACCGCCTGACCACCGGCCCCCACACTGCGGGTGCCGAAAACCCCATCCATGGTTTGTGACGTGCAGGTTCTTGTGAACGACCGTTGATCGCCGGAACGCACCCGGCCCCATCACGCCCGTCGGCGTTGCCGACGGGCGTGATGGGGCCGGGTGGATGGTGGAGTCGACGTTCACGACCCGCGTGATCAGTCCGACCGCATCGGCTTGCGACCGCTGACGCTGACCTGGCCGGCCCGCCGGAGCGGGCCGCACAGAACAAACCCACCCCGGGGCTGGGCGACCGGCCTGAATCTGGGCGACCTGTCCTGGTACGCGTTAGGGTGCGCCGGCTCAAGCACGGCAACGGCCGCTGCGACTACGACCCCCGCGAGCATGTTCACGGCCGACTTCGTCGCGGCGTAGGCTCCGATGCCGGGTAGCACCATCCCGGTGGTGCCGGAGCTGATGTTGACGATTCGCCCGAAGGCCTGGCGGCGCGTGGAGGGCAGCACGGCCTGCATGAGGCGGATGACACTGACGAGGTTGAGGTCGAGTACCTGATGGAACTCGCCCAAGTCGAGTTGCTCAATCGTCGTGTCGTGCAGGCTCGCGCCGGCGTTGTTGACCAAAGCGTCGATGCGCCCGTGGCGCTCGAGGGTCGCGGCGACGAGGCCCGCGACCTGGCCGGCGTCGGTGACGTCGGTCTGCACGCACAGTGCGCCCCCGAGTTGCGCGCTGAGCGTCTCGAGCCGTCCGGTTCGGCGGGCCGCCAGGACCGGTCACGCTCCCGCGTCATGCAGCGCGCGGGCGGTGGCCGCGCCGATGCCTGACGAGGCGCCGGTGACGATCACTGTACGGCCGTGCAATTCCGGCGTGTTGCTCATTTCTTCTCCTCGAAGTGGGTGCGCAGGAAGGCGCCTGCCCCGCGAAGTGCTGTCTCGCCTTCGTCCAGGACGGCGGCGAATGCCTGGAAGACGTGCGGCACCTCGGGAGTGACCTGCAGTGTGACCTCGACGTCGTGCGCGGCAGCCTGGGCCGCGAGCCGAACGGCGTCATCGAGCAGGATCTCGTGCGAACCCACTTGGATGAGCATCGGCGGCAGGCCGCTCAAATCGGCGAAGATCGGGCTGATGTCAGGGGTCGCCGGGTCCATGCCGCCGAGATAGTCGGGTACACGGATGTGCAGCCCCTCAGGGGTCAGTACCGAGGGATCGGCGGACGCCTTGCTCGACATGCTCTGTCCGCTCAGGGTGAGGTCCACCCACGGCGAGAGCGTGACCGAAGACGCCGGCAGGGGAAGGCCGAGCTCCTTGAGCCGCAGCAGCAGCGCTGCCACGAGGCCACCGCCCGCCGACTCACCCGAGAGCGCGATCTGCGAGCTCGGGGTCTGTTCAAGGACGGCCCGGTAGACGGCGAGTGCGTCATCGATCGCCGCGGGATACGGATGTTCGGGGGCGAGCCGGTAGTCGACGGAGATCACCCTCACCCCGGCTTGTCGGCCAAGCGCCGCAGCCAGTCCGGCTCCTGCGCGAGCTGAACCCAGGACGTAGACGCCGCCGTGGAAGTACACCAGCACCCGGGAGGAGTCCACGCCCTCGACGTCGATGGTCAGGACGGGGACCCCGCCGAGCACACCGGGCGTCGTCGTGACGTCCCCGGGCAGGGGTATCGCCGTCAGCGCCGCCTCCATGGCCGCGCGCTGCTCGGCAGGATCACCGGCGATGGTGAAAGGCAACTGCCGGAAGATCCCGGCCAGTGCGAGTCGCTGCTGCTTGCTCATCGTGTTCTCCAAGTTCGCCCTAGCGCCGCGGCGCCGTGGGTCGTGTCAATGTTTCGCTAGCCCCGTCGTCCGCACGTCACTTGTGAGAGTGAAGATCAGATGCCGGAATTGGCTCGGTTTGACGTTGGATCGGACCTCGACTCAACGTCCGCACTGTGAGATTCCGATGCCAGCGTGGGTCGGTTATCGATCTCTGCGCCCATGTGCGGAGTCACCGGCTAGCGTTGGACGGGCGACGGGTATCGAAGCCCGGTGGGTGGCAGGCGAGCTCGACTCCTTCCGAGGCAGCTGCCCCCGCGCCGAGGATGCACCCGCCAGCCGGCCAGCCCGCCAGGAACAGAACTACTATAGCGCTAATATAGTTAACGCTAACCCATTTCGCGGCGAGAGGCACCGATGGACCTACGACGAGTCTTCGACGACCTGGTGCGTTTCGAGACCGACCTGTGGAACGAGATCGATGCGCGGCTCCAGCAAGAGTGCGCTCTCCCCCTGGGCAGCATGAACGTGATGCTCGTCATCGAGCGCACGCAGACCTGCCGGGTCAACGACATCGCCACCGCCCTCTCGATCACGGTCGGAGGCGCAAGCCAGGCAGTCGATCGGCTCGAAAAACGCGGACACTGCGCGCGACGCCCCCACCCGGCCGACCGCCGCTCCTCCATCGTCGAGCTCACGGCCGCCGGCCAAGGCCTGCTGAACACCGCCGGTCCGATCTTCGACCAGGAACTCGAAAGACGGCTGGGCGCGACGCTCTCCGACACGGCGCTCGGCCACCTCGGCGCCGCGCTCGCCGCACTGCGCGCCGCCACACCACATACCCCACGCCCCGACGAGCAGCAGTGACGACCCTCTCCCGGATGCACATCCGCATGCTGCTGGGGCAGATCCACCTGGCGCCGCCGACCTCGACGTCCTGGCCGTCCAGCTCACCGCGGCCCTGGACGGCCCCCACCTGCTCTACCTGTCGGCGTCCGACCTCACCGAAGCCACCCGAATGTGCACAGGCAAGTACGAATCAACGTGCACGGCCTTCGCTCGGCTTCGAGCTGGCGGGGGCGCTGGGGCCATCCGTGTCGTCACGGTGCGGGACAGAGCCCGCCGTCAAGGGCGCCCTCCGCAGACGCCGGGCTCGTCTGCCGGATGTGCGCGCGTCACGATGGTGGCCGTACAGCGGTCGTTCGCACAGTGGTGCCAAGGGTAGCTGCTGAGCTCACGGCATTGTGGGGTTGCCACAACCCCGGCCCCATCACACGGCTCAACCCGCAAGGCTCCCCGAGAGTCATTTGCACGCTCGCTGCACGCTCGGCCACCGGACGGCCACCACCCCACGCCGACTAGACCCGAGCGGACCTGCTATTGGGAACAAAAGGCCAGCTCAGAGGTGTCGGCGGTCTCTCAACCTGGACCCCGTGGGGGTCGGTGAATTTTGACCCCTGTTGAGTTGTTCGCCGTTTCTTAGTCTGTGGTGGTGGCCGCTGTC
>NZ_RJVR01000185.1 GCF_003999195.1 Streptomyces soli
AGCCGCTGACGCATGCCCAGGGAGAAACCGCGGGCCCGGTCGTCGGCGACATCAGTGAGCCCGACCTGGTCGAGCACGTCGTCGATCCCCATTGTCCGCGCGTCGCGGCCGCGGAGAGCGGCCAGCGCGGCAAGGTTCTGCCTGGCGGTGAGCGAGGGGTAGAGACCGGGCCCGTCCACGAAACCAGCGACACCGTCGGGAGCAGCGAGCGCCCGCCCGACCGGCGTACCCAGGATCTCGAGGCGGCCGCTGCCGGCGACGGCCAGGCCCAGCAGGAGGCCGAGCAATGTCGTCTTACCGGCGCCGTTCGGTCCGACCAAGCCGTGGATCTGCCCCTGCGCCACATCCAGATCGACGCCGTCGAGTGCGACGACGTCGCCGAAACACTTGGTGACCCCGCGAGCCCGGACTGCGAGGAGTGTGTCCATGAGTCCCTTCTTTCGATCAACGTTCAAGGACCATAAGGACTGCACAGAATGCAGACAGGGACAGCTAGTTGAACGCTCGTGGAACGGGAGACGACCTGCATCCGCTGCGCAAATGGGCGGTCAATAACCGTCAATATTTCGACCAGCACCTCTTCAATAGCCGGATCGCAGAGCCCACCGGGCCATCAGACACTTGCGATCGCGAACGTCGCCGTCGGCTGGATCGTGATCACGACAAGGCGTCGACACGTCCGTGTGCACGGAGTAGCCAGCATCGAGCCAGACTTGGGCAACGCCTGGACGCACCGAGTCCGTACGAAGCACCGTGGCCCTCAATTTGGTGCACTACCAGCACGAAGCACGCACCCACAGCGCGCTGTGCGGGCGCTGCAACAGCGCCGAAGGCGGCGGGTTCGGCGACGCCCCTGACCTCCAGCCGCACTTGCATGTCCACCGCGAAATCCCGCCCGCGGACGAACAGCAGACCGCGCCGCCCTCGTGCGGTCCGCCGCGCGGGACGGCCGGGCGCGCGGGCGGCGTCGTCGACCAGGCCGATGTCGGCGAGCACGCGCAGTTGCACCTGGTGCTCGATGGCCTCCGCCCACGCCTCGCGGATCGCGAGGCCAGCTCAGCGGCGGTGGTTCCGTCGTTGGCCTGGCGGGCGACGAATAGCTTCGCGCTGGCGCGGCACCAGCGTCCAGCGCCGGACCACCTCTTCCGGCGACCACCCCTGCCGCACGTCCCCGCCCTCTCGCCTCATCCCACGGGATCACCTGACCGGCTCAACGACCCGGCAGCCACTGAGCAACGGGCGCCCTGACGAGCCGTGAGTCAGCGGGCGCGAGCTACTTTGCGGCTGGGATCAGAGGTCGGACTCCGGGCCACAGACCCCCGCGAGTTTGCCGAAACTGAAGGTTCTTCAGCGGGAACCCGAGGGGCCGATGTCGTCATCGCTGGGGGTAGGCCCATGGGTTCGTGGCGAACACGCGGGATCGGTTTCGGGGGCGGCCTGGAGGAGCTGCCGTGCGGTCGTGGCGTGCTCCGGTTTCAATTCCCCTGACGTAGCCTCCGCGCCAGACCGGCAGGCGGTGTCGCGCTCCACTTCGCACCGGAGATGGTGAAGTCGGTGGCCGGGGCTTGCTGACGCGGGAC
The DNA here is from genome assembly GCF_003999195.1 of Streptomyces soli. Lineage (GTDB taxonomy): Bacteria > Actinomycetota > Actinomycetes > Streptomycetales > Streptomycetaceae > Actinacidiphila > Actinacidiphila soli. The sequence goes on from NZ_RJVR01000185.1 coordinate 1,581, forward strand.
TCTGGGTACGGCGTCTTAAGTCGTACGGGAGGGGCCGTGGTGCAGGGAATGGGGCCGGGGCGGGTGCTCGGTGGGCGCTATCGGGTCGGGAGCCAGGTGGGATCCGGCGGGTACGGGCGCGTGTGGACGGCGTACGACGAGGTCCTGAGAGTGGAGGTGGCGGTCGAGGAGGTGGGGGCGGCGGGTTCGGAGGGGACGGCACGGGCGGTGCGGACTGTCCACGTGATCGCGGGGCTGCGGGACCATCCGAACGTCCTCCCCGTGAACGACATCGTGGAGGCGGACGGCGTGGTGTGGACCGTCATGCCGCTTGTCTCAGGCCCGTCCCTCGCCGACCACCTGGCCGAGCACGGCCGGATGTCCCGCGAGCGGGTGATGGAGGTCGCGGCCGCAGTGCTTGGCGCGCTGGATGCGATGCGCGGGGTCGGGTTCGTGCACGGGGATGTGCGGTCTGCCAACATCCGCCTCGACGGGGTTCGTTGGGTCCTGCTTCCCGTAATCGGCGCGCCCTGGCGCGGGCGAACGACACGGAGACCACCCAGGACAACGGGAGGATCGTCGCCGCGGCGGACTACATCGCCCCCGAACTCCTGCACGGAGCCCGCAGGGAGCCGAGCAGTGACCTGTTCTCGCTGGGGGCGACGCTCTACCACCTTGTCGCGGGGCAGGCGCCGTTCCACCGGGACAGCGTCATGGCGACCTTGTCGGCCGTGGCACGCTCCTGTCCTGGCACCGCCGACTGCTGCGCTGGAAGTGGAAACAGAAGCCCGCCCGGACCGGACGCCCACCGATCCCCGAGGAACTCACCTCCCTGATCCTGCGCCTCGCCCACGAGAACCCGACATGGGGCTACACCAGAATCCAGGGCGAACTTCGACGCCTCGGCCACCGCGTCGGCGCCTCCACCATCCGACGCACCCTCCGCAGCGCTGGCCTCAACCCCGCACCCCGAGCCAGCCACGGCACCCCGAGGTGGCGGGAGTTCCTGCGCGCCCAGGCATCCGGACTGCTCGCCGCCGACTTCTTCCACATCGACACCGTGACCCTGCGACGGCTATACGTTTTCTATGTCATGGAGGTCAGTACCCGCACCGTCCACATCCTCGGCGTCACCACCCACCCCACCGCAGCCTGGACCACCCAGCTCGCCCGCAACCTGCTCGCCGACCTCGGCCAGCGCGCCTCAGGCTTCCGCTACTTGCTGCGTGACCGCGACAGCAAGTACACCCAGGCCTTCGACGCCGTCTTCACCGCGGACGGAATCGAAATCCTGAAGAGCGCGCCGCAGACTCCGCGGATGAACGCCCACGCCGAAAGGGCCATACGCACGGTCCGGGCCGAGTGCACCGACCGGTTACTGATCTACAACGAGCAACACCTGAGGCGCGTAGGCAGGGTTCATTCCGCGCCACACCTGCAAGGACGAGTGCCTTTACCACGATCACCAGGTGCTAGACGCGATCATGCAGTGCACCTGCGGCCGCCCGCAGTGCCGGGCGTGCGAGATCGGCGGGCAGCCCTTGTAGGCGCACAGTTACCGCCGTCACCGAGAGAACCGCACAACCGCCGACGCCCGGCGCGGTACGCCGGACGAATGGCGGAGCGGTGACCGTACCCCCGCGACCTGTCCGACAGGCAGACCCCGGATGTGGCGCGGGCACGGAGTCGGTGATCATGGAGGTACTGATGCTTCGTGATCACAGGAGAGTTCGTACCTGCCCTGCCATCACGGCTTACCGAACCGTTGCGTGGCCGCTCAGTCGCGACAGCGACCTAACGGGCATCCCCCATGCTCACTGCTGGGGGAGCCGGGTCGGTGGCATGAGCTGTGTCGTAGGCGGCACGCGAGGCTTGGATGCCGGCGAGGTGGTCGTCGGTCCAGTCGACCAGCCGGTACAGGATCGCGTGGAGGCTGTGGCCCCGCTCGGTGAGGGCATACTCCACCTGCGGCGGGACGGTCGCATACACGGTTCGCCGCACGAGGCCGTCGCGCTCCAGGTGGCGCAGGGTGGCGCTGAGCATGCGCTGGGTGATGCCCTCGGTCAGGCGGCGGAGCTCGTTGAACCGTCGAGGCTGTCCATCCAGACGGCAGATCACGATCACCGACCACTTGTCGCCGATCCGCGCCAGCACCTCACGCAGCAGGGCGCCATTGTCGGCGCTCGTCGAGGGCGTCATAGGTTCCCTCCTGGGAACTTGGGCAGTTGAAACTGCCTCCTTGCCGATACTGGGCCATCGGTCGACGATGAAGTCAGCGGTATTCATCGTATACCTAGAGGCTCCTCGGGGCGATTAGTTCCGCGTCGGCCCAGCGAAAGTGAGATCCACCGTGCCCCAACACGACCTCCTCATCAGCGGCGGACATGTCGTGACTTTCGACCCCCAGATCGGCGACCTTCCGCAGGGCGACGTGCTCATCCGCGACGGCAGGATTACCGCGGTCGGCGCCGATCTCGCGCCACGTGCGCCGGGTGCGCGGGTGGTGGATGCCCGTGGGCGCCTGGTGATGCCCGGCCTGGTCGACACCCATCGCCACGTCTGGCAGGGAGCGCTCGGTGGCCACACCGGCCAGGTCTCGTTGTCCGGCTACTCCCGCGCGGTGATCGCAGGCCTGGCGCCTCATTACACGCCGGAGGACCTCTACGCCGGTACGTTGTGGGGCGCGCTGCAAGCACTCAATGCCGGAATCACGACCGTCGCGGACTGGTCGCACAACCTGTCCACTCCACGGCATGCCGACGCGAACGTGCGCGCGCTGCACGACTCCGGGATCCGTGGCGTGTTCCTCTACGGCGGCCCGGGCCCGGACGGCTTGGCGTTCTTCGGTGTCCCCGCGCCGCAACACCCCGCCGATGCGCGGCGCGTGCAGGCGGAACACTTTCCTGACGGGATCAGTGGCCGGCTGCGGATGGGTTTGGCGTTGCGCGGTCCCGCATTCACCACCCCAGAGACCACAAAGAACGACTTCGCCTTCGCCCGCAAGCTCGGGCTGCCGATCTCCGTCCACGTCGGAATGGCCGGTTTTCCCGATTCGGTAGAGACCTTGGACAAGCTCGGCCTGCTCGGCCCGGACATCAACCATGTGCACGCCACTCAACTCAGCGACCGCGAATTCGACCTGATCGCCGACACCGGTGGCTCCATCTCCCTCAGCCCGTCGGTGGACATGCTGATGGCACTGGGCACCTACCCGGCCACCGGTCATGCGCTCGCCCGCGGTATCGCCGCCGGTTTGAGCGTGGACACGACGACCGGCAGCGGCACCGACCTGTTCACGGAGATGCGCCTCGCGCTGGCAGCCGAGCGTTCACGTGCCAACGCCGACGCGGTGAGCCGCCACGAGGCAGTTGAGGACGTTGAACTGAACCAGCGTGACATGCTGAAACTGGCGACACTCGACGCGGCGCGTGTGTGGCACCTCGACCACGAGGTCGGCAGCATCACGCCCGGCAAACAGGCGGATGTGACGGTAGTCGACATGCGTCCGCCGCATCTCAACGGCTTCGGTGACCCGGTCGCCACACTCGTGATGGGCGCGGGCGCCGCAGACGTCGAGACGGTCGTCGTCGGCGGGGAGATCCTGAAAGCCGGTGGCATACTCGTGGGCCCGGTTGCCGAACATGCCCGCGAGCTCATGCACGAATCTCGCGTGAACCTACGCGACCGGACCGGACAGAACGCTTCGTAGCACCGTGCGCGCGGCGGCGTCGATGCCGCCCCAAATCCGCTGCTCAGACGTGCTCAAGCCCGTCACTCCGAGCGGGAGGCCCCTCCCCATCAACGGCAAACCGCCATCAGCCAGCACCGCGCCTGGCAGCTGAGAAACCGGCTCTGACGCGCAAAAAGATTCGTTCCAAGGTCATCAAGGTCCTGACGCCTTCGATTTGCCCGCCCCACGGCGGGCGGCGGAGCCGCCCTGGGTCGCTGACCTGCTGGAACAGGCGGCCTGCGGCGTCGTGGTCGGGCTTCTAACGGACCTGATTGACCGCGGTTTACCGTCCGATCGGGCACGCATCGGGCACGCATCGGGCACGTCACGTGGCCGACAGCGGCATAACGTTCCGGCCGGGCCGCCCTACAGTCTTCCCCTTAACAGTGCAGGCCGCCCGCCGACGTGTCGTTTCGTCGCTGTGTGCGTCAATTGGGCTGCCGACGGGGGGAGGTGAGGGCGGCGTGGCGCCCGGTGGAGCTCGGCCCACATCCTGGCCTCGCTCCACTCGGCGAACCGCTGATGCGCTGCGGGTCCTGAAGGCCGGGTTGCCCCTGGCGGCACGCCGCCAGGGGCAACCCGAGCCGGCCACGGGCACCGGCGCTCTATCGCGGCGGCTACTCGTAGCC
>NZ_RJVR01000246.1 GCF_003999195.1 Streptomyces soli
CGGGCCGGTGGGCGGCGTGCCGGGCGGCGGGGTGGGGGCGGCGGCCGGGGCGTGGCTGGCGGGGGTCGCGGTGGCGGTGGCGGTGGAGCCGCAGGGGTGGGGGACGGGGCATGCGGCGTTGGCGGCGGCGCAGATGTACTGGCTGGTGCGGCTGCCGGAGCTGACGCTGATAGCGGCCCCGGCGATCATGACGTGGCTGATCTGGACGGAGCCCCCGGCGGCGTACGCGGCAGCGGTGGCCGCGCTGGCCTATGGCTGGGCCGCGGCCCGGCACAGGATCGACGTACGGCGCCGCCAGCGGCTGCTCGCGGCGAACGCCGCGCAGGGGGTGCGCCTGGCGCTGCCGCAACCGGTGCCGCCGTTGCGGCGGGGGGCGGTACGGATCGGGGCGGGGGTCGCGCTCGCGGTGCCGGCGATCTGGTACCCGCCGCTGGGCGCAGTGGCGTTGACGCTCGCGGCGGAGGGGACGGCCGCCTTCTACCGGGCCGCGCGCCTGCGCAGGGGACCCGTGCCGGTGCTGAGGGCGCTGGCCCAGGAGGACGAGGACGGCCGCCTCTGGGTGTACGCGGCGGACGACACCGCCGGCCGTCGGCCGCTGTTCTCCTGCCCCGTATCGCCGGAAGCGGACCAGGACCCCGAGTCAGAGAGCACCGACGGCACCAGTCTGCGGCGCGCGGTGCTCTTCGGGGCCCCTTACGAGCGCGCGGAGTTGCTACTGCTCCGCGCCGACCGGGACGACGGCCCGCTGGTCGACCGGGCCGCCGGACCCGTGCGGCCCGTACGATCCGCCTGAAGGCAACCGCAGCCGGGTCGCCAGCACCAGCGCCAGCACCATGACCACGCCCGCCGCCAGGAAGACGACGTCGATCGAGCTGACGAACGCGCCCGCGCCCAGGAGCTGCTGGCCGACCAACTCACGGCCGAGACCGGGGACCACGTCCTCGCCCACGTGGCGGCGGCGCAGCTGCTGGGCGCCCGCAACGCCCTCAGCGTGGAGAACCACCGCCTGCTGCTGGCGGGCGAGACCGCCGACGCCGTGTACCCGGGGGCCGTTGAGCGGGCCGAGCGCGCTTTTGATCTCGTCGAGAACGGGCTAGGCGGATACGCCGTACGGTGATTGGCTAGGGCCCTTCCTATCTGAAAGGCCCCGGACCCATGAGTTACGAGTACAAGGTCGTCAGCTTCCGCGAATCGCTGATCGGCGACGCCCTCGACGGCGACAAGCTCGAGAAGACGCTCAACAAGCAGGCGGAGGACGGCTGGCAGCTCAAGGCCATCACCGCCGCCGACGTCAAGGGCCGCATCGGCCCCGGCGCGGTCGAGGGTCTGCTGCTGACGTTCGAGCGGGTCGTCGCGGGCTGAGGTCGGCTGTTGCGGTCGGGGCCAGGGCCTCCGGGGCTGGGGGTCCTGGACCGACATGTCTACGTGCGTGACGGGTCGTTCGCGGAGTGACCGGCATGCCGCACACAAATATGCGGAGTGTCCAGGATCCCCACCCCTGCGACCCCGGCCCTCCCGCCGTCGTTGGCTTCCGAGGCTGGGTGCCCGGCGGACGGAGTCCGGCGCAGCCGTTCCGAAGCAAGCGAAGCGCCCGCGAGGGCGGCGTCCAGGGATTGGACCCCGGCCCTCCCGTCGTCGTTGGCTTCCGAGGCTGGGTGCCCGGCGGACGGAGTCCGGCGCAGCCGTTCCGAAGCAAGCGAAGCGCCCGCGAGGGCGGCGTCCAGGGATTGGACCCCGGCCCCTCCCGCCGCCGGGCACGTAGGCTGCAGGGCATGCCGCCAGCCGCTCGCCGACCCCGCCGTTACGATCCGGCCAAGACCGGCGTCGCACTCGTCGCACAGGTCCGACATGTCCTGGACGCGTCCCGTGACCTGGACGCGAAGGCGCTGGCTGGTCCTTCCGGGCTGCCGGGATGGAATGTGCACCAGTTGCTGGTGCACATTGCCCGGCAGATCGAGGCGGTTCCCGATGTCCTGGAGCGGGCGGCGCCCGGCAAGGCCGACCTCGACCTGGCCAGGTGGGCGCGGTCCACGGTCACTATCGCTGATCGGCTGGATGAGGACACCCGGGAGGCCGCTGCGGGGACCGGGAGCGCCTTGGCCCGGCTTGAGGAGGCTGCTGGGCAGTTGGAAGCGGTTCTGGATAAGGCCGTCGATCCCGACCGGTTGATCGCGATCACGCTCGGCAGCATGCGCAGCACCGACTTCCTCGTCACCCGGCTTGTTGAGCTCGTCGTCCACAGCGACGATCTGGCCACCGCCACCGGGGTCGCCGTTCCCCTCGACCGGCAGGCCGTCGCCGCCGTCGTACGCCTGCTCGCCGACGCCCTCGCCGACAAGGCGCCCGGCAACTCGGTCGAGGTCCGCGTCCCGCCCTACGCCGCCGTCCAGTGCGTACCCGGCCCCCGCCACACTCGCGGCACCCCGCCGAACGTCGTCGAGACGGCCCCCCTGACCTGGATCCGCCTCGCCACGGGCCGTACGACCTGGGCGGCCGCGCTCGACTCCGCCGCCGTCTCGGCGAGTGGTGAACGGGCCGACCTCGGGTCGTATCTGCCGGTCCTGGGCTGATGGTCTACTCATAAGAAGCATCCGCATAATGCGCCGGTGAGCACATCTCCGCTGCCACTGGCCGACGACCACATACCGGGCGGCTGCCGTCCGTGGACGACCGCCGACGCGGCCCGCTGGGCTGCCGTGCGGCTGCCCAGCTGGGCGCGGCCGGCGTGGCCTGCGGCGGCGCTGGTGCTGAGCGTGATCATGGCGCTGATCTTCTCGCCCGGCGAGGTGTGCACGGTCGCGGCGCCCTGCCGGCCCGAGTGGTTCGACGCCGCCGGGACGATGCTCCTCCTGCCCCAGTTGGTCTGGCTCTTCGTGCTGCCGGAGGTGGCCGTGGTGTCCGCGCCTCTGCTGCTCCTGTGGATGGCGGACCCGAGCAACTGGCAGGGTTCCTGGGCGGAGCGGATCGCCGACGGGGCCGTGGTCGCTGCGCTCTGCTGGGGCTGGGCGGCGGTCGTTCTCCGGCTGCGGGCGCGACGCCGCCAGCGGGGGTACGCGCTCGACGCGGCCGGCGGGGTCACGGCCGCCGTGCCTCGCACCGTGGCGCGGGTCCGCCGGGGTGTGGCTTTCGTTGTCACCGGCGTCGTCGTGTGCGGGGCGGCCGGCTTCCTCCTCACGACGGCGGTCATGAGTGACCGCCACGACGAGCTGACGGCGCGCACGGCCGCTCCGCTCAAGGCCCAGGTCACCGCGTACGACGACGCCGACGGCGTGGTGACCGTCGCCCTGGACGGCCAGAAGCACCGCATCGAGGTCGTGGAGGACTACAGCGTCGGCGCCACCATCCCCGTCCTCGTCAAAGGCGACTGGATCCGTCCCGCCGCCGAACCGTACGAGGACCGCACCGGCCGCCAGGCCCTCGGGCTCCTCGGCGCAGGACTCGGCGTCTCGCTCCTCGCCGGCGGCCTCCTCGCGGGCCTGCGCGCAGCGGCCCTGCGCCGCCGGCCCGTTCCGGTGCTGCGCGTGACGGCACGGAGGCGCGACGGGCGGATGCAGATCTCCGCGGCGGGCGACGGTGAGGGCGACCGGCCCGCGCTCAGCTATACGTCGTTCGGCCCGTCCTGGCAGGGGCTGCGCGAAGGGGTCCTTTACGGGGCCCCGTACGAAGGCGGCGAGGTCCTGTTCACCGGCGCGCACAACAACAGCCCGACAGCTCGGGCGAGCGCGGGACCGGTACGGCCGGCCGGCGCGGACGTCGACCTCACGATCAGCCGGAGCGCCCGCGGCGACCGCACGGGCAATGCGCCGGCCGCCCACTGGCGGGCCGAGCAGGACCGCATCCGGGTCGCGCTCGCCACTTTGAAGCCGCCTGCCGGGCCGGTCCGCTGGCAGGCCGGGCTGGTCGCCCGCGTCCTCGGGGGCCTGGTGGTGTGCGTGGTCACCGCCATTTGGATCGGGATGCTGATCGACGGCGAGCACGACAGCGTCTGGCTCTATGCGACCTGGATCCTCGGCAGCATCTGGATGGCCGTCAACGCCTGGTCCCTGGTGGCCTGGCGGATCATCGCCGACGGCACGGGGCTGCGCGTCCGCGCCCGCTGGGGCACCCGGCAGGTGCCGTGGGACACGATCCGCAGCGTCGTCTACACCCGCGACGGTCAGCTGGCCGTACGCACCCTCACCGGCACCCCCGACGCGGTGGTCGGCACGGTCGGCTGGCCCTGGGCCGAGCGGCAGTTCGGCCTGAACAATCGGGCCGGACGCGCCGCCGCCGAACTGGTGGCCATGGTGCGCGATCCCGCCCTGCGTCCGCCGGTCCAGGGCTGAGGCAACGTACGTCACACGGCCAGTCCTCCCATGGGGTTACGCGCATAGAGCGAAGCCCTTCCCGGGTACCTCGTTCGGACGATGGCGGAACCTGCCCTAGACTCGGTGCTGTGCCACGTGGTGACGGACTCCTCAACCACGACCTACTCCCCGGCGAGAAGGGCCCCCAGGACGCTTGTGGCGTCTTCGGTGTCTGGGCCCCCGGCGAAGAGGTCGCCAAGCTCACCTATTTCGGGCTGTATGCGCTGCAGCACCGCGGACAGGAGTCCGCGGGTATCGCAGTGAGCAACGGCTCGCAGATCCTGGTTTTCAAGGACATGGGCCTGGTCTCACAGGTCTTCGACGAGACATCTCTCGGCTCTCTCAAGGGTCATATCGCCGTCGGTCATGCCCGCTATTCGACCACCGGCGCGTCGGTCTGGGAGAACGCCCAGCCCACCTTCCGCGCCACCGCCAACGGCTCGATCGCGCTGGGCCACAACGGCAACCTCGTCAACACCGCCGAGCTCGCCGAGCTGGTGGCCGCCCTCCCGCAGGGCAACGGCCGGGCAACGAAGGTCGCGGCGACCAATGACACCGACCTGGTCACCGCGCTGCTCGCGGGCCAGGTGGACGAGGACGGCAAGCCGCTGAGCGTCGAGCAGGCCGCCACCCAGATCCTGCCGAAGGTCAAGGGCGCGTTCAGCCTGGTCTTCATGGACGAGCACACCCTCTACGCGGCCCGCGACCCGCAGGGCATCCGCCCGCTGGTCCTCGGCCGCCTGGAGCGCGGCTGGGTGGTGGCGTCGGAGACGGCCGCCCTCGACATCTGCGGTGCGAGCTTCATCCGGGAGATCGAGCCCGGCGAGATGATCGCCGTCGACGAGAACGGCCTGCGCGCGTCCCGCTTCGCCGAGGCCCGGCCCAAGGGCTGTGTCTTCGAGTACGTCTACCTCGCGCGCCCCGACACCGACATCGCCGGCCGCAATGTGTACCTCTCCCGCGTGGAGATGGGCCGCCGGCTCGCCAAGGAAGCCCCGGTCGACGCCGATCTGGTGATACCGACTCCGGAGTCCGGCACCCCCGCCGCGGTGGGCTACGCCGAGGCCAGCGGGATCCCCTACGGATCCGGCCTGGTGAAGAACTCGTACGTCGGCCGGACCTTCATCCAGCCGTCGCAGACGATCCGGCAGCTCGGTATCCGGCTGAAGCTGAACCCGCTGAAGGAAGTCATCCGGGGCAAGCGCCTGGTGGTCGTGGACGACTCGATCGTCCGGGGCAACACCCAGCGCGCGCTGGTCCGGATGCTGCGCGAGGCGGGGGCCGCCGAGGTCCATATCCGGATCTCGTCGCCGCCCATCAAGTGGCCCTGCTTCTTCGGCATAGATTTCGCCACCCGCGCCGAGCTGATCGCCAACGGCCTCACGGTCGACGAGATCGGCAAGTCGCTGGACGCGGACTCGCTCGCGTACATCTCCCTCGACGCGATGGTCGAGGCGACCACGATCGCCAAGCCGGACCTGTGCCGCGCCTGCTTCGACGGTGAGTACCCGATGGAGCTGCCGGACCCTGAGCTGCTGGGCAAGCACCTCCTGGAGACCGAGCTCGCCGGCGGCCCGGACGCCGCTGACGCGCTCCGTCGCCCGTAATTCCCCGATCTCAAGGACGCGACAGACTCATGTCTGAAACCACCGGTGCCAGCTACGCAGCTGCCGGCGTCGACATCGCAGCGGGCGATCGCGCCGTGGAGCTGATGAAGGAGTGGGTGAAGAAGGCCACCCGCCCCGAGGTCGTCGGCGGCCTCGGCGGCTTCGCCGGCCTCTTCGACGCCTCCGCCCTCAAGCGCTACGAGCGGCCGCTGCTCGCCTCCGCGACGGACGGGGTCGGAACGAAGGTCGACATCGCCCGCAAGATGGGCGTGTACGACACCATCGGCCACGACCTGGTCGGTATGGTCGTCGACGACCTCGTGGTCTGCGGCGCCGAACCGCTCTTCATGACCGACTACATCTGCGTCGGCAAGGTCTACCCCGAGCGCGTCGCCGCCATCGTCAAGGGCATCGCCGAGGGCTGCGTGCTCGCCGGCTGCGCTCTGGTCGGCGGCGAGACGGCCGAGCACCCGGGGCTGCTGGGCGCCGACGAGTTCGACGTCGCGGGCGCCGGTACGGGCGTGGTCGAGGCCGATGCGGTGCTCGGCGCGGATCGTATCCGTACGGGTGACGCGGTGATCGCCATGGCATCCTCCGGACTTCACTCGAACGGGTACTCGCTGGTCCGCCACGTCGTCTTCGACCGGGCCGGCTGGTCCCTGGACCGCGAGGTCCCGGAGTTCGGCCGCACCCTCGGCGAGGAGCTGCTGGAGCCCACCCGCATCTACTCCCTGGACTGCCTCGCCCTGACCCGTACGGCCCAGGTGCACGCCTTCTCGCACGTCACGGGCGGCGGGCTGGCCGCCAACCTGGCCCGGGTCGTCCCGGACCACCTGCACGCCACCGTGGACCGCTCGACCTGGACACCGGGCGCGGTCTTCCGCACGGTCGGCGAGCTGGGCGGCGTCGAGCGGCTGGAGCTGGAGAAGACGCTGAACATGGGCGTCGGCATGATCGCCGTCGTCCCGCAGGAATCGGTGGATGTGGCGCTCACCACGCTGGCCGACCGCGGGCTGGACGCCTGGGTCGCCGGTGAGGTCACCGAGCGTGGCGACCACGCGGAGGCGGTCGAGTTGACCGGTGACTACGCGGCGTGAGGCGCGCTGGGCAGCACGAAACCCGGTCCGGGGCGGAGCCCGGACCGGGTCAGTGAGGACACTGCTGCGTCAGCTGTGTCAAGCGCGACGACGCTGTGCGGACGGCTCGGACTCCTCGTCCTCTTCGTCCTCGTCATCGTTGTAGAGCGCCGCGTACTGAGCGTACGGGTCGTCGTCATGCTCATCGTCGTCCTCGACAGGCTCCGGATTGACATTCACCGGCTGTGTCGACGATGCGCCCAGCTCGTTGGCCAGACGTGACAAGTCGGTTCCGCCGCTGTTGTACTTCAGCTGGCGGGCGACCTTTGTCTGCTTGGCCTTGGCCCGGCCGCGCCCCATGGCTCGACCCCCTTAACGGCGGGGCTCGACGGCCCCGAGTCTTGACACGCGTTCACGATAGGGAACGGCCTCTCGGGGGAGACGCCGATCCGTGGCCTTCAACGGTACCTGCTTCCGACGCCGCACGGTACGTCGCCCGCACGACGCGCGTCGGAGCGGGTGCCCTGAGGGCCCCTTCCTTGCTGGTCAGTCGTGATTTTACCTTCTTCTGTCGCGGTCTTGGCGTCGGGGCGTGGTAACGGCCACATTCCACTTTTGGCGGCGCCCCACGACGGGTCTACCCCGCCGTCGGGCGCAGCCAACTCGCAGCGGGAGGGCGGCAGATTCCTACTTCTGCCGCCCTCGCACCGCTTCGCAGGCTTCGGGCGGCTGCGCCGGACTCCGTCCGTCGGCAGGGAGCGGTGTGGCGGAGACCACTCCGGCCTATCCAGCCGTCGGGCGCAGCCAGCGCTCCGCCGGAGTACGGTCCGCGATGCGCTGTTCAGCGAGGCGGTCGGCGGCAGCCGCAGGGGGAATGCCGTCGGTTGCGGCGCGGTCGAAGATGGCCAGCGTCGTGTCGAAGATCTTCGTGGCCTTGGCCTTGGCGCGTTCGAAGTCGAAGCCGTGGAGCTCGTCTGCGACCTGAATCACACCGCCGGCGTTGACGACGTAGTCCGGCGCGTAGAGCACGCCACGGTCGGCGAGGTCCTTCTCGACGCCCGGCTGGGCGAGCTGGTTGTTGGCGGCTCCGCAGACGACGCCGGCGGTCAGGACGGGCACGGTGTCGTCGTTGAGGGCGCCGCCGAGGGCGCAGGGTGCGTAGACGTCCAGCGGGGTCCGGATCAGGGCGTCCGCGTCGATGACGGCGGTGACCTCGGGGTGGCGGGAGCGGATCCGCTCCACCGCCTCGTCACGGACGTCCGTGACGACGACCTCGGCGCCGTCCTTCAGCAGGTGCTCGACGAGGTGGTGGCCGACCTTGCCGACGCCGGAGATGCCGACCCGGCGGCCGTGCAGCGTCGGGTCGCCCCAGCGGACCTGGGCGGCGGCGCGCATGCCCTGGAAGACACCCCAGGCGGTGAGCACGGAGGAGTCGCCGGCGCCGCCGTTCTCGGGGGAGCGGCCGGTGGTCCAGCGGTTCGTACGGGCGACGACGTCCATGTCCGCGACGTACGTGCCGACATCGCACGCCGTGACGTAGCGGCCGCCGAGGGAGGCCACGAAGCGGCCGTAGGCGAGCAGCAGGTCCTCGGACTTGATCAGGTCCGGGTCGCCGATGATGACGGCCTTGCCGCCGCCGTGGTCGAGCCCGGCGAGGGCGTTCTTGTACGACATTCCGCGCGACAGGTTGAGCGCGTCCTCGACGGCTTCCTCATCGGTCGCGTACGGGAAGAAGCGGGTGCCGCCGAGCCCGGGGCCCAGGGCGGTCGAGTGGAGCGCGATGACGGCCCTGAGGCCGCTCTCACGGTCCTGGCACAGCACGACCTGTTCGTGTCCTCCCAGCTCCGATCGCCAGAGGTGGTCCAGGAACGATTGCCTGGGAAGGACGCTGTCGGCCTGACGTACGTCGGTCACTGTGGTGACTCCCGAAGTCCAGAGGTCGCCCTCCATGCGGGTGGGGAGGGCCGGTTGGCAGAAGAGTAGAGCCACCTGCTCAGGGACATGCTCTCAGTGTCGTGGATCACTCCCGGTGGGGGAAGCGCCGTGGGACGATGCGAAGACATCGCGAGACAGAGGTGCCGTCTACAGGGAGCGGGTGTGGGCTTGTCATCGGTGCTCGTCCCGTACGCCGCGTATCTGCGTGTGTACGAGCCTCTGGCGGCCTTCCCGGAGCCCGAGCGCACCCACTGGTACAGGTATGCCGCCTCGGGCACGGAACGGACCGCACAGGACGAACTACGCCAGTCCCTGGCCGATCTCCTGCCGATGCCGCCGGTCGCCGTTCCCGTGCACGAGAGCCGGGACGCCTTCGTGGCGGTTGTGGACGGCGTGACCCACGTCAGCCCCTGGCGGACCCGGCTGCGCGGCTGGCTGGCCCTCGAGGAGCTCACCGAGCAGTACCCCGTCCCGGTGCTGGACGCGCTGCTGCCGCCCGTCGTACGTCTCCAGGCCGAGGCGGACTACGAGGACTGGCGCTCCCGCAACCCCGACGCCCGCCCGTGGATCCGCTCGGCCACCTGGCATGTGCCGGTGCGCTGGTTCGCACTGTTCGCCGACTCCGAGCGGGAGTACGAGCCGTCAGGCGACGGCGAGTCCAAGCAGCCGGTGCTGCGTTACCGCACCCCGATGGTGCAGGCCCGCCGGCGGACGGCGCGGGGGCTTCGGGTGCTGAAGGATTCACTCGAAGAGGGGCCCCTGATTGACGGCCTCGTCGATGTCGGGCGCTGGCTCGAGGAGTTCCACCCCCGCTCGATGGTCGAACTCGACTACGGCGGCCTGGTGCACGCCATCCCCGAGGACGTCCTCGCCGAGGACCACTCGGCCGCCGACGTGGCCGAAGGACTGGCCGCTCTGCGTGACGGAAACACCGACGCGGCCGGCGAGGCGTACGAGCGGCTCACGGAGCGCTGGCGCGGCGTTCGCGAACTCCAGTACGCGAGTTGATGGGGCGTCGGGACCTTGGTCCCGACTCGGAGCTTTGGCCCAAGGGTGACGAAGAGCACGTTTGACGCCCTTGCCGAGACACCCACCCCTCATGACAATATGGGACAAGGGGTCCAGTAGGTCCCCTGTGTCCATGTTTGTACGGCTCGCCCGGCATCACACTCCTTGAGGGTTCGGCTGTGGCTCGTGGGACCGCTGTGACTGATCGTCACTCTGGAGTGACTGTCCGTTATGGCGTGGTCTTTGCGGGTCTACCGAGGTTCGACACCTGAGAGGGCAAATCCATCGGTTTGGCCGACACGGCTGGACAGATGGTGTAGTTGTAGTGCCGAGGACAAGCCGTTCGTCCTATTACCGACTCGGCCCGCGTCCGCCATTTCGGGCAACGCGGGTCAAGGTGCAGAATTTAGAGGAAAGAACCGTGTTGGTTCGGTTCTCTCGAGGAGGCCGCTCATGACCGCTCGCACCCCTGATGCCGAGCCGCTGCTGACCCCCGCTGAGGTTGCCACCATGTTCCGGGTGGACCCGAAGACGGTCACGCGCTGGGCCAAGGCTGGCAAGCTCACGTCCATCCGTACGCTCGGCGGTCACCGTCGCTACCGCGAAGCGGAGGTCCGTGCCTTGCTGGCGGGCATTCCGCAGCAGCGCAGCGAGGTCTGACCTGCCACAACGGGCGTTCCCCGGGGCCCCCACCCCGACGGCTCGCTTGCTCTACCGGGACCCCTGCCCCCATCAGGGAAGCCCAACGGTTGCGTTGATCGCACCGGACTCCGCCGGGTCCGGTGCGATTTTTTTTGTGCCCGAGGGCTACTCGGGGATGGCTCGTGGACGGCCTGCGGGCCCTTCGCGGGCCTTTGCTGTGCGTTCCCTGTGTTCCCGTCGGGGACGTGCAATTGCACATATTAAATTGACGGTTCCACAGGAGGGCTCAGGTTCCCCCACAGTCGAAACTTATCGCGTGACACCCATCACACCCACGGCTCTTGTCCCTGCTCAGGCTCGTACGGTAGTGGAACTTCCTGTGCCCGGCTTCTCTGCCGCCTCTGAGCTCGCCCCGTCGCCATGTGCCAGGCGTACCACGCGGAGAGGCCCGGATCCAGGGGATCCGGGCCTCTCCGTCCTGCCTGCTACTGCGGTCCTGACGGGATTTACTGCGTCCCGTCTGCGGCCGGCGCCGCGGGCGCGGCCTCCGGGCAACACAACGGCCCGCCCCCGAGACGGGATGCGGGCCGTTGTCCTCTTACTGCGGTCCTGACGGGATTTGAACCCGCGGCCTCCACCTTGACAGGGTGGCGAGCACTCCAAACTGCTCCACAGGACCAGGTGTTTCGCAGCCGCACTTCCTTGGCTGCGAGAGAGACTGTACAGCAGGTCAGGGGGTGGAAGCGAACCCGTTGCGCGGGCCTCATCCCCAGGCTTCGTCGAGGGCTTTGAAGATGCGCTTGTCGGAGACGGGGTGGGCGGTGCCGAGGGCGTGGGCGAAGTAGCTGACGCGGAGTTCTTCGATCATCCAGCGGAGGTCGCGGACGGCGGGTGGGACGGGGCGGCCGGGGGGTTGCGCGGCGAGGAGGTCGGCGTATTCGGCCTGGATTTCGCGGACCTTCTCCATACGGGAGGTGTCGCGCTGGGCGGCGGCCGGCATCTGCTGGAGGCGGCGGTCGACGGCGACGAGGTAGCGCAGGAGCTCCGGTAGGCGGCGCAGACCCGTGTCGGCCACGAAACCGGGGTGTACGAGGCTCCCGAGGTGTTCCCTGGCGTCGGCGAGGTTGGGGACGAGGACGAGGCTCGTGGTGGCCTTCAGGCGGCGTTCGCAGGCCTGCCAGGCGGCGAGGATCTGGCGGACGCGGGCGATGGTCTGGATGGTGAGCTCGACCAGGTCGGCGCGTACGGAGTCGAAGAGCTTGCGGAAGGACTCCTCGTCCCAGGCGGGGCCGCCGTGGTCGGCGATGAGCCGGTCGGCGGCGGCCGTGACGCAGTCGTCGAAGAGGGCGGCGACGGAGCCGTGCGGGTTGCGGGACAGGGCGAGCTTGTCCTGATTGGTGAGCCGGTCGGTGGCGAACTTCGCAGGGTTGGTCGGCACGTTGAGCAGGATGAGCCGCCGGGTGCCGCGCCACATGGCCTCGGTCTGCTCGGCCTCGGTGTCGAAGAGACGTACGGAAACGGACTCGCCCTCGTCGACCAGCGCCGGGTACGCCTTGATCGGCTGGCCGGCCCGCCGGGTCTCGAAGGTGCGGGAGAGGGTGCCGATGGTCCACTGCTTCAGGCCGGTGCGCTGCTCGACGGGGGACTCGGCGGCGGCCTCGAAGGCCTTGGAGATGGCGGCCTGGGTCTTCGGCCGCAGGCTCAGCTTGAGGGCGTCCAGGTCCTTGTCCTCGGCGAGCTTGCGCTTGCGTTCGTCGGTGACCCGGAAGGTGATCTTCAGGTGATCCGGGATCTTGCCGAGGTCGAAGTCCTCGGGCGCGACCGGCACGCCCACCATCCGCTGCAGCTCACGCGCCAGCGTCTCGGGCAGGGGATTCTGCACCGGTACGACGCGGTCCAGGAAGGCCTTCGCGTAGTTCGGCGCGGGTACGTAATGCCGGCGGATCGGCTTGGGCAGCGAGCGGATCAGCTCGGTCACGACCTCCGCCCGAAGCCCCGGGATCTGCCAGTCGAAGCCGTCGGCCGTGACCTGGTTGAGCACCTGGAGCGGGATGTGGACGGTGACGCCGTCCGCGTCCGAGCCGGGCTCGAACTGGTACGTCACACGGAACTTGAGCGCGCCCTGCCGCCAGGAGTCGGGGTAGTCGTCCTTGGTGACGGCCTCCGCGCTCTCGTTGATCAGCATGGAGTGCTCGAAGTTGAGCAGCTCCGGCTCCTCGTGGCGCTTGTGCTTCCACCAGGAGTCGAAGTGCGCGCCGGAGACGACGTGTTCGGGGATCAGCCGGTCGTAGAAGTCGAAGAGCGTCTCGTCGTCGACGAGGATGTCGCGGCGCCGGGCCCGGTGCTCCAGGTCCTCGACCTCCGCGAGCAGCTTGCGGTTGTCGTGAAAGAACTGGTGGTGGGTACGCCAGTCGCCCTCGACCAGGGCGTGGCGGATGAACAGTTCGCGGCTGGTCTCGGCGTCGATCCGCCCGTAGTTGACCTTCCGCTGGGCGACGAGCGGGACGCCGTACAGCGTCACCTTCTCGTACGCCATGACGGCGGCCATCTTCTGCTCCCAGTGCGGCTCGCTGTACGTGCGCTTCACCAGGTGCTCGGCCAGCGGCTCGACCCACTCGGGCTCGATCTTCGCGTTGACCCGGGCCCAGAGCCGGGAGGTCTCCACCAGCTCGGCCGACATGATCCAGCGCGGCGGCTTCTTGAAGAGGGACGACCCGGGGAAGACCGCGAACTTGGCGCTGCGGGCGCCCAGGAACTCGTTGTTCTTGTCGGTGTCCTTCAGGCCGATGTGGGAGAGCAGCCCGGCCAGCAGTGACGTGTGCACATGCTGTGGATTGGCGGCGTCGCGGCTCTCGGCGATGTGGATGCCCATGGTCTTGGCGACCGAGCGGAGCTGGCTGTAGATGTCCTGCCACTCGCGGATCCGCAGGTAGTTCAGGAACTCGGTGCGGCACATGCGGCGGAACGCGGAGGAGGACAGCGTCTTCTGCTGCTCGCGCACGTAGTTCCAGAGATTGAGCAGCGCGAGGAAGTCGCTGGTCTCGTCGGCGAAGCGGCGGTGCTTCTCGTCGGCGGCCTGTTGCTTGTCCGAGGGCCGCTCGCGGGGGTCCTGGATCGAGAGCGCGGCCGCGATGACCATGACCTCGCGTACGCAGTTGTTGCGGTCGGCCTCCAGGACCATGCGGGCCAGGCGGGGGTCGACGGGCAGCTGGGAGAGCTTGCGGCCCAGCTGCGTGAGCCGCTTTTTGGGGTCCTTCTGCTTGGGGTCGAGCGCCCCGAGCTCCTCCAGAAGCTGGACGCCGTCCTTGATGTGGCGGCTGTCCGGCGGGTCGAGGAAGGGGAAGCGGGCGATGTCGCCGAGCCCGGCGGCGGTCATCTGGAGGATGACGGAGGCCAGGTTCGTACGGAGGATCTCGGCGTCCGTGAACTCGGGGCGGGACTCGAAGTCATCTTCGCTGTAGAGCCGGATGCAGATGCCGTCGGACGTACGGCCGCAGCGGCCCTTGCGCTGGTTGGCGCTGGCCTGGCTGACCGGCTCGATGGGGAGGCGCTGGACCTTGGTGCGGTGGCTGTAGCGGGAGATGCGGGCGGTGCCCGGGTCGATCACGTACCGGATGCCGGGGACGGTGAGGGAGGTCTCGGCGACGTTGGTCGCCAGGACGATGCGGCGGCCGGTGTGCTGCTGGAAGACCCGGTGCTGCTCGGCGGAGGACAGCCTCGCGTAAAGGGGCAGGACCTCGGTGAAGCGCAGTTGCTTCTTGTTGAGCGCGTCCGCGGTATCGCGGATCTCACGCTCGCCGGAGAGGAAGACCAGGACGTCGCCGGGGCCGGCCGCCTGAAGCTCGTCGACGGCGTCGCAGATCGCGGTGATCTGGTCGCGGTCGTCATCATCGGCGTCCTCTGCCAGCAGCGGCCGGTAGCGGACCTCGACGGGATACGTACGGCCGCTGACCTCGATGATCGGGGCGTCGCCGAAGTGGCGGGAGAAGCGCTCCGGGTCGATGGTGGCCGAGGTGATGACGACCTTGAGGTCGGGGCGGCGGGGGAGGAGCTGGGCGAGGTAGCCCAGGATGAAGTCGATGTTGAGGCTGCGCTCGTGGGCCTCGTCGATGATGATCGTGTCGTACTGGCGCAGCTCGCGGTCGGTCTGGATCTCGGCGAGCATGATGCCGTCGGTCATGACCTTGACCAGGGTGCTGTCGCCGACCTGGTCGGTGAAGCGGACCTTCCAGCCAACAGCGGCGCCCAGCGGGGTGTTGAGCTCCTCCGCGACGCGCTCGGCCACCGTACGGGCCGCGATGCGGCGGGGCTGGGTGTGGCCGATCAGGCCGTGGACGCCGCGCCCCAGCTCAAGGCAGATCTTGGGGATCTGGGTGGTCTTGCCGGAGCCGGTCTCGCCCGCGACGATCACGACCTGGTGGTCGCGGATGGCGGCGAGGATGTCGTCCTTCTTCTGGCTGACCGGAAGCTGCTCCGGATATGTGATCCGGGGTATGGCCGCCTGGCGCTGCGCGACCCGGGCCTCGGCCTTGTCGATCTCGCCGCTCAGCTCGGCGAGCACGGCGGCCCGCGCCTCCGGCTTGCGGATGCGGCGGGCGCCTTCGAGGCGGCGGCCGAGCTGCTGCGCGTCGCGCAGGGTCAGGTCGGAGAGGCGGGCGCCGAGGTCGGCGAAGGCGGGCGCGGCTTCGCCGCGAGGTTGCGTAGACATACCGCCGTCCAGGATCGCATCCGGTGCGGCTCCGCGGCGAACAGCTTTTTCTGTGTCCTCAATCGCGGGACTGGCCGGAAGAGAACGACGTAGGGCCCGTCCGAGGACGGGCCCTACGTCGTGCGGTGGCTGGGGCCGGGGTCGAACCGGCGACCTACCGCTTTTCAGGCGGTCGCTCGTACCAACTGAGCTACCCAGCCGCAGCGGTCCTGACGGGATTTGAACCCGCGGCCTCCACCTTGACAGGGTGGCGAGCACTCCAAACTGCTCCACAGGACCTTGCTGTGCGATGCGAGCACTAGTCTCGCACACGTTTTGTGTGCCCCCTGCGGGGCCCCGCGGTGTCACGCTCTGGTGGCCTGACGTCGCTGGATCAGCGTATCAGACCCCAGGTCATGCCCCGTCCGCCTTATTTTCTGTCCTGATCCGCTCGGCGTCGCCGGAGCCGGCGGGCCGGCTGCCGTAGTCCCGGATCTCGTGGGGCCTGAGGCGGCGGCTGTCGTGGGGCACCTCGTCGGGTTCGCGGAGCCCCGTCTCCCGTCGTACGGGTGGCGGCCCGTCGCTCTGGTGGCCCGGTCCGTGACCTGCGGCGGTGCCGGTGTCGTACTCCTCGCGGGTGTGCCAGGCGCCGGAGCGCGGCTGGGGACCGGCCGGCGGTGCGTACATAGAGGACCGTCTGCCCCCGTCGGCACGTACGAATCGTCCCGGCGGAAGACGACTACGAAGGGTCGTAGGGGCCGCACTGGCCTACCAAATGCTTGTCAACCCCCTGGACGGTCTGAGAATCCAAGGGAAATTCAGCTATCTGTTGTAAATGCTAAGAGTCTTGTTTCCTTTATTGACAGAGGAAAAGAAAGCCTCTACCTTTCCCGCCATGGCTTCCCGTCCTCCCCTCGAGCCGTTCCCGGTGAGCACGCCGGCCGCGACGCTCGTGTTCACCACGGTCCTCACCCAGGGCCCGGTTTCCCGCGTGGAGGTGGGCCGCCGTACGGGACTGTCGTCCGCCGCGATCACCAAGGCGGTACGTCCGCTGCTGGACGCCGGCTATCTGGTCGAGGCGGCCGAGGGGGCCAAGGGCGCGGCGCTCGGGAGGCCGGCCAATCCTCTCCGGGTGGACGGGGGGCGGGCGTTCTTCATCGGAATAAAGGTGACCGGCGACGAGGCGATCGGTGTCCTCGCCGACCTGACCGCCCGCATCCGCGGGGCCCGGCACGTCTCGCTTGACACGCGCGAACCGGCCGCCGTCCTGGAGGTCATCAGCGCGCTCACCGCCGAACTCCGCACGGCCGCCGAGGATTACGGCGTGCCCGTCCAGTCGGTGGGCGTGGCCGTGTCCGGCGACGTCGACCGCGAGGTGGGTATGGTCCACTACTCGCCCTTCCTGGGCTGGCGGGACGTACCGCTGGCTGAACTGGTGCGGGGCGCGACCGGACTGCCGACCGTCGTCGACAACGACGTACGGGCGCTGACCGTCGCCGAACAGTGGTTCGGCGCCGGGGTGGGCGCGGATACCTTCGCGCTGGTCACGGTCGGTGCCGGAATCGGCTGCGGTCTGGTCGTCGGCGGGCGGGTGGTGGCCGGGGCGCACGGCGTCGCCGGCGAGATCGGCCACCTGCCCATCGACCCGACGGGGCCGCCCTGCCACTGCGGGAACTCCGGCTGTGTGGAGGCGATCGCCGCCGACCCCGCCATCGTCCGGCGGATCCGCGAGGTGACCGGGGAGCCCGTCGCCACGGCGGAGGATGCGCTCGCCCTCGCGCGCTCGGGCCACCCGGGGGCACGTGAGGCCTACGCCCGGGCCGGGTACGCCATCGGGACCGGCATCGCGGCCGTGGTCAACCTTCTGGGGCCCGGGCGCGTGGTCATCTCCGGCGAGGGACTCACCGCGTACGACCTGTTCGAGGAGCAGATCCGTGCCGCCTTCGCCACCGCCGCCTTCGGCGCCGCCAAGGAGTGCGAACTGCTCACCCGCCCGCTCCCCTTCGAGGAGTGGGCGCGCGGGGCCGCCGCGACCGCCATCCAGATGTTCATCGGCCCCGACAAGCCGTAGCCGCCCCCAGGTGCCTTCTAGGCAGGCCTACGGGCAGGCCAGCGGGACCGGCTTGGAGCCCGCATGGCTGAACCCTCGCACACATGTACTTGCCCAATTCTTACCGCGCGGATGGATCTCACCGGGTGCCTTGGCCGTCTTTCGGGCTGACGCGAGCTACGTCGCCCCCCGGAAGGTCCGTCCATGCTCAGCACCACCGTGCCCGATGTGCCCGCTGGATCCGCCCAGCGCACGCGCCCCCGTATCGTCGCCCGCGCCGCGATCCGATGGCGGTCGCCAAGGGATCAGCCCGCGCACGCCCGGCCGACGCTGCTGGTCATCCTCGCGGTTGCCGCCGTGCTGTTCACCTGGGACATCCAGCACAGCGGATACCACTCGTTCTACGCCGAGACCGCGCGCAGCATGACCGTGAGCTGGAAGGGCTTCCTGTTCGGATCGTTCGACCCCGGCAATACGATCACCATCGACAAACTGCCGGGCTTCCTGTGGCCGCAGGCGCTGTCCGCGCGGATCTTCGGCTTCCATCCGTGGTCGCTGACCTTGCCGCAGGTCATCGAGGGTGTGCTGAGCGTGGCGGTGCTGTACCGGGCGGTACGCCGCTGGGCGGGCGTCAACGCGGCTCTGCTCGCGGCGGGCGCCTTCACCCTCACCCCGGTGATCGCCGGGCTGTTCCGTACCACGGTCGAGGACCCGGCGTTCACCCTGCTCCTGCTGCTGGCCGCCGACGCCACACTGCGGGCGGCACGCGAGGCCCGGCTGCGGCCGCTGCTGGCGGCCGGGATGTGGGTGGGGTTGAGCTTCCAGGCCAAGATGCTGGAGGCCTGGGCGGTACTTCCCGCGCTCGGGCTGCTCTACGCCGTGTCGGCCCCGACCGCGCTGCGCCGCCGGCTGGCGCACCTGGCGGTGGCGGGCGCCGTGTGCCTGGCGGTGTCGGCGTCCTGGGTGCTGCTGGTGACGGTGACCCCGGCCAAGGACCGCCCGTACATGGACGGCACGACCAACAACTCGGCGGTCAGCATGGCCGCCGGCTACAACTTCCTCAACCGCTTCTCCTCACTGGGCGTCAGCGCCAAGGACACCGGCAGCGTTTCGGCGTCGGTCATGGCCGGCGCCACACCGGCGCCCAGCTCCAGCCAGAGTCTCGCGGCCTGGGGAAAGATGTTCGGTAAGTCGCTGGCCACGCAGATCGGCTGGCTGTATCCGGCGGCAGCGCTCGCGGCGGTGTGCGGACTGGCGTGGCGGCGCGGCAGGCCGCGGGAGGACCCCTTGCGGGCGGGTTTCCTGATGTGGGGAGTGTGGCTGGCGACGTACTTCATGGTGTTCAGCGCCGGGGCGGTCGGCAGACACACGTACTACATGGGTGTCGTCGGCGTGCCGATCGCAGCCCTGTTCGGCGCCGGGATGGTGCAGTTCTGGCGCGCCTGGCGCAGCGGCAACCGCGGCCGGGCGTGGGCGCTGCCGACGGCTGTGGTGAGCACGGTGGTCTGGTCGGCGTTCGTCGCGCAGCAATTCCCCACCTTCATACCGTGGCTGGCCCCGGCCGCGGTTGTCCTCGGCGCAGCGTCACTGGTGCTGCTGGCCGTGTCCCGCCGAAGCGCGCGGCGGCGGATGGCCGTTCTGGGCCTCGGTGTGGGACTCGCCGCGATGCTGCTGCCGTCCGCCGCGTGGGCGTCCTCGGTGCTGAACCCGAAGTACGGGCACTCCGGCATGGGCGCGGCCGGTCCGGTGACCCTCCATCCCACCACGAAAAAGCCCGCTCCGGCTATGGCCGGAGGCGCCTCGGACCCGATCGAGGCACAGATAGGGAAGGCCAAGGGCCAAGAGTCCGCCCACTCGGCGCCCCCTTCCGGCAAGCAGTCCACCGGCGGCAGCCACAGCGGGCTCAACGCCGAGCAACAACGGCTGCTCGACTACACCCGCGCCCGCCAGAACGGCGCCCGCTTCCTGTTCGCCACCACGAGCTGGCGGTCCGCCTCGGCGTACATCCTCTACGAGGGCGCGAAGGTGCTCCCGATGGGCGGCTTCACCGGTGCCGTGCCCAGCCCGACCCGTACGGAGTTCCGGAACCTGGTGGCCACCGGCCAGGTGCGCTACGTCGTGCTCGGCGGCGCCCCCACCGCTCCGGGCCGTTCGGTCGCCGCCTGGGTCCGGGCCCACTGCATCCGGACGGACTACCAGCCCGAGTGGCTCTACCTCTGCTCGCCCTCATCCGCCGCGCAGAAGTAACAAAAGCCATGCCGTTCGTCGGCTACCCCGCGAGGAGGCAGCCGACGAACGGCATGGCTTCTTTTGTGGTGCCCCCAACGGGATTCGAACCCGTGCTACCGCCTTGAAAGGGCGGCGTCCTGGGCCACTAGACGATGAGGGCCGATGGCCCGCCGGGCGAATTTGCGGCCGTCGCGGGCGTGTGAAGCATATGGGATGCCGCTCGGTATCGCCAAAACGGTTATGGGACGTTTCAGGAGGACCCGCCGGGCGACGGCGAGGCGCCCGGCTTCACCTCCGCCGGCAGGTGCCGGCTCACCTCCGCCGTGGTCAGGCCGAGGCCGCCGAGCGTGATCTCGTCCCAGGCCTGCAGTTTCTTCGTGTCGCGGTCCAGGTAGAGCACGGAGGCCATGATCTTCTGCGGGGTGGTGCCCTCGACCGCCCGCAGACCGCCGCCGCCCGTCGTGCCCTCGATCATCAGCCGGCTGCCCTTGCTCAGGGTGGTGATGTCGCGGTGGTGGAGGTGGCCGCTGAGGATCAGCGGGACGGTGCCGTCGACCTGTTGGGCGGCCACGGGGTTGTGGGCGATGGCGATGTCGACCTTGTGGCCGGTCGCGTTCTGCTTCCTGATCGCGGCGGCCAGCTGCTGCCCGGCGGCCTGCTCGGCCGGGTCACCGGCGGCGGCCACGGAGCGGTCGGGGGTGAACTGCGGGTCGCCGATGCCGGCGATCCGCAGGCCCTTGACGGTCACGGAATTGCTGTTGTCGACGACGTACGCGTTCTTGCGGCTCGCGACCGAGTTCTGGCTGCTGAGCGAGTCGTGGTTGCCGCGTACGTAGACGTAGGGAGCGCCGAGGTCCGGGATGCTGGAGGTGAAGCCGTTCTCGGCGGCGGTGCCGTGGTCCATCAGGTCGCCGGTGTCGATGATCACGTCGATCTTGTACTCGGACACTATCGAGCGGATGATCTCCCAGGCCGCCGGGTTGAGGTGGATGTCCGAAACGTGCAGCACCCGCAGCGTGCTCGGGTCCGGGTTGTACGCGGGCAGGGTCGAGGCCGCGTCGTACAGCTTGGTCATGTTGGTCACCAGCCGGGCCAGCTCCTGCTGGTAGACGTCGAAGTCGCTGACGATGCTGCGGGCGTTGCCCACCACCGAGGGCGCGCTGCTCAGCAGCCCGGAGAACTTCGGCTCCAGGACGGACTTCGGGTTCCATGTCGCGTACGCGACCCCGCCGCTGGCCACCAGCAGGACGAAGGCCAGCCCGCCGGCGGCCAGGGCCCGGCGCGGCCTGCGGTACACCGCCAGGCCCAGGGCGGTCGCGCCGATCAGGACGGCGCCGGCGGACGTGGCGCCGAGCTGGACGAAGCTGCGCCGGACGTCGTGGGTGACCTCGCCCTCCAGGCCGCTGATCCGCTCGGGGTGCTTCACCAGGGTCTGGGCGCGCACGGGGTCGAGGGCGTTGACGTCGACCTGGAGGCGCAGCGGGCCGTCGTGGCTGTCCAACACCAGGGCGCCGAGCGGCGAGACGTTCACCTTCGTGTCGCCGGTCCAGGAGGGGTGCAGCGACATCCGGGTGTTCATCGGCCCGACCGGCTCGCTGATGCCGCCGAGCACGACCAGGCCGAGCCAGCTGCCGATCAGCGTGACGGCGAGCAGCGCGAACGCGCGGATACAGGGATGGGCTGGTTGGCTGAGGGAGAGCGTGGGCTCGGCGTGCCGGGCCTGGTAGCGGGCCTTGATCGTGGCGGGCAGGGAACGGATGCGCTGGAAGCTGTTGGGCAGATCGCCGACCATTGCCCACGTATGCCCGTAAGGCTGCCGCGATATGCCCGGCGCATGCGTTCGCCTTGAGACGTTCGCCTTGGGGCGTCGGACGTCAGCCCCAGCCCAGCTCGTGCAGCCGCTCGTCCTCGATGCCGAAGTGGTGGGCCACCTCGTGGACGACGGTCGTGGCGACCTCCTCCACGACCTCCTCCTGCGAGTCGCACATGCGCAGGATCGGGCCCTTGTAGATGGTGATCCGGTCCGGCAGCACGCCCGCGTACCACTCGCCGCGCTCGGTCAACGGCGTGCCCTCGTACAGCCCGAGCAACCCCGCTTCATCGGTCGCGGACGGGTCGGGTTCGTCCTCGACGAACACCGCCACGTTGTCCATCACCCGGGCCAGTTCCGGCGGGATCCGGTCCAGCGCATCGCTTACCAGTTCCTCGAACGCATCGCGCGACATCTCCAGCACACGGCCATTGTCCGCCCTGCGGGCCCTCTGGAGCCCCAGCCCCGCACCTATCCCCACACCGCAGTCGCCACCGCCGCGCCCGCGAAGGCCGCGCCCAGGCCCGCCACGAGGCTCGCGACGACGTTCAGCACGGAGAAGAGCCGGGCTCCCTGTTCGGCGAGCCGCAGGGTCTCGTACGAGAACGTCGAGTACGTGGTCAGGGCCCCGCACAGGCCGGTGCCGAGCAGGAGCTGTACGTGCGGGGAGACGGTGCCGGTGATCAGGCCGAGGAGCAGGCAGCCGGTGATGTTGACGGTGAAAGTGCCCCAGGGGAAGAGGGTGTCGTGCCGGGACTGGACCGTACGGTCCGTCAGATAGCGGAGCGGGGCGCCGATCGCGGCGCCGGCGATGACGAGCAGCCAGTTCACGCGCCGGGCTTCCTTCCGGTGTACGTGATGACCTCGACCGCGTCGAGGATGACCAGGCCCTCGGTGACCAGCTCGTCGAGCTGGGGGAGGAAGGCGCGGACGCGGTCCTCGCTGTCGACGATGACGATGGCGACCGGCAGGTCCTCGCTGAGCGACAGCAGCCGGGAGGTGTGGACGATCGAGGACGCGCCGAAGCCCTCGATGCCCCGGAAGACGGAGGCACCGGCCAGCCCGGCGGCACGGGCGCGGTGGACGATCTCGCTGTAGAGGGGTCGGTGGTGCCAGGTGTCGTTCTCGCCGGTGACGATCGTGACCCGCAGAGCGGGGCCGCTGAGTCTCATCGGGTCCTTCCGCCACGCAGGTTCACGGTCCGGCGGGTGAGGGCCGCCGCGGCCCATACGGACAGCAGCGCTGCCACCGGGGTCGCCGCGAGGTAGGCGAGGGCGAGGGGCGCCCGGCCGTGGTCGACGAGGCGCTGGATGTCGACCGCGTACGTCGAGAAGGTGGTGAAGCCGCCGAGCACCCCGGTGCCGAAGAACGGCCGTACGAGACGGTGGGCGGGGCGGATCTCGGTGATGACGACCATGAACACGCCAATGACGGCGCAGCCCAGCGCGTTGACCCCGAAGGTCGTCCAGGGGAAGGTCCCGGTAGCCGTCGGCCACAGCAGCCCGGCGCCGTAGCGGGCGCACGCGCCAATGGCGCCGCCGAGCGCGACGACCGCGACGGCCGGGCCCTGGCCGCGGAGGGGCGACGGCGGGCGCGCGGGGGCCGTGGGGCTCACCGCCATCTGGGAATCAGCTCCGCTCATCCACCACTCCTGCCGCTGCGGCCAACGTTACCGGAGGGGCCTGGAGCCCGTTGGGCAGCGCGAAGCCGCCGACTCCAGCCCATCGAGGTGCCCCCGTGACCCCGCTCCGTACCGCCGCCGCCCTGCTCCTCCCCGTACTGGCCGTGACCGGCTGCATGAGCGTGGGCGGCTCCGGCGACGACCCCAAGCCGCACGGCTCCACGGCCAGGGCGGCCGGGGCGGGCGGCACCAGCGGCGGGCAGTCGGACGGCGGGCTGCGGCTGCCGGGCGGCCGGCATGCCG